>NC_020126.1:6960000-7282500 GCF_000331735.1 Myxococcus stipitatus DSM 14675 | reverse complement strand
GGGCGCTGGAACTGGGCGCGCTCGCGCTGCAGATAAAGCCCGCCATCGACGCCGGCCCCGAGGCGTGGAACCTGGTGCGGGAGATCAAGCTGCTCTCCTCGGTGCGCGTCATCCGCCACCTGCGCCGTCCCCAGAAGGGCATCACCCCGCCGCGCGTGACGACGTCCGTGCTGCCCGCGGTGTCCATGGGCGTGGTGGTGGTGGCCGCCAGCACCGGCGGGCCCCAGGTCCTCTACCGGATGCTCTCGGAGCTGCCCGCGGACTTCCCCGCGCCCATCGTCATCGTCCAGCACATCAACGCCGCCTTCGCCGAGTCGCTCGCGGGCTGGCTCGCCAACGCCAGCCGGCTGAAGGTGCGGCTGGCGCAGGACGGCGAGCCCTTGATGCCGGGCCATGTGCTCATCGCCCCGCCGGGGCAGCACACCATGATTCCCTTCCGGGGCCGGGTGGCGCTCAAGGCCGGCGTGGAGCGGGACGGACACATGCCGTCGGGGACGACGCTGCTGGAGAGCGCGGCCCGGACGTATGGCCGGCGCGCGGTGGGCCTGGTGCTCACGGGCATGGGCGCCGATGGCGCGGAGGGACTGTTGGCCATCCGCCAGGCGGGAGGCCTGACGCTGGCGCAGAACGAGGAGTCCTGCGTCGTGTTCGGCATGCCGGGCGCGGCGGTGGAGCGCAAGGCGGTGGACCACCTCATCCACGGAGACGAAGTCGCCGCCTCGCTGGCGCGGCTGGCCCGGGGTGAGTCGCTCGCAGTGGGGCGCTGAGCCGCCGGTGCGGGCCTCGGGTGGGCAATGGGCCTCCGTGCGCGCCTTCCTCACGGCGCGTACGGGCATGGCGTTGAGCGGCCCCCAGATTCGACGGCTGGATGATCGCCTCGCGGAGCGGTGCCGAGGCCTCACGCCGCACCAATACCTCGCGTTCCTCAAGTCCCCGACGGGCGCGGCGGACCTGGAGGGCCTCATCTCCGCGGTGGTGGTGAACAAGACGGACCTCTTCCGCGACGAGGTGCAGCTCAACGACTTCCGGGACCACGTCCTCGCGCCGCTGGTCGCGAGGGCGGGAGGGCGGCCCCTGCGCCTGTGGAGCGCGGGCTGCTCCACGGGGGAGGAGGTGGCCACGCTGCTGATGCTGCTGGCCGAGTCCGGCGCCAGTCCTGGGAGCAGCGTGCTGGGCACGGACATCTCCGAGGCGGCGCTGCGGCGTGCGTGCTCGCTGTCGTTCACCCCGGAGCAACTGCGCCGGGTGCCCGCGGGGCCGCGCGAGCGCTACTTCATGCCCAAGGGCTCGCGGCTGGCGCTGGTGTCGGCGCTGCGAGAGCGCGCGAGCTTCCAGGTCCACAACCTGATGGACGCGCCGTACCCCCGGCCGCCGGAGGAGGGTGGCTTCGACGTCGTCTTCTGCCGCAACGTCCTCATCTACTTCACGGTGGAGTCCTTCCATCGGACGGTGGCGGCGCTGGCGGACAGCCTGGTGCCGGGCGGGACGTTGGTGTTGTCCTCGTCGGAGCCGCTGCTCCAGGTGCCCCCGACGCTGAGCGTGGTGCGCACGACCTCCGCCTTCTTCCATGTCCGGGTGGGGGGACCTCGGAGCGGGGAGGGGACCGCGGCGCCTCGGGACTCCCGCTCGGCCTGGGAGGTGGCGCGGCCCCAGGACGGTGCCTCCGTCGGGGGAACACGCGGACCCGCGGGGAGCGATGCACCGGCCCCGAGCGAGGACCCGCGCCCTTCCTCGGGGCGAGCGGACGCCTCGTCGACTCCAGGAGGACGAAGCCCCGAGGGGCCGGCCGAGCCCGGTCACACGCTGGCCTCCGCCGCGGCCTTCACCGAGGCGGACCTGCTCTTCGCCTGTGTGCTGGATGGAGCCTCGTCGGGGGCCTCGGACGCGGCCGCGGAGCGGGACTTGCGGCGGTGTCTCTCACTGGACCCGGATCACGCCGCCGCGCGGTACCTGCTGGGGCTGCTGCTGGAGCAGTGCCGCCGCCCCCTCGACGCGGCCGTGGAGTATCGCCGGGCCCTGGTGTCCCTGGAGGAAGGCCGCTCGCGCCCCGTCCCGTTCTTCCTCAACCCCAGCCGCCTGCGCGTGGCGTGTGCCCACGCCGCCGGACGCCTGGAGCCCCTGGGCGGGACTCGCTGACGAAGCAGGCGAGCGGGTTGGGAAGTCGAATTCCGGACGCGAGAAGTCCGGACGGGGCGGCGATTTGGCCGTAAGATGCCGACCCCATGCGAAGGCTCGTCCTGCTCGCCCTGCTCGTGGCGCTCCCTGGTTGTTTCTATCCCGCCGACCGCGGCCGCGCCCTCGAGGCGAAGGTCGACCGTCTCGGCGCCGACTCCGCGCAGATGCAGGCGGAGCTGAAGGAGGCGCGCGAGCAGCTCGCCGCCACCTTGCCGAAAATCGACGAGAAGGTCGCCGAGGTCACCAAGGCCCTCGACGGCTTGGACACCGCCGCGCGCCGCAAGGACGCGGACATCGGCATCCAGCTCCAGAAGACCATGGAGGACCTCTCCCAGCTCCGCGGTCAGGTGGAGACGTACGTCCACAAAATTACCGAGCTGGAGACGGCCCTCGGCGCGCAGGACCAGAAGCTGCTCGCCCTGCAGGGCGCCGCCGCCGTGAAGGAGGCCGAGGCCAAGAAGAAGGCCGAGGAGCTCAAGCGCCCCGACAACCCCAAGGACTTCCTCGCGCTCGCGCGGGAGAAGGCCAAGGCCGGTGAGGTCCTCGTCGCCCGTCAGCTCTTCACCGAGCTGATGAAGAAGTGGACCAAGGACCCGCTGGTGGGCGAGGCCCACTACGGCCTGGGCGAGACGTACCTCTCCGAGTCCAAGTGCCGCGAGGCCCTCTTCGAGTACGGCAAGGTGGTGCAGGACCACCCGAAGACGCCGTCCGCGCCGGATGCGTACCTGCGCTCCTCGGAGTGCTTCGCCCAGCTCAAGATGCGCGATGAGTCGCGCATGGCGCTCGAGGAGCTCGTGAAGAGCTACCCCAAGTCCGGCGCCGCCAAGACGGCCAAGGAGCGCATCGCGGAGCTGGACAAGTCCAAGACTCCTCCGAAGAAGGGAGGCAAGAAGTGAGCATGCGTTCCCCGCGGCTCGCCGCGCTGGCGTTCTGGCTCCTGCCCCTGGTGGCGGGCGCCGCGCCCAAGCAGCTCGTGCTGCTCTTCACCGGAGACAATGGGGGCGAAATCGCCCCCTGTGGTTGACGACACAACCCGTCTGGCGGTCTGGCCAGACGAAAAGTCGCGATAGAGCAAGAGCGCTCCAAGGGCGTACCGCTCTTGGTGTTGGATGCGGGCAACGCACTCTTCAGGAGCCGGGACAGCGGTGAGGCCCCGGATGCCCGTGCACGCGCGGAGCTGCTGCTCGCGCAGATGGAGGCACAAGGCACCGTCGCCATGGCGGTGGGCACCCGGGACCTGGGGCTGGGCGTGGACTTCCTGCGCAAGCAGACGCGCAAGTCCAAGCTGAAGCTGCTGTCCGCGAACCTGGTGGATGCGCAGGGCAAGCTCCTGTTCCCCGCGTCGCTGGTGACGCAGGTGGGCGGGTTCAAGGTGGGCGTCGTGGGCGCCTCGCCCGCGAAGGCCGAGCCGGAGCCCCTGGACCCCCCCGTCAAGGGCAAGACGCTCGGGACGCGGCGGGGGCTGCCCGTCGCGCCCGCGGTGGTCGCCGAGGCGAAGCGGCTGCGCCAGCAGGAGCACGTGGACCTGGTGGTGCTGCTCGCCGCCGTGCCCTACGACGAGCTGCTCCAACTGGCCAGTGGCCTGGACGGCGTGGACTTCGTCCTCCAGTCCCATGACGGCCGGGGCTCGGGCATCTCGCAGCGGGTGGGGATGACCACGCTGCTGCAGCCCGGGGAGCGCGGCCGGCAGGTCGCGAAGCTGGAGCTGTCCATCAACGGCCCTGGCCGCTTCACGGACATCTCCGAGCAGGCGCGCGCCAAGGACCAGCTTCGCCTGGTGGAGTCCAACCTCGCCCGGGCGAAGGAGCGCAGCGCCCAGTCGAAGGACCCGGCGCAGAAGGCGGCGCTCGACTCGGCGGTCGCCAGCCTGGAGGCCCGCCGCACCGCCCTGCGGAAAACAGCATCCGAGGGCGCAACCCCGGCGCCCCGGACGCATCTACTGTCCTACATTCAGCTTGGACCTGACGTGCCGGGAGATCCGGCCGTCCAGAAGGCGGTGGAGCGCATCGAGCCCCCGGGCTCGAGCGCCCACTGAGCCGTGCCAGGCTTGTGCCCCGGTCGGCGCGCCGTTATAAGCGCCGGCCACTGTCAGTGTCGGACCTCCTAGCCGTTGGCGGCTGGGGGCAAGGCACTTTGGAGAGCGTCATGAAGCCGGAAATGCACCCTGTCTACCCGCCGGCCCGCATCACCTGTGCGTGCGGGAACGTCGTCGAGACCCACTCCACCCGCGGCTCGTTCTCGGTGGAAGTCTGCTCGAACTGCCACCCCTTCTTCACGGGCAAGTACAAGCTCATGGACACGGCGGGCCGTATCGACCGCTTCCGCAAGAAGTACGCGGCCAACCCGGCGAAGGACGCCGCTGCTCCCGCCGAGGGCGCCGCTGCCCCCGCCAAGGGTGGCAAGAAGGCCAAGGCCTGATTCCAGGCTGTCGCCGCGCTTCACATCACAGTGAGAAGCAGCACCGTCGAGCAGGGTGACGGAGGGCCTCCAGAAGAGGCGCTCCCGCCCTGCTCGCGGCGCTTCTACGACCTGAGTCACCCGTCAAGTTTCAGGGTGCTACAGGCCAATAATTAGACGTAGCACCCAGGTGACTGCACAGTCCGCCGCGTCCCAGCCGAAGAGTCTGACGGAGGCGAGATGTTCGCGGAAGCTGCTGCCCAAAACCTGAAGGTTGTCCGCCGTTCCCTGAGCGAGAACGTGCACGCGAAGGGCGACGCCTGGACGCTCCTGCGCGGGGACAGCCTGGAGCTTCTGCAGCAGTTCGAGCCCCAGACCTTCGACATGATTTTCGCGGACCCGCCGTACTTCCTCTCCAACGGGGGGACCACCTGCAAGGGGGGCAAGCGCGTGTCCGTGCAGAAGGGCAACTGGGACGTGTCGCGCGGGGTGGAGGAGGACCATGCCTTCACCACGGCGTGGCTCGCCGCCTGCCAGCGCCTGCTCAAGCCCACCGGCACGCTCTGGGTGAGCGGCACGCAGCACGTCATCTTCAACGCCGGCTTCGCGATGCAGAAGCTCGGCTACAAGCTCCTCAACACCGTCACCTGGTTCAAGCCCAACGCGAGCCCCAACCTGGCGTGCCGCTACTTCACGCACTCCACGGAGCTGCTCATCTGGGCCTCCCCCAAGTCGGGCGGCAAGCTCCAGCACGTCTTCAACTACTCGAAGATGAAGGCGGACAACGGCGGCAAGCAGATGCGCGACGCCTGGGTGCTGCCTCCCTCCGGCGACGCGGAAGTCACCGCGGACGGCGAGGGCCGGCTGTGGACGCTCACCGTCCCGCGCGGCGGCGAGGAGAAGGCCTTCGGCAGCCACCCCACGCAGAAGCCCGTGGCCCTGCTGGAGCGCATCATCGAGGCGAGCACCCCTGAGGACGCGCTCATCCTGGACCCCTTCAACGGCAGCGGCACCACGGGCGTGGCCGCCCTCAAGCTGAACCGCCGCTACGTGGGCATCGACATGGATGCGAAGTACCTGGAGCTCTCCGAGAAGCGGCTCAAGGCCGTCTCCTCGAAGTAGCTCCGGTGTCCCTTCCGTCCCGCGCGCTGGCTCAGGCGCGGGACAGGATGAGCTCCACGCCCTGCCGGGCGATGGGGTGGTAGCGCTCCCCGTACTGCTTGAAGAGCGAGCGCGCCAGACCCCGGTGCTCGCGGGACGCGCTGAGCACGCCGTACAAGGGCTTGAGGTACTTCATGCGGCCCACCTCGCCCAGGAACGCCTCCGTGCGGCCCACCGCCGGCTCCCAGCCCGCGCGCAGCGCCGCCACGAGCCACGCCACCAGCACCTCCGAGTTGCGGCTCCGCGTGAGGCCGAAGCGCTCGTCGAGCTGCCGGAACAGGTCCTTGGACGCGTCCGCCGGCATCCACTCCAGGAAGAGCTGCCACTCCGCGGGCGTCCAGTCCTTCACCGCGTCGACGGATGGCACCGTGCCGCGCAAGCGCTGCAAGGCCTCCAGCCGCCGAGAGCGGGGCGCGGGGGCGCTGACGGGCACGCCCGGACGGCGCAGGTACGCCTCCGCGTTGACCCGGTTGAGCACCCCGGGCAGCTCCCGCTCCGTGAAGGCGATGAACTCCTCGGTGGTGAGGGCCTTGAAGCGGTACGTGGCCAGGTAGCTGCGCAGGAAGCCGTCGAACTTCTCGCGGCCCACGGCGTCCTCCATGGCGCGGAGGAACAGGTAGCCCTTCTCGTACGGAATCTGGGAGAAGGCCTCGTCCGGGTCCACGCCCGTCAGGTGCGTGCGCAGCGCCGTCAGGTGCGGGTGCTCGCGGAAGTGGTGCAGGGCCTCGTCCAGGGCCCGCCTGCCCAGCGCGGCGTGCAGGGCGGCGACTTCCTGCCCGGCCAGCGCCTCCAGGATGCGGCGCTCGGCGAAGACGGTGAAGCCCTCGTTGAGCCAGAAGTGCTCCGCGGAGGCATTCGTGACGAGGTTGCCCGTCCACGAGTGCGCCAGCTCATGCGCCACCACGTTGACCAGGCTCTTGTCCCCGGCAATCAGCGTGGGCGTGAGGAACGTCAGCCGCGGGTTCTCCATGCCGCCGTAGGGGAACGACGGGGGCATGGTGAGCAAATCGAACCGCTCCCAGTCATACGGCCCGAAGAGGGACTCGGCGGCGCGCAGCATGTCGTCCACGCCGGAGAACTCCTCCGCCGCGTCCTCGAGTTGCTCCGGCTCCGCCCACACGCGGGAGCGCGGGCCCAGCTCCTTCGGCGCCAGGCTCCCCACCGCGAAGGCCAGCAGGTAGGGCGGCACCGGCTGCGGCATCTCGTACTGCTCCTCCGCCTCCACGCCGTGCTCCTCGCGCCGCACGAAGCTGGCCGCCATGACGGCCTTGAGCGCCTTGGGCACGCGCAGCGCCGCGCGGTACCGGATGCGGATGCGAGGCGTGTCCTGCAGCGGCACCACGCTGCGCGCGTGAATCGCCTGGCATTGGCTGTAGAGGAACGGGTGCTGCCCACCCGCCGTCTGCGAAGGTGTCAGCCACTGGAGCGCGCTGGCCGTAGGAGACGTGCGGTAGTGCACGGTCAATTGCCGCACGCCCGCAGGCAGCTCCACCCGCAGCCGGCTCCCCAGGATGGGCTCGGGAGGTGCCAGCATGTAGGGCAAGGGGCGACCCCCAGCGTCTACGACTCTGAGAATCTCCAGGTCCCGCGTGTCCAAATCCAGAGGGCCGGCGGATGCTTCCTTGAGCGTCAACGTGGCTTCGGCGTGGAGTCTCCTTGTGTGGAAGTCCACTCGGGCCTTCCAGTCCAGGGTTTCCGTCTCGGGCTGCGTGCTGTCGTTGTAGGAGTGCGGGTCGGGGCGAGCCATGGAAGGTCTGTTTTCTTAGCCGGGGTGGTGACCCCATGGCGAGGGGCTCCACCTTCCGAACAGATTGACTTTCGGGTCAATCGCCTACATTTGTGCAGTCCCCTAATTCCCTCAAGGGAGCCTCTTCCAATGACGACGCGGATCCGCAAGGTAGCTGTCCTGGGCGCCGGAGTGATGGGCAGCGGCATCGCCGCCCATCTGGCCAACTCGGGCGTGCGCGCGCTCCTCCTGGACATCGTTCCGCCGAAGGCCGCTCCGGGCGAGGACACCTCGTCCAAGGCCTTCCGCAACAAGTTCGCCCTCGGGGCGCTGGCCAACATGCGCAAGCAGAAGCCCAGCCCCATCATGTCCGAGCAGGTGTTCACCGCCATCGAGGTGGGCAACTTCGAGGACGACCTGCACCGCATCGCTGACTGCGACTGGGTCATCGAGGTGGTGAAGGAGGACCTGGCCGTCAAGCAGGCGCTCTTCGAGAAGGTGGAGAAGCACGCGCGCAAGGACGCCATCGTCTCCTCCAACACCTCCGGCATGTCGATTGTCGGCATGACGCAGGGCCGGGGCGCGGCGTTCAAGAAGAACTTCCTCGTCACGCACTTCTTCAACCCGGTCCGCTACATGAAGCTCCTGGAGCTCGTGGCGGGCACGGAGACCGACCCCGCGGTGATGAAGACCCTCCACCGCTTTGGTGAGGAGGTCCTCGGCAAGGGCATCGTCTACGGCAAGGACACCACCAACTTCATCGCGAACCGCATCGGCGTGTACGGGATGATGCGGACCATCGCCGCGATGGGCCCCGCGGAGCTGTCCATCGAAGAGGTGGACAAGATTTTCGGCCCCGCCATGGGCCGCCCCAAGTCCGCCGTGTTCCGCACCGCGGACATCGTCGGCCTGGACACCTTCATCCACGTGTCGAAGAACTGCTACGACACGCTCACCCAGGATGAGGAGCGCAACGTCTTCGCCATCCCCGACTTCCTCCAGAAGATGGTGGAGAAGGGCATGCTGGGCGACAAGTCCGGCGGCGGCTTCTACAAGAAGGACCGCAGCAGCGGCGGCAAGGACATCCTCGCGCTCGACTTGAAGACGCTCGAGTACCGGCCGCAGGGCAAGGTGCGCTTCGAGTCGCTGGGCGCCGCCCGCGAGGTGGAGGACGTCAAGGAGCGCGTGGCCGTCGTCCTCAACGGGACGGACAAGGCCGCGAAGTTCGCCGAGCAGGTGACGCTGGACGTGCTGGCGTACACCAGCCGCCGCATCCCGGAGATTGCCGACGACGTGGTCAACGTGGACCGCGGCGTGCGCTGGGGCTTCGGCTGGGACCTGGGGCCCTTCGAGGTCTGGGACGCGTACGGCGTGAAGAAGGGCGTCGAGCGGATGAAGGCGCTGGGCCTGAAGCCGGCCGCGTGGGTGGAGGACATGCTGGCCGCGGGCCGCGAGTCCTTCTACGGCGTGGCGAACGGCAAGGACACGTACTGGGACATCCCCACGAAGTCCGTGAAGGTGGTGCCGGAGAACGCGCGCACGCAGCGCGTGGAGTACCTCAAGCGCGGCAACAAGAAGGTCGCCGGCAACGACTCCGCCACCCTGTGGGACATGGGCGACGGCGCCACGCTGCTGGAGTTCCACACGAAGATGAACTCCATCGATGACCAGATCATCGAGATGATGCACACGGCGCTGGACGAGACGGAGAAGAACTTCAAGGGCCTCGTGATCGGCAACGACGGCGCCAACTTCTCCGCGGGCGCCAACATCGTCGCGCTGGTGTGGGCGGCGAAGAGCGGCCAGTACGAGGACATCCGCAAGCTGGTGACGTCCTTCCAGCAGGCCAACCAGCGCATGCGCTACAGCCCGGTGCCCGTCGTGACGGCGCCCTTCAATCTGACGCTGGGCGGCGGCGCCGAGGCGACGATGGGCGGCAACGCGGTGCAGGCGAGCGCGGAGCTGTACATGGGCCTCGTCGAGGTCGGCGTGGGCCTCATCCCCGGCGGCGGCGGCAACATGCAGCTGCTGCGCAACCTCTACGGCGCGTACTCCACGGACAAGGACTTCGATCCGCTGCCCTTCCTCAAGAAGGCGTTCCTGTCCATCGGCACCGCGAAGGTCGCCACCAGCGCCGAGGAGGCGCGCGAGGCGGGCTTCCTCTCCGCGTCGGACGGCATCAGCGCCAACCGCGACTTCCTCCTGTCGGACGCGAAGGCGCGCGTGCTGGGCATGGCGGACTCGGGCTTCCGCGCGCCGCGCCCCACGCGCTTCCGCCTGGGCGGCCCCAGCGGCTACGCCACCATCGACATGATGCTGTACGACATGGAGATGAACGGCCAGGTCAGCGCCCACGACCGCAAGATTGGCCAGAAGCTGGCTCGGGTGCTGACCGGCGGTGAGACGAGCACCACGGCGCTCGTCACCGAGGACAAGCTGCTCGAGCTGGAGGCCGAGGCCTTCCTGAGCCTGTGCGGCGAGGAGAAGACCCAGGACCGCCTGACGTTCATGATCGAGAAGGGCAAGCCGCTGCGCAACTAGCGGCCCGCCGGTATTCATTGACCACGACACAAAGATTCGCTGAATGCCCGGGGACTCCTCGGGCAAGGAGACAAGCAAAATGCCTGGTCGAGTCGTGATTGCCAGCGCGGTCCGCACGCCGTTCACCCGCGCGCACAAGGGCGAGTTCAAGGACACGCGGCCGGATACCCTGGCCGCCATCGCCATCAAGGAAGCGGTCGCCAAGGTCCCCGGACTGAAGGGCTCGGATGTCGAGGACGTGGTCCTCGGCTGTGCGATGCCGGAGGCCGAGCAGGGCATGAACGTGGCGCGTCAGGCCACGCTCCTGGCGGGCCTGCCGGTCGACGTGCCGGCGATGACCATCAACCGCTTCTGTTCCTCTGGAACGCAGGCCATCGCCCAGGTGGCGGCGGCCATCCAGGCGGGGCAGATCCAGGTGGGCATCGGCGGTGGCACCGAGTCCATGTCCATGGTCCCCATGGGCGGCAACAAGGTGAGCGCCAACCCTGAAATCATGGCGAACCACCCGGAGATCTACTCGTCGATGGGTGTGACGGCGGAGAACATCGCCTCGCGTCACAACGTGTCGCGCGAGGACTCCGACAAGTTCGCCGCGGAGAGCCAGCGCCGCGCCGCCGCCGCGCGGGAGCAGGGCAAGTTCGCCGCGGAGATCATCCCCGTCACGACCACCGTGTACGACGAGGAGGGCAACGCGAAGACGGTGACGGTGTCGGTGGACACCATCCTGCGCCCGGAGACGACGTTCGAGGGCCTGAACAAGCTCAAGCCCGCGTTCAACGCCAAGGGCGTGGTGACGGCCGGCAACGCGTCGCCGCTGACGGACGGCGCGGCGGCCGCGGTGGTGATGAGCGAGGAGAAGGCGAAGGAGCTGGGCGTCAAGCCGCTGGGCTACTTCCTGGACTTCGCCGTCGCGGGCGTGCCTCCGGAGGTCATGGGCATCGGCCCCGTGCCCGCGGTGCGCAAGCTGCTGGCGAAGAACAAGCTCGAGGTGAAGGACATCGACGTCTTCGAGCTGAACGAGGCCTTCGCTCCGCAGGCGCTGTACTGCATCCGTGAGCTGGGCATCTCCGAGGACAAGGTGAACCCCAACGGTGGCGCCATCGCCCTGGGCCACCCGCTGGGCGTGTCCGGTGCGCGCCTGGTCGCCACGATTCTGCAGGAGCTGAAGCGCCGCAACGGCCGCTACGGCGTCGTCACCATGTGCATCGGTGGCGGCATGGGCGCCGCGGCGCTCATCGAGAACGCGAAGTAGTCGCGCGCTCGGGCTTCAGGGCCTGAAACTTCGCGGGCCCCGGGGAAGCGCTTCCCGGGGCCCGCTTTCTTTGGCGCGAAGGTCAGCTCGCGGGGGCTTCCGGGTCGTCGACGGGGACACCCGCGAGGCGCAGCACGCGCAGCGCGTTGGTGGTGTCGACGACGCCCTCTCGCAGCGTGTAGTCGAAGACCATCTTCCCGTCCTCCAGGTGGTCGCGGAAGTGGACGTTGAGCACGTGCGCCCCGGCCTCTTCGGCGAGCGCCGTCAGCGATAGGTCATGCGTCGTCACCGCGCCCGCGGCCCCGGTGGACAGCAGGAGCCGGAGCACCTCGCGCGAGGCGAGCTGTCGCTCGCGGGTGTTGGTGCCCAGGAGGATTTCGTCGAGGAGGAACAGGGCCTGCCCGTTCGCCGCGCGCGCCGCGTCCAGCACGGCCTTGATGCGCTGCACCTCCGCGTAGAAGTACGAGACGCCGCGCTCGAGCGAGTCCTTCACGCGCATGCTGGTGAGGACCTGGAGCGGGGACAGGCGCAGGGACGTGGCGCACACCGGGGCGCCGGCGAGGGCCAGCACGACGTTGGTGCCCATGGCGCGCATCAGCGTTGTCTTGCCGCTCATGTTGGAGCCGGTGATGACCAGGGCGTGCCCGGGGCCGGGCAGGGCGACGTCGTTGGGGACGGGGGCGTCGAGGAGCGGGTGGCCCAGCTGCTTCGCCTCCATCACGGGGCCTCGGGCCTCCAGGGTGGGCCAGGCGAAGGCGGGGCGGTCATGCGCGAGGCCGGCGACGCAGGAGAGCGCCTCGAGCTCGGCGAGGGACTCGAACCAATGGCGCAGATGGGCGCCGTGCTTCGCGCGCCAGTTCTCCAGCGCGAAGAGGGCGTGGATATCCCAGAGGGTGAGCCAGTGCACCAGGGGGTGGAACTGGTGGCGCTTGAACTCGATGAGGGAGAAGAGCTGGCTGAAGCGGTGGAAGTGGGCGGAGACGGGGGGCTCGCCCTGGGGCTGGAGGCCCTGCTGGAGGTTTCGCAGGAGGGGGTGTTCGAAGCGCTGGCTCTCCATGCGCTCGAAGAGGGGGGCGTAGCGGACGAAGCCCTGCTCTCCCTTCTCCACGGCCTCATCCATCTTCCGCAGCGTGCGGCGGGTGGCGACGGCGACGGCGAGCTGCGCGGCGAGGCCGGCCCAGACGGAGGAGCCGGGGAGCACGCCGACTTCGCCCAGGATGAAGAGGGCCAGCGTCACCGGGGGGAGGAGGAGGGCCAGGGGGCGGGACCAGCGGATGGACGTGAGGGAGGGGCCCGCTTCCGCCCATTGGATGAAGAGGGCGGGGTCGGCCTTCTCCTTGGCCACGGTGCGTGCGTCGACGCAGAGGTCCTGGCGGAAGTCCACGCGCGGGGCCAGTTCCCGAGCGGCGCCCTGGCGGGCTTCCACGGTCTCCACGGAGGCGGGGGCGGAGAGCCAGGAGGCCAGTCGCTCCTCTCCGGCGCGGGTGGCGGTCTCGTTGAGGAGCTGGAAGAGGCTGCCCTGGCCGAAGACATCCAGGTCAGGGGTGTAGAGGTGGGAGGGGGAGGCGAAGCGCTCGCCGCGCTCGGGGAACTCGTGCCAGCCGTGGCCGAGTCTCGCGAGGCCGCGCTCGTTGAGCGTCACGTAGAGGCGCTGGCGAGCCTCGCGGCGGAAGATTTGATGATGGAGGACGGCGAGCACGCCGTACGCGACGGCGGCGCCCACCGCGCCCCACCACCACGTCTTGGGAATCCGGCCGGTGATGATGAGTCCGCCGAGGACGACGGCGAAGAGGAAGGCGAGGGTGCGGAGGTTGGCGTAGCGAGCGCTGACGCGGTCCAGGGCGGACAGCTCGGCCTGCGCGGAGGCGCGGCGCTCGGTGTACGTGGTGTGGGGAGTGGGAGGCGTGACGTTCGCGGACACTGTGGGCGCGCATGCTGTGCTTCCGGCCTCCCCAGGGCAAGGGCCCCCTGTCACGGTGTGTTTCGCGGACGTTCCAGGCGTCGGCCGCTCGTCACGAAAGGGGTGTTTCGCGCACCCCCCGCGGTGTGGGCGGACCTGCTGCCTGAGACATGAGCGCGGCGCGCGCAGAGGGGCCTCGGCCGAGGTGGAGCCGGAAGGACACAAGCGTCAGGTGGAGGCAGCTCCCGGCGAGTCCCGTGCCGCCCAGGGCGTCCATGGCGGGTGGTCTCCTCGGCGCCGATGCACGTCGGGTCGTCCTTGCGGTCTGGGGCCGTGTTCCTGGCCAGGCACCTTGGGCCAGCCCGGAAGCGGCCCGGCCCGGCGTCGCTCATGCACTGCGCGGGGGGCTCCTGTTGGGCCTTAGGCGGTGGCCGTGCAGAGGCCGTTGGATCGCTCGAGGCCAGAGGTCCCTTCGCCCATGGCCTTGGGGACGACCGGATGGCGGCCGCGGGTCGGAGCGCCTCGTCCGGCTTCAAGCCAGCGTCTGTCCCCACCGGATTCCGGCAGCCCACGGTTCTTGGGGGCTCTGATCGTCACGTCAGAGGCACATGCCACAAGGAAGGGCGCTCATCTCCAACCAAGCCAGTTCGCGCTCATGAGGGTTCTTGTGCACCGTCGAGTGACTCTCTGTCTGGGCCAGCTCCGTGAATCCGTCACAAGGAGCTTCTGGAAATGAGGCGCGGCTTGCCGGGGTCCGTGAGTTCACTTGATTTGCAGTGCTTGGGATTGAGCGGGCGCGCCGGGCCTCTCCGAGAACAGGGACCTCCAGGAGACGTGGTGGCGCGCTGACCCGTCAATGGTCTGGCTCCTGCGCTCGGCGTGTGACGTTGAGACTCTCCGTGGAGGGCAGCGCAATCCCGGGTGCGTCGAGGGGCCGGACGGGGTGACGGTTTTTGTCACCAGACGCGACGGGAGCGCAGGGGGTGAAGAATCACACTGTGGGGCGTCTCAGGTAGACAGTTTTCTGTCACTGCCAGAGGTCAGGGTGACAGTTTTCTGTGACCAGGCGGGCTGCCAGGGATAGGTGAAGAAAATGGTTGTTCGATGATGAGGGTGTATTGAGATGTTTGGTTCTTGCGGGTATGGTTCGTCTTGGCAATGCCGCGCTTTGCGTGCGGTTCACCCTCGTTGGAAGGCATTGCCGGAGCCCATACATATGAAGAAGCTGATGATGCTGTCGATGGCGGCGGTGCTGGGTTTCGCGGGTGAGGCTGCTGCCTCGTCGACGGGGCTGCGGAAGATCACGAACATGGGTTGCGCGGTGAGCGACAACACGTGCTGGGTGGAGGTGGCAGGAGCGGCGGCGGGCCCTGCGGGGTGCTCGGGCAACTCACTGCGCTGGTCGATGGCGTCGACGGGAGGGAAGAACATCTTGTCGCTGCTGACGGGAGCGTTCCTGGCGGGGAAGGAAGTTCGGTTCGAGGTGGTGGATACGGCGTGTTACGCGGAGAGCCCCGCCTACCCCACGTTCCACTACATCAACTTCAACTGAGTCGGGGGCCCCAATGAGGATGCCCAGACTTGGCTTGTGGATGACGCAAGCGCTGGTGCTCTCCTTGGCGGTCTCCTGTGGAGAGGCATCGGATATCGGTGTCCCTTCTCATGATTCGTTCGAGGATGGGTGGAAGGCCTTCCGCGCCCAGGTGGTCGAGAGTGCCGTGCGCCCAGGTGTTTTCATTGTCGAGGGAGACATCGCTCTCTACGGCGAGGATGCGCTGCGCAAGTATTACAAGGAGTATATGGCCCGTGCTTCCCAGCCATTGACGGTCCGACTTCATGCGGGAGTGGACGATGTCTGGACTGCGGCCCAGAAGCACTCATTGACGTACTGTATTGGTGACGGCTTTCCTGCTGGGGAGAGGCCTCGGTTGGTCGCCGCGATAAATGCGGCGGCAATCTCCTGGAGTCGAAGGGTTGGGGTGTCCTTCCAGCACGTTGCGTCCGAGGACGGATATTGCTCCATCGAGGATGGCGGCACCAACAGCAATGTGGTGTTTGAGGTTCAGCCTTCGCCTGAGGGAACTGCGGCTTCCTACAACGCGAGGGCCTTCTTCCCGAGCTATTTCGAGAAGATTCTCTATGTTGCTCCAAAGGCCTTCACCACGTCCCGCGGGGGGAGAACCTTGGAGGGGATCCTCAGTCACGAGCTGGGGCATGTGCTGGGATTCCGTCATGAGCACATCTGGGCAACCCCAATCCCCGAGGACTGTGAGGATCCCGATCCTCCGGATGAAGACAAGGGACAGCCCGGGCATCAGGACGACGCACGGCAACTCGTGGGTGGATATGATGCACTGTCGGTGATGCATTATCCTGAGTGCAGGCCTCCTGGCTCTATAGGGGGCTACTCCCAAACGGAATCAGACTACCGTGCAGCCATCACCATCTATGGTCTGGCCCCGGCTCTGATCGTCTCGGCAGTCACGCCGCTGTAGTCGCGACATCTCCCAGACGCTTACGGAAGGTCTCCTGGCCACGGGAGAGGTGTACCTGTGGCCAGGAGGGCTTTCGGTCCCGCTTCGTCGAGCCAGGCTCGGGGAGCGTGTGCCGCGCCTGGTGTTGGTTCAACTTCATGGGAAGTCATTTCTGGAGCTCGCAAATATGAAGAAGATGATGATGCTGGCGGCGGTGGTGGTGGTCCTGGGTTTCACGGGTGAGGCTGCTGCCTCGTCGACGGGGCTGCGGAAGATCACGAACATCGGGTGCGCGGTGAGCGACAACACGTGCTGGGTGGAGGTGGCAGGAGCGGCGGCGGGCCCTGCGGGGTGCTCGGGCAACTCACTGCGCTGGTCGATGGCGTCGACGGGAGGAAAGAACATCCTGTCGCTGCTGACGGGAGCGTTCCTGGCGGGGAAGGAAGTTCGGTTCGAGGTGGTGGATACGGCGTGTTACGCGGAGAGCCCCGCCTACCCCACGTTCCACTACATCAACTTCAACTGAGTCGGGGGCCCCAATGAGGATGCCCAGACTTGGCTTGTGGATGACGCAAGCGCTGGTGCTCTCCTTGGCGGTCTCCTGTGGAGGGGCATCGGATATCGGTGTCCCTTCCCATGATGAGACGTTCGAGGAGGGGTGGAAGGCCTTCCGCGCCCAGGCGGTCGAGAGCTCCGCGAGGCCTGGGGTTTTCATCGTCGAGGGAGACATCGCCATCCACGGCGAGGAAGCGCTGCGAAAGTACTACAAAGAGTACATGTCGCGCACGTCCCAGTCGTTGACGGTCCTGCTGCGGGACAGTGGCGGTGGCGTCATTGTTGATGACGTATTGGGGGAGGCGGAGAAGCACTCGCTGACCTACTGCATCTCGCCCAGGTTCCCATCGGACAAGCAGGTCAGGGTGGCTGCCGCGATGACGGCTGCTGGACTCTCCTGGAGTCGGCGGGTCGGGGTGAGTTTCGCGCATCTTGAGTCTGAAGATGTGTGGTGTGATTCGGAGGAGTCAGGGCCGAACCTTCGTGTGAACTTTGAGGTCCGGTATGTCTCTGGGCCATCTGCGTTCATTGCCTTGTCTTTCCCTCCGAGTTCCACTGATCGCATCCTTTGGATCTATGAGCGGGCCTTTGTCTCATCGACAGCGAATGGGCAGACCCTGGAGGCGACGCTGCGGCATGAGTTGGGGCATGTGATGGGGTTCCGTCATGAGCACATCTGGATCTCTCCGGTGGCAGGGGAGCCAGAGTGCAAGGTTGAAGACCTGGACCAGCCCGGGCGCCAGGACGACGCGCGGCAGCTCGTGGGTGGGTATGATGTCCTGTCAGTCATGCACTACGCCCAGTGCCGACCCGCAGGCTCTCCATGGGCCTACGCCCAGACGGAAACTGACTACCGCGCCGCCATCTCCATCTACGGGCTTGCGCCGTCGTTGATTGTCTCTGCTGTCACGCCGCTGTAGCCGCGACGTCTCGCGGAGACGTGCTTGCTGAAAATCTCCTGGCCATGGGACAGGCATTCTCATGGTCAGGAGGCCTTTGGGGCCTGTTGCGGTCGGTGCGGCGGGTGTGCGGAGTTGCTGTCAGGAACAATGGAAGTCAGTGCTCAGTGTGTACCCGGCCCAGGTCGGGCTCAAGAGGCGTATTCGCGCCTGGTGTTGGTTCAAACTCAGTGGAAGTCATTTCTGGAGCTCACTCATATGAAGAAGATGATGATGGTGTCGATGGTGGCGGTGCTGGGTTTCGCGGGTGAGGCGGCGGCCTCGTCGACGGGGCTGCGGAAGATCACGAACATCGGGTGCGCGGTGAGCGACAACACGTGCTGGGTGGAGGTGGCGGGTGCGGCGGCGGGCCCCGCGGGGTGCTCGGGCAACTCGCTGCGCTGGTCGATGGCGTCGACGGGAGGGAAGAACATCCTGTCGCTGCTGACGGGAGCGTTCCTGGCAGGGAAGGAAGTTCGGTTCGAGGTGGTGGACTCGGGTTGTTACGTGGAGAGCCCCGCCTACCCCACGTTCCACTACATCAACTTCAACTGAGTCGGGGACCTCAATGAGGATGCCCAGATTTGGCTTGAGAACAGCGCAAGCAATCGTGCTCGCCTTGGCGGTCTCCTGCGGAGAGGCTTCGGACATCGGAGTCCCTTCCCGTGACGAGACCTTTGACGATGGGTGGAAGGCTTTCCGTGCCCAGGTGGTTGAAAGCTCCGCGAGGCCTGGGGTTTTCATCGTCGAAGGAGACATCGCCATCCATGGCGAGGAGGCGCTGCGCAAGTATTACAATGATTTCATGGCTCGCACGTCACAGCCGCTGACGATCAGTCAGCGGCCTGTGGGGGGCGGTATGTTTGTGGACGACGTCTGGACTGACGCCGCGAAGCATTCGTTGACGTATTGCATCTCTGATGCATTTGGTACACAGAAGAGTCTCGTGATTACCGCAATGGCCACGGCCGCGGAGTCTTGGAGTCGACGAGTCGGGGTGACGATTCGCCACATTCCGTCTGAAGACGGAATGTGTGCTCAAGAGCCACCGGACTTCAATCTCAACGTGACTTTCGACGTCAAGCCTAGTCCACAGGCGGAGGAACATGAGTATTTGGCAGCGGCCTTCTTTCCGAGTGCTGCTCGCCATGAGGCGATCTTGAACATCAGTCCGAATGCCTTCACCACGTCAAGTGGCGGACGTACGCTGGAAGGGATTCTCCGCCATGAGTTGGGGCATGTTCTGGGATTCCGTCACGAACACATGTGGGCGGAGCCGATAGGCAGTTGTTCCGATGACATCGAGGCGGAAGACACAGGAGCGCCTGGGCTTGAGGATGACGGTCGATTGCTCGTGGGGGGGTATGATACGGCGTCGGTCATGTTCTATCCCCAGTGCAGGCCTCCCGGTTCAGTGGGGGGCTATGCCCAGACGGAAACGGACTACCGTGCGGCCATCTCCCTCTATGGCTTGGCGCCGTCCTTGATTGTTTCAGCTGTCACTCCGCTGTAGCCGCGACATCTCGCGAGACGTGCTTGCTGAAAATCTCCTGGCCATGGGACAGGCATTCTCATGGCCAGGAGGCTTTTGGGGCCTGTGGCGGTCGGAGCGGCAGGTGTGCGGAGTTGCTGACAGGAACAATAGAAGTCGGTGCTCGGTGTGTACCCGGCTCAGGTCGGGTCCGAGAGGCATATTCGCGCCTGGTGTTGGTTCAAACTCAGTGGAAGTCATTTCTGGAGCTCATTCCTATGAAGAAGCTGATGATGCTGTCGATGGTGGCGGTCCTGGGTTTCGCGGGTGAGGCGGCGGCCTCTTCGACGGGGCTGCGGACGATCACGAACATCGGGTGCGCGGTGAGTGACAACACGTGCTGGGTGGAAGTGGCGGGTGCCGCGACGGGCCCTGCGGCGTGCTCGGGCAACTCGCTGCGCTGGTCGATGGCGTCGACGGGAGGGAAGAACATCCTGTCGCTGCTGACGGGGGCGTTCCTTGCGGGGAAGGAAGTTCGGTTCGAGGTGGTGGATTCGGGTTGTTACGTGGAGAGCCCCGCCTACCCCACGTTCCACTACATCAACTTCAACTGAGTCGGGGGCCTCAATGAGGATGCCCAGATTTGGCTTGAGAACAGCGCAAGCACTCGTGCTCGCCTTGGCGGTCTCCTGCGGCGAGGCTTCGGACATCGGAGTCCCTTCCCGTGACGAGACCTTTGACGATGGGTGGAAGGCTTTCCGTGCTCAGGTGGTCGAAAGCGCCGCGCACCCGGGCGTCTTCATCGTCGAGGGAGATATCGCCATTCGTGGCGAGGAGGCGCTGCGCGAATATTTCAAGGAACACTCGACTCGTGTGTCCCAGTCATTGACAGTCAGCCTGCGGAGGGTGGTGGGGAATGCAATTGTTGACGATGTCTGGCCCGCAGGGAGACGTGGGTTGACGTATTGCATCTCCAATGCGTTTGACTCGACGCAGAAGGATGAAGTCAAAGCTGCGATGGAAATAGCTGGGGACTCCTGGAGTCGCCGAGTCGGAGTGAGTTTCGGCTATATCCCGTCCGAAGACGATATCTGCGACCTTGAGCAGGAACTGGACGACACCCCTCGCACCGTGACTTTCGCCGTCAGACCTGCGCCGGTATTGGGTTCGAACCCATATGAGGCCTTGGCCTTCTATCCGAGCGCCCTGCGCAAGGACCAGATACTCCACCTCGGTCCAAGTGCCTTTACCTCGACAGCGTGGGGGAAGACGCTCGAAGGGAGACTGCGCCATGAGTTGGGTCATGTGCTTGGCTTCCGTCACGAGCACATGTGGGCGGTGCCGACACCAGACTGTTCCGCTGAAGATCTCGAGGAGGAAGATGTGGGAGCTCCAGGGCACGAAGATGATGCACGGCTGCTCGTGGGCGGGTATGACACTCAGTCAGTGATGCACTATCACAGATGTCGACCTCCTGGGTCATCGCTTGGGTATGCCCAGACGGAAACGGACTACCGTGCGGCCATCTCCATCTATGGCCTGGCTCCTTCTCTGATTGTCTCAGCGGTCACGACGCCGTAGCGGCGACGCGCTCAGCGGGACTCTCCTGGCCATGGGCAGACATCCCCATGGCCAGGAGGGCTCCTCAGCCCCACAGTTCCCGGGGCGGCCAGAAGAGGGTGTTGCCCTCGAAGTGGATGCCCGGCTCGCGGTCCCTGGCGAGCAGCAGCGGCCCATCCAGGTCCACCACCTCGGCGCCTTGTGCCACCAGCGCGGCGGGCGCCATCGCCAGCGACGTGGAGACCATGCAGCCCACCATGAGCTGAAGCCCATGCCCTCGCGCTTCCCGGGCCAGGGCCAGGGCCTCGGTGAGTCCTCCCGTCTTGTCGAGCTTGATGTTGATGGCGTCGTACTTGCCGACAAGCTCTGTCAATCCATGACGGTCATGCGCGGACTCATCGGCGCAGACCGCCACCGGACGGCGCAACCCTCGCAATGCCTCATCATCGGACGCGGGCAGCGGCTGCTCCACCATCACCACCCCCAGCTCCGCACAGGCCGCCAGCAGCGTGGGCAGCTCCTCGGGCCTCCACCCTTCATTCGCATCCACGATGAGCCGGCTCGCGGGCGCTCCCGCGCGAATGGCCCGCAGCCGCTCGAGGTCCTCCGTGCTCCCTCGCCCCAGCTTCACCTTGAGCAAGGGCCGGTGCGCGGACTTCTTCGCGGCGGCACCCATGGCCTCCACCGTGTCCAGGCTCAGCGTGTACGCGGTGACGAGTGGTCCAGGCGCGGCCATGCCCAGCAATTCCCAGACAGGCTTTCCCGCCTTCTTCGCCTCCAGGTCCCACAGCGCACAGTCCAATGCATTGCGCGCAGCCCGGGGCTCCAGCACCTCGGGGACACCGTCTCGCCCCAGGCCCGCCTCGATTCGCGGCCTCGCGGCCTCCAAGGCCCGCAGCACCCCATCCACCGTCTCGCCATAACGCGCGTAGGGGACACACTCGCCGCGCCCCACGGCGCCGCCCTCCTCGAGCGTGACGACCACCACCTCGGCGGAGGTCTTCGAGCCTCGGGAGATGGTGAAGCTGCCCGCGATGGGCCAGCTCTCATGCTTGATGGTGACCTTGCGCATGGACCCTCAGCCCCGAGCCGGGAAGCGGCGCACCAGCTCATCCACCAGCGGCCCGACACCCGTCCGAATGGGGTCGACACACGGCAGCCCGTGCTCCCGCCCCAGCCGCTCCAGCAGCCCCAGGGCCTCCGGCTCCGCCAGGTGCTCGGTGTTGATGGCCAACCCGGTGCACCGGATGCCAGGGTTCGTCAGCTGCCCCTCCAGCACGGTGCGCTCGATGACCGCCTGGATGGAGGGGAGCGCATGCTGGACACCCCGCATCTTCGTGCGCGTCGGCTCATGGCAGACGACGAAGGCGTCCGGCTGCGCGCCGTGCAGCAGCCCGAGCGTCACCCCCGCGAACGAGGGGTGGAACAGCGACCCCTGTCCTTCCACCAAATCCCAGTGGTCCACCGCGTTCTCCGGTGACAGCCACTCCGCCGCGCCGGCCACGAAGTCGGACACCACCGCGTCGATGGCCACCCCGCGGCCCGAGATGAAGATGCCCGTCTGCCCCGTGGCGCGGAAGTCCGCCTGGAGTCCTCGCGCGCGCATCTCCTTCTCCAGCGCGAGCGCCGTGTACTTCTTCCCCACCGAGCAATCCGTCCCCACCGTCAGCAGCCGCAACCCCTGACGCCGAGTCCCCTTGCCCGTCGCGAACTCCATGTCCGGAATCCGCACGTCATGCAGCGCGCGGCCGTTGCGCCGGGCCGCCTCCGCGATGGCGGGGAAGGACGACAGGCGCCTGTGCAGCCCCGTCGCCACGTCCATGCCCGCATCCAGCGCCTCCACCAACTTGCCCACCCAGTGCTCCGGCAGCACGCCTCCCGCGTTGGCCACGCCGACGATGAGCGTCTTGACGCCCTTCGCCTTCGCCTGGGCGATGTCCAGGTCCGTCAGGCCGCAGTCCGCCTTGCAGCCAGGGAGCCGGAGCTGGCCGACGCACCACTCGGGCCTCCAGTCGACGATGCCGTGCGCCGTCTTCGCCGCGAGCTGGTCGGGTACATCCCCCAGGAACAACAGGTAGGGCTTCTGGATCTCCACCAACGTCCTCCCCGCGCCCCGGTCTGGGGCCTTCTCGGTTGCAGGACTTTTCAGCACTTCCCCGAGATGCCGGCAAGGTCAACGAACCCACTCGGGGGCCACGGCACACACGATTCCGAGGAGGGACGCAATCACCGTCAAGGCGAAGAGGATGGGGAAGGCCACGCGGCGTTGAGGCACTCCCGCGGTCCGCATCAGCCCCATCACGGCCCACGGTCCCACCAACGGGACGAGCGCCGCGGTGGACCAGAAGCCACCGCAGTGCGACAGCAACTGGTGCACCATCGCTCCGCGGGGGCGGGAGCGCAGCCGCCGCCACAGCTCCACGCGCTCGAGTGCGTCCCAGCCCAGGTCCACGGCGAGGACCTGGAGATATCCCAGCGGCACGCACGCGACGACCACGGCCCACGGAGGATAGCCCAGGCCGAGGATGCCCAGCGGCACGGCCGCGAGCATGCCGCCCACGGGACTGGCCGCCACCATGATGAACGACAGCAAGGCGCTCACGTTCGTGTGCTCCTGGCTTCCTCACGCAGGCCCGGGATGGACCTCCGTGCGCAGGACATATCCGGCGCTCACGGCCGGAGGGTGAAGAGACTGTGACGCTCGGACAACGCGGCGAGGGCGAAGCAGTCGACAACGTCATCGGCTTCGAGCGCGCACTGCGCGCGCGAGATGTGTCCGTCAGGTGATGGTGGGCATGAGCACATGTGTCATGTCGGGCGGTGGACTCGGCCCAAGGGTTGAAGAGGTTGCATCACGTCGTTACCTGGACGGCCGTGAGGTATTGGCTCCCATGGTTGTTGCTGCTCTTCGCGGGGTGCGGCGTCTTCGAGTTGCACCCCTACGAGGTCCGTGGGGGCGAGCAGGACGTGAACGCGCGCGCGCTCGAGAAGCTCCCGAGAGACCGCGGTGACGGCGCCTTCCGCTTCGCGGTGATGGGCGACATCGGCGTCTTCTTGAGGGAGGCGAACGACGCCATGAAGGACGTGGCGACGCGGGAGGTCGACTTCGTCATCCAGGTGGGCGACCTGACGGAGTTCAGCTCGGCCCAGGAGTATGGCCGGGTGGCGAGCCTGCTCAACGATGCGCCGGTGCCCGCACTGGCCGTCATCGGTAATCACGACCTCTTGGGGACGGGGCGGCAGCTCTTCCTCCACCACTTCGGCGCGGCGGACCTGTCGTTCGACTACGGCGGCAGCCGCTTCGTCCTCTTCGATTCGAACTCCCGCGAGTTCGACTACCCCGGCGACGTGCCGGACCTGGACCTGCTGCGCGCGGAGTTGATGTCGCCGCCGCGCGGAGGACACCTGTTCACCTTCTCCCATGTTCCGCCGTGGCATTCGGACTTCGACCCGTCGCTGAAGGAGCCCTTCGAGCACCTCCAGGCGGAGCGCGATGTCGTGGTGTCCTTCCACGGCCACGTCCACCGCTTCAGCAGCGATGTGCGCGAGGGCGTGCGCTACTTCATCACCGATGCACTCGAGTTGCGGAACTACCTGGTGGTCACCGTCGCGGGTGACTCGGTGCGCATCGAGCAGGTCTTCTACTGATGAATCGCTCGGGACTCGCGGCGGGACTGCTGGTGGTGTGGCTGCTCCTGGGGCTTCCCGCGCGCGCGGAGTCTCGGGCCTCCGAGGCGCCGTGGTACGTGCCGGACCACGCGTCACTCCAGTTCGCGGGCTCCCTCGGGATGCTGGCCGCGGGGCCGGGGTGGGCGTTCCTGGATGAGCAGGTGGACGTGCAGGTGCTGCTCGGCTGGGCGCCTCGAGCCGTCGCGGGCGCGGACTTCGTGACGCTGACCCTCAAGGCCCAGTGGCATCCGTTCCACATCGCCCGGGGAGACTGGAGCATCCGCCCGCTCACCGTGGGCGCGGCGTTCAGCTACACCTTCGGCGACCGATACTTCCTGACGCTGCCGGACCGCTACGAGCCCGGCTACTACTGGTTCAAGACGGCGCTGCGCCCCGCGCTCCTCTTGGGTGGAAGCGTGGGGCACGCCATGCCGGAGCTGGGCGTGTCCGTGTTGGAGGGCTACTACGAGCTGGTCGCCACCGACTACCGCATCGTCCAGTTCGTCCAGAACCCGCTCACGGTGAACACGGGGCTGTTCTCGCTCGCGCTGGGGGCTCGGCTCCGCTTCTGAGGTGCGGGCGCTCCGCGCGTCGCCTCAGCGTGGAGGCGTCGTCGCGGTGCTCGTGGGCTCGGGGGACTCCTCGCGCTCCGCGTCGCCCCCTCGGAGGCGGCGGAGGATGCGAGGGGCCTCGGCGGCGAAGCGCTCCTGCGCGTCCGGCAGCGGGCGGTCCCACATGTCCGAGAGCTCCGTGCCCGGGAGTCCCGCGCCGAAGCGCACCTTCAGCTCCCGGCCGATGAGCGCGTAGCGAGGCTCCCAGCCGATGGTGGTGAGCAGGTAGCGCCGAGGGTCCGGCCGCGTCATCGGAATGCCGTCGCCCAGCTTCTCCGGCGGATGTGTATCCCCGAGCAGGTCGAACAGCGTGGGCACCAGGTCGATGTGGCCCGTGACGGAGTCGACCTCGCCGGGCGCCAGGCGCTCGTCGAAGATGAGCATGGGGACATGCAGCTGGAGCTCGGTGACGTCGCTGGCGTGACCCACGCGGCCGTGCTCGCGGAACTCCTCGCCGTGGTCTCCGGTGAAGACGACCAGGGGGCGGGTGCCTCGCGCGGCCTCCCACTGGCGCAACAGCTCCTCCACCTTGGTGTCCACCTCGTAGGCGGAGTTCCACGCGCGCGCCTTGAGGTGCTCGGCGGGGACACGCGCGGTGGCCAGTCCCCCATCCCCATCCCAGGCCGGCGAGAACACGGCCGAGCGCGGCGGGTAGTCGTAGTCGAAGTGCGTCCCCGCGAAGAAGACGAAGGTGAAGAGCGGGACATCGCGAGGCGTCGAGCGCGCCAGGCTCACGGCGTCCTTCACCATCTCCGCGTCGCGCAGGTGGCTGCGGCCCTCGTAGTCCGTGCGCAGGCCGCCGTGGACGTCGCGGAAGACGGTGTCCTTCAAGCCCATCCAGTCCACGGAGGACGCGGCGAAGAAGGCCTGGCGGTAGCCATTGGCCTTGAGCGCGGGGAACAGGAGCGGCGCGCGCCCCGCGCCCACCACCGCGTCCCGGCGCTGCGCTTCCAGGCCGAAGAACAGGCTGAAGAGGGAGAAGTCCGTGGAGCTCGCCGCGCTGTGGTGATGCAGGAAGCGCGTGCCGTGCTCCGCCCTGCGCCACAGGTTCGGCATGACCTCCGGCGTGAAGAAGTCGTCGCGCAGGCTCTCCGCGAGGATGAGCAGGATGTCGGGGCGCCGCGTGAAGCGCACGGCGGAGGGCTCGATGCTCGCGGCGGGGGCACCGGCCTCGGGGCTGACGCCCAGGCGCAGGCCGGAGGCGGGCGGGCGGTCCGTCAGCCGCGTGAGCAGCGTGTTCATCCGCACCGGGGCCTGGAGGGGCAGGGTGGTGGCCGCGTGCAGCACCGCGCCGCCGTGGGCGAAGACCAGATAGGCGCTGGTCAGTCGCTCCGCGGCGGTGATGAGGACCAGGAGGGCGACGAGCCGTCCCACGCGGACGGGGCGCTGGACGCGCCGCAGGAAGTGGACACCGGTCCAGACGTCGAACGACAGGACGGCCAGCGCCGCCAGGGCCGCCATCGCGAGCTCATGCGGCGCGAGCCCCGTCTCCGCCAGCGCACGCGGCTGGAGCGCGACGGCGAGCACCAGGCCGTTGATGTGGAAGCCCAGCGACGACAGCACCAGCGCATCCACGCCGAGCATGGCCACGCCCAGGGCCACCGCGAGGGTCATCGTCAGCGCGTAGCGCCGCCCGAGCAGCACCAAGGGCAGCGTGGCCACGAAGGCGAGGAGCCCCAGGAACAGGGCCTGGACGACGCCGCCCGCGAGCAGCACGGGCCGCAGCGACGGGGCCAGCCGCTCCACGGAGGCGAGCAGCGGGGCGCCGAAGAAGAGCAGCGCGAGCAGCCCGTGCAGGGTGCACCAGAGCAGCGCGGGGCCCAGCAACGGCCGGGCGTCGGCCAGTCTCTGGCGGAGCCTCTCTGGGGGCGTGAGGGTGGCGGGAGGCGTCCGAGACATCGCGCTTCCTGCTAGCCCGCTCGCGGGCGATGTTCAAGGAAGGACACGCGCCCGGTTGCCCCCTTGCGAGGGGGCTCGTCCCGCCGAGGGACAGCGAGGGAGCCGCACGGAAGCTCGTGACGGCGGGCGCGGCGGTGCCAGGATGGGGGCCCATGCCGCCACGCAAGCTCCTGCGACACCTCGTCTGGCTGGAGTCCTTCACCGCCGCCGTGGAGGCCGGCAGCATCGACTCCGCCGCCGAGCACCTGGGCGTGGCGCGCTCCGTGGTGAGCGAGCACATCCGCTCGCTGGAGATGGCGCTGGCGGACGGCGCGACCCTGCTCGAGCGAGGCCCCGGACGGCGCCTCCAGCTCACCGCGCGAGGCGAGCGCCTCTTCGCCGGCACGCAGACCCCCCTGCACCAGCTCGACATGAAGCGGCTGATAGACTTGGCGAGCGCCGAGCCCGTGGTGCGCCTGGGCCTCAACCCCACCTTGTCCCTCTCCTTGCTGGGCAAGGTGGCGCAAGACGCGGCCGCGCGGGGCCTCAAGCTGGTCCTCAGCTTCGGCGGGCCGCATGAGCTCACCCGCCAGGTGCAGACGCGCCAGCTCGACCTGGCCCTCGACTTCACCCCGCTCCCGCCCCACGAGGGCGTGGAGTCGGAGTCCCTGCTGCGCATGCCCTTCGTCGTGCTGGCGGGGCCCGGCAGCGCGCTGGCGAGCACGGCGGCGGCCCGACGCTCCCTGCACGTGCGGGACTTGGGAGGACAGCCCTTCGTCGACTGGCTGCGAGACGACCCCTACGGTGGCGCCAACAGCGCACGCTTCGCGGCGCATGGCGTCACGGTGGCCGAGGTGGCGCGCGTCGAGAGCTTCCTGCTCCTCTACGATCTGCTGCGAGCGTTCAGCGCGTGCGCGATTGCACCGGACCTGCGCCGCATGCACCCGTTCCCTCCGGACATCCACGCGTGGCCGCTGGAGGAGGAGGAGCCCCAGGCCGTGGAGGTCGTCGCGCTCTGGCCGTCGGGCGCGCTGAGCCTGGGCGCCTCGACGCTGCTCGACGGACTGCGTCAACCCGTATGAGCGCTCGTCGATAAACCGACGAAGCCGTCGAATTCTGCCGGATTTCCGAATCCCAACGCCATCGGTATCTTCCTGGCAACTGGAAGAATCCACCTGGAGTGTTCGGATATGACGCCAACGGAACTGACGATATCCCGCCTGCCCGCGCATCTGCGGCGCTACGTGGTGAGCCAGGACTACGCGGCGTATACGCCGAGGGACCACGCCGTCTGGCGTCACATCATGGGCAAGCTGCGCGGGCACCTCGCGGAGCGGGCGCACCCGGTGTACCTGGAAGGGCTGGCGGCGACGGGCATCAACGCCGAGGCCATTCCCAGTCTGGATGAGATGAACGCGCAGCTGTCGCGGCTGGGCTGGTCGGCGGTGGGCGTGCGCGGCTTCATCCCGCCCGCGGTCTTCACGGAGCTCCAGTCGATGGGGGTGCTGGCCATCGCCGCGGACATCCGCACGCACGAGCACATCGAGTACACGCCCGCGCCGGACATCGTGCACGAGAGCGCGGGGCACGCGCCCATCATCGCGAGCCGCCGCTACGCCGAGTACCTCAAGGCCTGCGGCATGGTGGGCTTCAAGTCGGTTGCCAGCGTGGAGGACCAGGCCGTCTTCGAGGCCATCCGCAACCTCTCCGTCGTGAAGGAGGACCCGGACGCGAGCGCGGAGGAGGTCGCGCACGCGGAGGCGCGGCTGGCGGCGGCGAGCGCGAGCCGTCGCTACGTGAGCGAGAGCACGCGGGCGGCGCGGCTGTACTGGTGGACGGCGGAGTACGGGCTCGTGGGGAGCCTGGACCAGCCGCGCATCTACGGCGCGGGCATCCTGTCGAGCATCGGCGAGGCGGTGCACTGTCTGACGCCCGCGGTGCGCAAGCTGCCGCTCACCGTCGCGTGCGCGGACGCGGACTACGACATCACCCGGATGCAGCCGCAGCTCTTCGTGGCGCGCGACTTCGAGCACCTGTTCGAGGTGCTCTCCGAGTTCGAGTCCACGCTGGCGTGGAAGCGCGGAGGCGACTTCGGACTCGAGGTGGCTCGCGAGGCGCGCACGGTGAACCACCTGGTGCTGGCGGATGGGCGCGAGGTGACGGGGCGGGTGAGGGAGTCGGTGCTGGCGTTGGGGCCGGTGGCACCGGGGCTCACGTCCGCGCTGGTCCGGATGGAAGGCCCCATCATCGTCTCACGCGGTGGGAAGAGCGACGGCGCGCGGCCCTGGAACGGCGACGCGCTGGTGGCCTTCGGTGCGGGCGAGCTGCCGGAGCGCGGACCGTTCAAGGTGTCGATGTCGAGTGGTCTGGAACTGGAAGGTTTCGCGGCGGGAGGCGGAGAGGTGCTCGCGCTCCGGGCGCGGCTGGGTGGACGGAACTTGGAAGTCCCCGCGGTGACGAAGCTCTTCCTCACCCCGCACCTGCCCTCGGTTGCGGGAGGTCCGGCGGACCCGGAGACGTGGGACCGGTGGTTCGGCGAGCTGGAGGCGTTCGCCGCGGGCGACGGCGAGGAGCAGGCCCGGGCGCGCAAGTCGCTGGCGCTGCACCCGTCGCTCGCCGCGCTCTACCGGGAGGTGCGCACGCTGCGCGAGTCGGGGAAGGCCCGGCCGGAGCGGCTCTCCCAGATTGCCGCCGCCGCGACGGACTTCCAGGACGACTGGCTCCTGCGCACCGAGGTCGACGAGCTGCGGACGGCTCGCGCCTGAGTGTCGAAACGACGAAGGCCCGGCCCCGCTTCAGGTGCGGGGGCGGGCCTGTCCTGGGAGTCGCGGGCGCCCGAGGAGGCGCTCCAGCTCACTTCTCCTTCGAGGCAATCTTGCGCAGGGCCTTCTGGTCGCGGACGCAGAGGATGCGGCCGACGTTGCCCAGCACACCCTCGCGCTTCATCTCGTTGATGAGCGTGGACACGAACGAGCGCGACGCGCCGACCAGGTCCGCCAAATCTTGCTGGGTGATGCCGCGCAGGTCCGTCTCACCGCCGTGGGGGCAGCGCTCGCCGTGCGCCTCCACCAGCGTCAGGAGCGTGTCCGCCAGCCGCGCGGGGACTTCCTTGAAGGTCAGCCCGAGCACGCGCTTGCGCAGCGCACGCACGCGCTCGGCGTAGGCGCGCACCACGTCGACGGCCAGGGCGGGGCGGGCCTCCAGCTGCGCGCGGAAGTCGCGGCCCTCGATGCTCCACACCTCGGCCTCGCCCGCGGCGATGGCCATCTCCTCGATGGGCGTGCCCTCGGGGCGGAACAGCTCGCCGAACAAGTCACCCGGGCGGAGGATGGACACCACGGAGCGGGTGCCGTTCTTGCCGATGCGCATCAGCCGCACCCGGCCGGACTTGAGCAGATAGACGCGGTCCGTGTTGTCGCCGGGGCGGTAGATGGTCGAGTTGTGCGGGAAGGACTCGACCTTGAAGTACCCCTTGAAGTCGATGGCTTCCTGTCCCGGAACGAGCTTGTTCGCGGTCACCATCATCCCGGAGCTGGTCGCCTGGAGCGGCGCCACGACGTTGGAACCGATAGGGCCGAGGGGGCGATTGAAACCGTGCATGGCATTCACTCCGTGGAAGGAATCAGGGGAAAGCAAGGCCGCCTGCTTCGGCGGCAACGGGGCTTTCCAGTTCCAAGGAACGTGCCAGACGGGAATGAAGTGCTCCGGGGGGAACACATCCAGGAATGCCGGGTACTTAGCGCTAGAGGTCCGTAGCACCCACCTCGCTGTGTCCAAAACCTGAAACAAAACGTTCAAACAGTCTGATCAAGTTGAACGAAACGTTCAAAGCGGGCGCGTCACTGTCGCGGCCTGGACAGTGTTCACGGGTCGTCCTTCACGGTGAACCCGTGCCCCAAAGGGTTCTGTCCCTGTGAAAGATTGTACTTCTGGAGTTTGCGCTCCAGGGTGGGTCGACTGATTCCAAGAATCTGGCAGGTGCGACCCTTGTGCCCTTTGGTGACGGCCATGGCACGGGCGATGAGCATCCGTTCGGCCTCTTCGAGCGTGGGGATGAGGCTGGCGTCGTCCACGGCGGGGGCGGTGAACATGACGTTCGTCGCGGTGGTCCGGCCTGCCTCGGGGGCCGGCGTGATGTCGAGCGATGGCAGGTCATCACCCCTCAACACATCGCCGGGGGCGAGGACGACGGCGCGGGTGAGGACGTTCTCCAGCTCGCGCACGTTGCCGCGCCACGGCAGTCGGGTGAGGCGCCCCATGACCTCGGGGGGCACGCGGGTGACGCGCTTGTGGACCTTCTCGTTGATGCGCTCGAGCAGGTGCTTGATGAGCAGCGGGATGTCCTCGCGCCGCTCGCGCAGCGGGGGAATCAGGAGGGTGATCACCTTGAGGCGCTGGTAGAGGTCCTCACGAAAGCGGACGTGCTCCACTTCCTCGGAGAGGTTGCGGTGCGTGGCGGCGATGACGCGGGCGCGCAGCTTGATGCGCTTGACGCCGCCGACGCGCTCGAACTCGCGCTCCTGCAGGACGCGCAAGAGCTTGGATTGGAGCATCAGCGACATGTCGCCAATCTCGTCGAGGAAGACGGTGCCGTCCTCGGCCAGCTCGAACTTGCCGGGCTTGCCCGACGTGGCGCCGGTGAAGGCGCCCTTCTCGTGGCCGAACAGCTCGCTCTCCAGCAGCGTGTCGACGATGGCCGAGCAGTTGATGCCGATGAAGGGCCGGGGCTCGTCGTACGAGTAGTTGTGGATGACGCGGGCGATGAGCTCCTTGCCCGTGCCGCTCTCGCCGGTGATCAGCACGGTGGCGGCGCTGCCGGTGACCTTGCCGATCTCCTTCACCAGCTGCTGCATGGAGGGGCTGGTGCCGACGATGTCGCCCAGCCGGACGGCGGCGTTCTCCCGGTTGACCTCGTCCGCGCGGCGCGAGAGCTGGCGGTACTCGAGCGCGCGCTCCACCACGAGGTCCAGCGCGGCGGGGTCCGGGAAGGGCTTGTGGATGTAGTCGAACGCACCCGCCTTCATCGCGCGGATGGTCGTCTCCATGTCGTGGTAGGCGGTGACCAGGATGATGCGGGCATCGCCGCACAGGCCCTTCATCTCCTCGATGATCTCCAGACCGGTGCGGTCCGGCAGCATCATGTCGAGGATGACCACGCTGGGCATGGCCTCCTGGGCGGCGCGCAGGCCCGCGGCGGCGCTGGTGGCGGTGGCCACCTGGTAGCGGGGCTGGCCGTCGTGTTCTATCTCCTCGAAGTGCATCTTGAGCGTCTCGAGGAGCGACACGTCATCGTCAACGATGAGAAGGGTCTCCATGGCGTCCTTCTCAGGTGGCGAACGTCAGGGTGAACACCATGCCGGGCTCGGCGCTGCCCTCGGCTGCGACATCTCCACCTTGTCCCATCATGACGCGCCTCAGTGCGGCCAGGGACAGGCCCGCGCCGCGGGCCAGGCGTGAGCCGAACGGCTCGAACAGGGTGCCGCTCTCCTCGGGAGGAAGCGCGGCGGCGGGGTCCTTGAGCACCATCAGCACCCGGCCCGGGGGGCCTCGGCGCAGGGCGACTTCCACGGCGCTGTCCTCGGGTTGGGCCATGGCCACGTTGAGCAGCACCTGGGCCAGCACGGGGCGCAGGCGGTTGGGGTCCACGCGCACGCGAGGCAGGTCATTCTCCTCGTCCACGCGCACGTCGATGCGGCGCTCGGCCAGCTCCAGCGCCACCATGCCCGTGGACTCCTGGAGCACCGAGCGCAGCGCGTGGGCATCCAGGTTGGGCGTCGTGTCGCGGCCGTACTCGGACAGGAGCCACAGCATGCGCTCCATGGTGCGAATCTCCCGGTTGGCGATGGTCAGCCGTCGCCGGTCGCGGTCCGACAGGCCGGTGTTCCGGGCCAGCGTCTGCACCGCCATCTTCACGGAGGACAGCGGGTTGCGAATCTCGTGGCTGAGCGAGGACGACAGCCGGGAGATTTGAACCGGAGGCGCGCCTTCCAGCAGCGCGTTGAGGTCCTGCACGCACGCGGCGCTCTCGCCTTCCTCCATCCCGAGCGTCAGTCTCAGGGGCGTGGCGTCCTCTCCGCCCAGCTGCGAGGAGATGAACTCCACGTGGCGGCGGTGCTCCTTCGCCAGGGCGTCCAGTTCGCGAGCGCGCTCGGGAGACACGCCGAGCACCAGGTGAAGCGGGCGGTCCAGGAGCTCCTCCGCGGGGCGGCGAAGCACGGCGGCGCAGTCTCCCTGCGCGCGGGTCACCCGCAGGCCTGGGGACCAGCCGAGCAATGCGGCTTGCAGGAGATGGGCGTTCATTGGTGGGTCCCGAACATACCGAGTAAGGTTCCGCGCTGTCCCCTTATGTCCCTCAACGCGCGTTTCCCGAAGAACCTTGTGTCGGTCCTCCTCTTCCTGTCGGGAGGTACCGCGCTGGTCTACGAGCTGGTCTGGTCCAAGTATCTCGGGAATGTCCTGGGCAACAGTGGCCAGGCGCACGCCGTGGTCCTCGCCACCTTCATGGGGGGCCTGGCGCTGGGGGCGACTGTCTTCGGGCGGACAGCGGACCGGGTGAAGAGTCCACTGGCGCTCTACGGTGTGCTGGAGTTGGGGGTGGCGCTGTACGCGCTCATCTTCCCGCACGTGCTGGACACGCTGGGGTCGCTGTGGCTCTCGGTGGCGCCGGGCGTGCCGGAGGGGTGGCGCGTGGGGCCTCGGCTCCTGGTGGCGGCCCTGTCGTTGGTGGTGCCGACGCTGCTGATGGGCGGGACGCTGCCTGCCCTGGTGCGTCACTTCGCGGACAGCCTCTCGGGTGTGCAGCGGGAGTTGGCGCGGCTGTACGCGGTGAACAGCCTGGGCGCGGCGCTGGGGGTCTTCATCGCGGGGACGCGGCTGGTGCCCGTGCTGGGATTGTCGGCCTCCGCGAAGGTGGCCGCGGGGCTCAACGTGGTGCTCGCGGTGGCGGCGCTGCTGCTGGCCCGCAGGCATCCTCCCGCGTTGGCGCCCGGGGCCTCGGCGCCGGTGGCGGATGAGTCGGCGAACGTGGCCTATCCCCGCGTGGCGGTGCGCGCGGCGCTGGTGGGCGTGCTGCTGTCTGGCTTCACGGCGATGCTGTACCAGGTGACGTGGATCCGCCTGCTGTCCATCGTCCTGGGCGCGTCGACGTATGCCTTCACGCTCATCCTGACGGCGTTCATCCTGGGCATCGGCCTGGGGAGCTTCTGGCTGATGACGCGGGCCCAGAAGACGGACCCGCTGCGGCTGTTCGGGCGCATGCAGGTGGCGTTGGTGGCGAGCCTCTGCGTGGCCTTGCCGCTGTATGTGCGGCTGCCGCATCTGTTCCGCACCGCGCAGTGGATGATGACGCGCTCGGTGGAGACGTGGCCGTTGTTCCAGTGGCTGACGTTCGGCTTCTGCTGCCTCGTGCTGTTGGTGCCCACGTTCTTCATGGGCGCGGCGTTCCCGGCGGCGGCGCGCGTGGCGACGGCGAAGGTGTCCGAGGTGGGGCGCGAGCTGGGCAGCGTGTACCTGTGGAACACGGTGGGCACGATTACGGGCTCCGCGCTGGGCGGGCTGGTGCTGATGCCGTGGTGGGGCATGGAGGGCAACTTCGTGGCGGGAGTGGTGGCGAACCTCATCGCCGCGGCCCTGGCCTTCCACGCGGTGCCGGGCCGTCCCGCGAGTCCGGCCCGCGCACTCTGGCCGGTGGGTGCGGCGGCGCTGCTGGCGGTGGTGGTGCTGGGCGGGATGAGCGGCTGGTCGCTGCGGCTGTCGGGCATCGCGTCCATCCGCTCGCACCAGAAGCCCCCGGAGAGCTACGCGAAGCTGGTCGAGGAGACGGAGCGCGACATCCGCCCGGTCTTCTATCGCGATGACACCTTCGCCACGGTGATGGTGGCGGACTACCCGGCCGCGGGGCTTCGCTTCATGAAGCTCAACGGGAAGATCGACGCGTCCAACGGCAGTGACGTGGAGACGCAGGTGGTGGCGGGGCACCTGGGGGCGCTGCTGCATCCTCGCGACCCGAAGAACGTGCTGCTCGTCGGGGCGGGTGCCGCGATCACCGCGGGCAGTGTGCTGGCGCATCCGGTGGAGCGGCTGGACATGGTGGAGATTGCTCCGGCCGTCATCGACGCGGCGCGCCTGTTCAAGGATGACAATCGCAACGCGGTGGATGACCCGCGCACGCACGTCCACGTGGACGACGCGAAGACCTTCATGGCGCTGGCGCAGCGCAAGTACGACCTGGTGGTGAGCGTGCCCTCGAACCCGTGGGTGGCGGGGGTGTCCGGGTTGTTCACCCGGGACTTCTTCCAGACGGTGGACCGGCACCTCACGGACGATGGCGTGCTGGTGCAGTGGATCCACACGTACGAGAGCAACGACGAGCTCATCCGGCTGGTGGTCCGGACGCTGCGGGACACCTTCCCTCATGCGACGACGTGGCTGGGGCCGCATGACCTGGTGCTGGTGGCCAGCCGCAAGCCGCTGACGTTCGATGCCCGGAAGCTGGCCGCGCGCATGGCCGCGCCCGATGTGAAGGCGGACCTGGAGCGGGTGGGGCTCACGGATGTGTTCGCGCTCTTGTCCAAGCAGGTGCACAGCGAGGACGGGCAGCTTGCGTTCGCGGGACCAGGGCCCATCAACACGGATGACCAGAACCTGCTGGAGTACGCCTCGCCCATCGCGTTCTTCGTGGCGAACCTGGACGTGCGCGTGAAGGACGAGCGCCGGTCTCCCGAGGGCAGCTCGCGGCTCTTCCTGGAGGAGTACCTGAAGCAGCACCCACCGACGCCGGACGAGGCGGCCCGGCTGTACCGCAACATGGAGCGCTACCACGCGCTGAACGACCCGCTGGTGCGGGGCGTGGCGACGCTGTGGCGCTCGGTGGCGCCGGAGAGCCGTGAGGCGGCGGTGGCGGTGGCCAAGGCGGCGCTCGCGCAGAAGGACCTGACGCTGGCGGCCTCGTTGCTCGAGCCTGAAATCGCCAAGGGCGTGCGGGAGCCGGTGCTGGTCACGACCTATCTGAAGCTCGTCACCGAGCAGACGTGGGCGACTCGGACGGCGTGGACGCCCGTGAATCCGATGCCCGCGCTGGAGCTGGGGCGGCTGGTGGCGGCGGAGCACCCGAAGGACTCGGAGCTGGCCCGAGCGGTGCGCGGTCTCTGCGAAGCGATGCCGCCGTCCGCGTGTGCGTCCACGGGGACCTCCGTGGCCTCGCCTCCCGTGCCGTGAGCCCGAGAGGTCTCGGGCACTGAGGGGAGGACGGGACGCCTGCTCTCGTCCGAGGCCCCTGACGAGGGCAGCTCGCGCCAGGGACGGGCTCGAGGGCCCCCGGCCTGGTGGACCTTCTCGTTGGCGAGCGATGGCCTGCGGGGGGCGCGGTGCTCTACCGAGGGTGTGCATCGCCCTCGGGTGTTCCCGCTCGCTACGGGGTCGCGAGCGCGTGCAGCAGGTTCACGTAGCCATCCGTCCACGCGCGGCGCCCGAGCATCTCGGGTGTTGCTCCCACGGGTTGGAACGGGAACTCCCGCGCGAGGCTCGCGGCCGTCTCCGGACTCGGGCACATCGCGAACCAGATGCTGGGTGAGCGGCCCGAGGCCAGCTCCTCGACGGAGAGCTGCTCCGGTCGGTTCACCAGCCCCGGCACGTTCAGCTCCGCGCTCGAGCGCGTGAGCACGGGGACGAGGTTGAAGAGTCGGCTCGAGACGTGGAACAGCAAGAGCCCCCCTGGCCGCAGCTTGCGCAGATAGAGCGAGATGGCCTCGCGGGTCAGCAGGTGCGTGGGGACGAAGTCACTGGAGAACGCGTCGAGGACGATGACGTCGTAGCCCTGGTCCTTGGCCTCTTCCATCCTCAAGCGCGCATCCCCCGCGAGCACGCGGACGTTCGCCTGACTCGAGCCGAGCAGGCTGAAGTGTCTCCTCGCCAGCCGCTCCACCTCGGGGTCCAGCTCGTAGAAGTCCCACGTCTCCCCGGGCCGTCCGTAGGCGGCGAGGCTCCCGATGCCCAGTCCCACCACGGCGACCTGTTCCCGGGGAATCCGCGCCGAGGCGAACACGCGGCCCACGGCGGAGCCTCGGTGGTAGTACGAGAGGGGCTCTCCTCGCTCTCCAGGCGCCAGGTTCTCCACGCCGTGCACCGTGCTCCCGTGCTGGAAGAGGCGCAGTCCCTCCGCGTCCTTCACCGTGTACTGGCCATAGAACGTGCGCGAGCCCTCCAGCCGCCCCCGCGCGAGCGCCCAGCCCGACACCGCGAGGATTCCGACGACGAACACCGCCGCGCCCGCGGAGACATAGGGCGCGAGCCGAGGCACCGGCAGCCCCTGGTTCCGCCGCGAGGCATCCCGGGCCGCGAGCCCCGCGAGGATGAGCAGTCCGGCGACTCCATGGTCCAGGTAGGGAAGCGCGAGCGAGCCCATCAGCAGCGGGATTCCCAGCGCGAGCATCAGTGTCCCCGCAAGCCCTCCCAGCGAGACGTGCAGATAGAACGAGCCCAGCAGTCGGGAGTCCGTGGGCCGGCACCACACCAGGTTCCCATGCATCAACAGGCAGCCCACCCAGAGCACCGTGCCGTGCAGCACCAGCGACGGCAGCGACGTCTGGGCCCGCGCCAACGCGAACAGCGCGGCCACCCCCGCGAGCACCAGGCTGCCCATCGCCAGCCGATTCAGCCCCGTGGGTGTCGGCGGTCGACGCGAGAAGCAGACGATGAGCGTGAGCAGATAGAGCGACAGCGGGAGAATCCACAGCAGCGGGATGGAGGCATCCAGCGTGAGGACATTCGTCACCGCGAGCAGCAGGGCGTTGGCGCTCGCTGACAGCAGCAGCCACGTGAGGCGCGAGGTCAGCGGAGCCTTCGGTCTCGACTCCATGCGGTCCGTGGCCGACTTCGCCTCGGGAGCCCCCGCCCGCACGTTCCGGATGCACAGCGCCGCGAGCATCGCGAAGACCCCGTAGCCCACGTACCAGACGAGCAGCTGCGTCTCGAGGTCCAGCGCCGGCTCCACGATGAACGGGAACGTCAGCAGCGCCAGCAGCGCCCCCGCATTGGACGTCCCGTAGAGGAAGAAGGGGTCCTCCCGGGAGGGATGCGACGTCCGGGTGAGCCAGCCCTGCGCGACGACGCTGGTCGTCGACAGCGCGAGAAAGGGCCAGCCCAGCGACAGGGTGAGTGTCAGCAGGATGGCGGCGACTGGAGGCAGCTCGAAGTGGCGCAGCCGGAAGGGGAGGACCACCACCGCTGTCAGCACGAAGGCGAGGTGCGCCCACCGATAGCGGCCTTGAAGGACGTGCGGGGTGACGCGGCTCGAGTAGAAGTAACCCAGCAGCAACACCGCTTGGTAGAACACCAGGCACGTCGTCCAGATCGCCGCGCTGCTCCCGTACGAGGGCAGCAACACCCGCGCGACGATGAGCTCCACCTGGAAGAGCAGGAACGAACCGAGGAAGACCCAGAGTCGGAACGGCAGTCCGGTGCGCCAGCTCGACGGGGAATTCAGGGGGAGTGCCTCCATACGCCTTTCCGAGGATGGCGGAGATTGGAGGCAGGTTGTAGCCCGGCGGTGGCGGGAGGGCGTCCCCGGAGCTACACTCAGAGCGAGGGTCGGCAGGTGACGCTCCGTCGGAGCCACCCCTTCCGGACCCTCCAGCGGGGCACCAAGACACCCCGCGCTCGCTCGGACTCCTGCTCTCCGAGCAGCGTTTTGGGCCTAACCTTTCGGAATCACTGAATATTTCGCCTATCCTCCCGATGACGGATGGAGGGGAAGGTGGGATCTCCCGTAGGGTGCTTGTGAACCCTGCGTCCCAGGGTGCGTTTCAGACTTTCAAATCCCGATTCCACCCCAGGAGAGTCCCCATGAAGGCGATCTCGAAGAAGAACCAGCTCCGCAAGGCTCGTGGCCAGGGCATGACCGAGTACATCATCATCGTGGCCCTCATCGCGATCGCCGCCATCGGCGTGGTCACGCTGTTCGGCGACAACATCCGCAAGCTGTTCGGCGCCTCCGCCGCGGCCCTCGCGGGTAACTCCAACGTTCAGAACGACGGCGAGAGCTCCAACGCCCGTCTGAACAAGAAGACGATGAAGAACTTCGGCGAGAACAACTACTACTGAGCCTCGCTGGCTGGCACCGCGCTGGTCGCGAGTGCCTCCCTCAAGCGGCGGATGCTGGGTTCCTCCAGCTCCGCCGTTTTTCTTTTTGCGGGCAAGGAAACCCGAGGGCTTGACCCTCACGTGACGTGAGGAATTAGTCATCTCATCCGAGGTGGAGAGAGATGGCCCTGACCGTCAGTCAAGTCGCTCGCCTGGCCAAGATCAGCGTGCGCACGCTGCACCACTACGACGCGCTGGAGTTGTTGTGCCCGTCGGAGCGCAGCGACGCGGGCTACCGGCTGTATTCGCAGGCGGACTTGCAGCGGTTGCAACAGGTGCTCTTCTTCCGGGAGCTCGGGTTCCCGCTGGAGGAGATTCGCCGCATCCTGGGCAATCCCGACTTCAACCTTCGCGCGGCTCTGCTCATGCAACGCCGGTTGTTGGATGAGCGCGCCGAGCGGCTGGACACCTTGAGGCACGCCGTGGATGCGGCGCTGGCCTCCATTGACCAGGGGACGCAGATGAGCGGCGAAGAGATGTTCGAGGGGTTCGAGCCCACGCGCTACGAAGACGAGGTGAGGGAGCGCTGGGGCGACACGGAGGCGTATCGGGAGTCGAAGCGGCGCACCGCGAAGTACCAGAAGGATGACTGGCGCCGAATCAAAGAGGAGGCCGATGGCGTCTTCGAGGGGCTGGCGCGGTTGCTCGAAGCGGGCCACGCGCCGACGGAGCGCGAGGCCATGGACCTGGCGGAAGCGCATCGGCAACACCTCATCCGCTGGTTCTACCCCTGCACCCCGGACTTCCACCGGGCGCTGGGCGAGCTGTACGTGAGCGACGCGCGCTTCACGGAGAACATCGACAGCAAGCGGCCCGGGCTCGCGCTCTTCTCGCGGGAGGCCTTCGTCGCGAACGCCGCGCGGCAGAGCAGCTAGCTCGGCCGGACCTGTGGACGACGGCGTCGCGGCGCGAACACCACCCCCACGAGGGTGAGTCCCGCGAGCAAGGACAAGACGAGCCCGAGGCGGAAGCTGGTGGGCTGGTAGTCGAAGCGGATGTGGTGCTCGCCAGGGCTCAATCGCACCGCTCGCAGGGCCAGGTTGGCGCGGTGGATGGGGACGTCCTTCCCGTCCACTGTCGCTCGCCAGCCGGGGTAGTGGCTGTCGGAGACAACGAGGTAGCTGTCGTCGCAGGCCGTCACGTCCAGCGCGAGGTGCTGGGCGCTCTGTCCCTGGGGGCTCACCGCTCCCTTGCAGGTGGGTCGATTCAGCGGCTCGCCGGAGGAGAGGAAGGCAATCTCGCGGAAGGGCTGGTCCGGGTCGAGCACCGCGTCCAGGGCCTCTTCATCCGTGACGACGCGGGCGCGCTGCACGAGGAAGGCGTGGGGCAGGGCGGTGCGCGAGCGGGAGAGGGTGGTTCCGTCCTCCGCTTGATGCAAGAGCTCCAGGTCTTCGTAGGGAGGAGGGCCCTGGCGGAGATAGTGGGTGACACCCGCGAGGTCGTAGACGCCGCGCTCCCCCGCGAGGTGGAAGACATTGGAGCGCAGCGGTTCGGGAGCGCCGTAGCCCTCCAGCGCGGGCAGGCGCTCCTCCACGAAGCGATTGGGCATGAGGCGGTCGAGGCTGCGCTCGATGGTGTTCGTCACCACGGCACGCGTCGGGTCCTCGGGGCCTTCGATGTCCGCGCTGATGCGCCCTGGGAAGGGCGCGGGCAGGTGCGGGCGCAGGGAGAAGGGCTGCCGCAGGGCTTCCCAGGGCGTGTACTTGGGAATGCCGAGCAGCGAGTGCGCCGCGGCGAGCTCGAGGATCGCGAGTGCCGCCAGCCCATGCCGGACGCGACGAGGGCGCGCGAAGGACCAGGGCAACAGCAAGAAGACGAGGACCGCGAGGCCCAGCGCGAAGGGAACCCAGGGCGCGCCGGCTTCGGCGGAGGCGCGCATGGGGAGCATGCGGACCAAGGGGCCACTGACCGCGATGGCCACGCCCATGCCGACGAACGCGAGCGCGGCCTTCCATCGCGACGGCGCCACGCCGCGAGCAAGCCGTCCCATCGCATCGAGCCCGAAGGCGGAGAGGACCGCGCCGCAGAAGGCCGCGCCCACGAAGTACTTCGCCGGATAGCGGAAGAGGGAGAAGGGCGGGAACGTCTGGATGAACCACGCGGCCGGTGGCAGGTGGCGTCCCAGGCTCAGCATCACGAGCCCCAGCGCACCCACCACGAAGGGCCGAGCCCGGCGCGGGCCGTGGAGTCCGCCCACCACCGCGAGCGCGCAGGGCAGGGTGCCGAGGAAGAGGTTGAGGATGAACCACTGGTCCTCGCCCCAGTACCTGTCACGAGGCCAGTCCGCGAGCGGCCACACCGTGGAGAGGACTTGCGGCCACGAGACGGACCACGCGAGCTGCTCCGACCAGCCGCGCTGTGCTCGGAGGGAGTTGCCGGCGAACTCCGCGGCTGGGAGCAGCGCCACCGACGCGAGCACGATGGACAGGACGAAGCCCGCGGTGACGCGTGAGACCGCGAGCACCCGTGCACGAAGTGTGATGGGCCGAGCCCTCCGCGAGGGCGACACCGTCACGGTCTGGAGGTGTGCTTCCGCGGTGGACAAGGCCCGTGTCCCCGCGTCGTGAGGAACCGTGATTGCCGCGGGGCTCTGCGTGCCCGTGGCGAGCAGGGGTTCCTCGCGCGCTCCCTCCGATGACGCCAGTCCGATGACGCCACCGGGTGTGGGCGTGGAGTCCGCGTCAGGGTCCGACGTCGAGGGGCGGCCGAGGAGCGCCACGAGCACCGCGACGATTCCCTGCCACAGCGTCGTCTCCGGTGAGCCCGCGAACAGCGACATCGCGGAGGTCACCGCGAGCAGCACCAGCGGTCCTCGCCCGAAGCGAGAGGTGAGGTCCAGCGCGGCGAGCACGATGAACCCGCTCCACGCCGCCGCATCCACGACGTTCTGCTGGATGCCCAGGTCCGTCATCATCGGCGACAGGCCGAACATCGCGCCCGCGACCAGCGCCGCGGGCCACGACGCACGCAGCCTTCGCGCGAGGAGGAACACGCCCACGGACGCGAGCGCCGCATGCGCGATGTGCATCACCGTCATCGACGCGATGGGCCCGGCGAGCAGCACCGCCACCCAGCGCGGCGGGTAATACACCTGCGAGTACAGCGTCGCGGCGAACGGCTGGCCCAGTCGCAGGTACGGATTCCAGAGCGGCAGTTCCCCCGCGCGCAGCGATTCGAGCAGGAAGGCCGAGTCCGGGAAGAAGATGCGGAACACATCCCGTCCCGCCAGCAGGTTGCCGCCGAGCACGGGGCTGTACGCGAACGCGAGCAGGGCCAGCAATCCCGCCGCGGAGATGAGCACCTTGCCCCATGACACCGGACGTCCCCTCATGGCTGTCCCGCCGAGGTGGAGCGCTCGCGAACCCAAAGAACGTAGTTCCCGTCGCGGCGCTCCTCGCGCCAACCGCCCCGTGCGCGCAGGCTGTCGAGCAGGATGTTGCCCGGGTTGCCCGACTCCCAGAGCAGGTAGTCCGGGTCATAGCGCGTGAGGGCGTCCTCCCATCCCGGCTCGCCCCAGACGAGCTTGTCGTGGTCCTCGTGGATGGACAGCGGGAAGGGGTCGTTCCGGCTGTCGATGAACACCTTGTAGTCCGGCCCCGCGAAGTAGGAGATGGGCCCGCCGATGACGAAGAGGTTGAGGACGCGTCCCGGTGGCTGCTGGCGGAGGGCCTCCAACGCGCCGAGCGGAATCACCGCGCGATTCACGCCCTGCTCCATCGTGCGGGGCCTCGCCACGTGGACGCCCATCAACACGACCAGCGCCAAGGCGGGCCAGAGGACGGTGCTCGACCGGAGGTTCCAGCCCTCGATGAACACATCGAGCCGCCGCCACAGTCGCTCCAGCAGCCCCGGCGCGGTGACAGCCGCCTCGCCGCCGCGAGACTGCACCGCGTGCTCCAGCAGCGCGAGCGACAGGAGGACGGCCGCGAAGGGCGCGTGCCGTTGGACCTTGAGGGCCGCCACGCCGAGCACCGCCGCGGGCAGGAGGATGGCGGCCTTGCGCAGCGGCGCGCGTCCCACGGCGAAGAGCGCCGCACCCGCGAGCGCGAGGTACGCCCAGCTCGCGCGCAGGTCCAGGTTCAGCGGACGCCACTCGATGATTCCCTGGGTCGACGACAGCAGCGAGTGCTGGAGCGGATAGAGGTAGATGCGGGGACCATCTGGCCCGAGCCCGGCCGCGAGGAACATGGCGACGGCGAAGCCCACGGCGCGCAAGGCCCGGCGGCGGGTCGCTTCACCCGGGACATCCAGCACCTGACCCATGGCGCTGGCCCCGAGGAGGGCAGGGCCCAGCAGCCAGCTCCCATGCAGGTTCGCCCACGCGGCGCCGAGCAACGGAAAGAGCCAGAGCACCCGGTCATTGCCGCCGCGCCACGCCTGCACGCCGAGGACGCACGCGGTGAAGAGCAGGTGGCCCAGATGGAAGGGCCGCTCCTGGGGCCACGTGGGCGCATGCACGGCGAGGATGCAGCCGAACGCGGCCAGGGCCATGAGCCCCAGGCGGCCCGAGGCCGCTCGGCCCAGCGCGCTCCAGAGCAGGACGGCGTTGGAGGCCACGAGCGCGGCGACGAGCATCGCGGGCCCGGCGGCTCCCAGGGCGTGGATGAGGGCGATGCAGAGGACGCCGAAGCCCCACTCGTGGGGCACCCAGCCGGCCGTGCCGGTGACGCTGAACGGGTCCACGCGGGTGAAGCCGTGCTCCAGGACGAACCGGCCTCCGGCGAGGTGGAAGAAGAGGTCGAAGTTCTTGAGGGGAGACAGGCCCAGCCGCACCGCGAGCACCAGGGCGGCGAGGGCTGCCGGCCCAGGGAGGACGGCCCGCATTCGCATTGGGGACTTCAGCCTACCTGGGGCCACCCGGCCTGTCATGGCCCGCGCCCTGGGGCCGGTGTCTCCCAATGACTGTCGTGCCCCCGTTGCCGTCTGCCATTCGAGCGGCCTCAGGCCCGGAATGGGGCATCCCAGGCACACCCTCGGGGTGGGTTCCCACGGTAATGGATGCACACGCTGTGAAAGCCGGACTTCGTGCTATGACGGGGACCGGTCATGGAAGGTCGCCTGCTGCTGAAGAACTGCGCCGTGTTCCGGGCGGATGGACGGGTCCGGCGTGGAATGGCCGTGGTGGTCGAGGGCGGCGTCATTCGCCGCGTCGCGCCCGATGTCCAGGTGCCTGTCCTTCCAGGTGACTGGGAAGTGGCCTGCCGGGGACGGCTCGTGGCCCCGGGCCTGGTGGACAGCCATTCCCATCTCGTCAACGGCCAGCTCCTCCCGCCCAACGGGCAGTTCCTCCTGCTTCCTCCTCGCGAGCGCTTGGAGCGCATGCGCCGCGTGGCCCGGCACGTCACCTCCGAGGACATCGAAGCGCTCACCCGCTTCGCCGCCGCGCGAGCGCTGCGCGACGGCGTCACGCTGGTCGTCGAGCACCTGGCCTGCTCGGACGTGGCGGGGGGACTCGCCGCCCAGGCCCGCGCCTCCGAGAGCGTGGGCCTCCGGCTCGTGACGAGTCACTCCACCCACAGCATGGACGGAGCATCGCAGGCCGACGGGTGGCTCGAGGCCAACGCGGACTTCGCCCGCCGCCACGCGAAGCACCGGCTGGTGCGCGGGGCCCTGGGCTTCCACGCGTCGTACACCTGCGAGGACGCGCTCCTCTCGCGCATCGCGAAGCTCAGCAACGAGCTCGACGTCCCCACCGTCTTCCACCTCGCGGAGAACGAGGACGACCTCAGCACCACGTATGCGCGGCATGGCCAGCGCGTCGTCCCTCGCCTGGATGCGCTGGGGCTGCTGGGGCCTCGGGCCATCGCGGGGTATGCCCGCGCGCTCGACAGCGCGGAGGTCGCGCGCCTCGAGCAGAGTCAGACCTTCGTTTCGCTCGCGGCCCGAGGTGTGCGGACGCTGGAGCGCGGCACGGACCCGATGGAGGCCATCCTCCTGCGCCTGCACCTGCTCGGACTGGGCACGGGCGGGCACGGCACGCTGCAGGAGGAGCTGCTCGCGGCGCTCGTGGGGGTCCTTCGCATCTCCCGCGCGGGGCACCTGCCGGACGTGGACAGCACCCTTGCGCACCTGCTCGTCAGTGGCCCCGCGGAGCTGTGCACCCGCTTGTTCGGTCTGCCTTCGGGCACCGTCGAGGAAGGCAGCATCGCGGACCTCGTCGTCTATGACTCCGTGCCCGCGGCCGACCCGGAAACCGGTTACTCGCCGTACCTGATTGGTCAGCTCTCCCGCTCGCCCGTGGCGTGGACGGTGGTGGATGGCCGCGTCCGTGTGCGCGAGGGCCAGTTGTTGGGCACCGACTACGTGGACCTGTCCCGCGCCGCCACCGAGGCGCTGGAGCGCGTCTGGTCTCGCGCTCGGCTGGGAAGCTGATACAGGGGGCTCATGCCCACCCTCGTGGACACGCTCCGGACCGCGCACGCCCGACGCGGTGCCCTGCTGACCGATGCCCGCACCACCGCCTTCCGTGTCCTCCACGGCGGGGCGGATGGCGTCCCCGACGTCACGGTGGACCGCTTCGGTGGCCTGTATGTCGTCAGCCTCTATCGGGACTTCACGGCCTCGGAGGAGGAGGCGCTGCTCGACGCCGCCGTGGCCGCGTGGGCCCCGGACAGCCTCTACCTCAAGCGCCGCCCTCGCGAGGCCCGGGTCCTGGCCAACGTGGCGAAGGAGACGCTGGCGCCGGAGACCGCCGCGCGCGGTGCTCCGGTGGAGTCGCTCACGGCGCTCGAGAATGGCGTGTCGTTCCTCATCCGTCCGGGGCAGGGGCTCTCGGTGGGGCTGTACCTGGACATGCGCGACACGCGGGCGTGGCTCCAGCAAGAGGCCCAGGGCCTCACGGTGCTCAACCTGTTCGCATACACCTGCGCGTTTGGCGTGGTCGCCAGGGCCTCCGGCGCGAAGCGGGCGCTCAACGTGGATGCCAGCCGGCGCGTGCTGGAGTGGGGCGAGGAGAACGCGCGCCTCAACGCGCAGCCCGTGGACCGCTACGACTACATCGCGGGGGACGTCTTCGACTGGCTCAAGCGCCTGGCGAAGAAGGGGGAGACCTTCGACCTCGTCGTGTCGGACCCGCCGTCGTTCTCCAACACGAAGGAGGCCCGCTTCTCCGCCGCGCGCGACTACGCCCGGCTGGCGGAGGCCGCCGCGCGGGTGGTCGCCCCCGGGGGCAGATTGGTGGCCTGCTGCAACCACGCGGGCCTGCCCATGAAGCGCTTCGAGGCCATGGTGGCCGAAGGGGTGGCCCTGGCGGGCCGTCAAGGCCGCGCGCTGAGCTCCTCGGGGCCTTCTTCCCTCGACTTTCCGAGCGCTCCTGGAGAGGAGCCCGCTCTGAAGGTCCACGTCGTCCAACTTCGTTAGCGTCAGGCCCCCTGGCGCGGGTAAGGTCGGGACGTCATGTCTCCCGTCGCACCGCAGCAGCGTGAGGCCGGTCGTTTCGGTAAGTACCGGCTCGTGGACCGCATCGCCGTCGGAGGGATGGCGGAAATCTTCCTGGCGCAGCAGGAGGAGGAGGACGGGCGCGAGTCGCCCGTGGTCATCAAGCGCATCCGCCCGCACCTGTCCAAGCACGCGGCCTTCGTGAAGATGTTCCTCAACGAGGCGCGGCTGGCCGCCCAGCTCAACCACCCCAACGTGGTGCAGATTCACGACCTGGGGAAGATCGCCGACAGCTACTTCATCGCGATGGAGTACGTGGCGGGGCGGGACATGCGGCGCGTCGTCCCCAAGGCGGAGGCGCTCGGCATTCCCTTCCCGCTGGTCTACGCGATGAAGATTGCCTCGTGTGTCTGCGCGGGCCTGCACCACGCGCACACGAAGGTGGACCTCTACGACAACCCGCTCAACATCGTTCACCGCGATGTGTCGCCGGAGAACATCGTCGTCGCCTTCGACGGCTCGGTGAAGATTCTCGACTTCGGCATCGCCAAGGCCTCCAACCAGGTGAGCCAGACGCGCACCGGCGAGGTCAAGGGCAAGCTCAGCTACATGAGCCCGGAGCAGTGTCTGGGCAAGGCGCTGGACTGCCGCAGCGACGTGTTCTCGCTGGGCGTGGTGCTCTACGAGTGGCTCACGGGCTTCAAGCTCTTCACCGGCGAGTCCGAGGTCGCCGTGATGCGCAGCATCACCGAGGGGAAGATCTACGCGCCCTCGTACTTCCTGCCGGAGCGCGTGGAAGTCATCCTGATGAAGGCGCTGGAGCGCGACCGCGAGCGGCGCTACCAGACGGCGGCGGAGATGCAGCGCGACCTGGATGACTTCCTGGACGCGTACGACTTCACGCCCACGCCGCTGCACCTGGCCAACTTCATCAAGCAGCTCTTCGAGGAGGAGCTCCAGGAGGAGACGAGGAGGACGAGGTCTCGGGCCGCCACCGCGCCGACGGCGGAGGATGCGCTGGAGCTGTCGGAGGTCGCCACCGCGATGGAGACGGCGAGCCCGCCCGTCGTGGCCGAGCCCCCTCCCGCCATCACCGCCCCCCTCACCATCCCGCCGGGCATCGCCGCGCTGGCGCCGGGAGGGCCCGACGAGCGCACCGAGCCGCGCATGCTGGCCGTGCCGCTCACCGCGGAGCTGCTGGAGGCGCTGGAGTCGGTGGCGCGTCGCAACGACGTTCCGCCCGGGCGCATGGTGGCGGAGCTCCTCGAGTCCTGGCTGAAGTACCGCTGACATGCCTCGGTTGAAGCTGACGCTCGAATACGAGGGCACGCGGTACGTGGGCTGGCAGGTGCAGGCCAATGGGCGCTCGCTCCAGGCGGTCATGGAGGAGGCCCTGGGCACGCTGCTCGGCGAAGCGTCCGTGGCTGTCCGCTCCGCGGGGCGCACGGACTCGGGGGTGCATGCGACGGGGCAGGTCATCTGCTTCGACACGGAACGCACGCTGCCGATGAAGGCGTATGTCCAGGGGCTCAACGGCATCCTGCCCCCGGATGTGGCGGTGGTGAGCGCGGAGGAGGCCCCCGAGGGGTTCGACCCGAGGCGCTGGTCTCGGGGCAAGCGTTACCGTTACCGGGTGAACAATCGCCGGACGCGGTCTCCGCTGCTGCGGACGACGCACTGGGAGGTGTTCACCCCGCTCGACGTGGAGGCGATGCGGAGGGCGGCGGTGCACCTGGTGGGGCGGCATGACTTCTCCGCGTTCCGGGCGTCGGACTGCCAGGCGAAGCACGCGGTCCGGGAGGTGCGCAGCCTGCGCATCGAAGGGGAGCCCGGGGGGCCCATCGCCTTCGTGGTGGAGGGCACGGCCTTCCTGAAGCACATGGTCCGCAACCTCGTCGGGACGCTGGTGGACGTGGGCAAGGGCAAGCGGCCGGAGGCATGGGTCGCCGAGGTGCTGGCCTCCGGGGACAGGAAGCGGGCGGGCCCCACCGCGCCGCCCCAGGGGTTGGTGATGGAGGAGGTCTTCTACGGGGATGGCCCGCCTCCTCGAACGAGTGGCGGCGAGGCAGACGAGGACGAGGGCTGAACTGGGGTAGTCTTCGCGGCCGTGAGCCCCAAGACGAGTGTCCTCGAGCCGCTGCGCGTCCGAATCCGCCGATTCCAGTTCATCGTGGGACTGGGTTTCATCGCGCTTGTCGCGGGCTCGGCCCTCAGCGTGTCGTTGACGCTCCGACTCAGCCTGCGCGTGCAGGCACTGCCTTTCATGCCCCTGAAGATTCTGGCGGCGGTGCTGCTGGAGAACCTGTGGCTGCTCGGCGTGTTGCCGCTGCTCTGCTACGGCGCGGGCCGGGTGATGGAGCTCAAGCCCTGGCACACGGCGGGTGGCGCGGCCGTGTCGGGCTCGGTGTTCGTCATCGCGCTGGGCTTCGTGCAGGGCGGCGTGGACTCCCTGTGGATGGGCGGGCTGGGCTCCGTGCTGAATGTCGCCGCGTTCGGCGTCGGCATCGTCGTGAGCGCGAAGGCGCTGATGATGGGTCGGGCCGCCGCCGCGCAACAGTCCGTGCAGACGCAGGCGAAGGCCGAGGAGCGGAAGTCCGAATACGACGAGTTCCTCCGCGCCGCCGAGCAGGGTGGGGCGCGGCTGGAGCAGCGCGAGGCTCAGGGTGCCGCCACGGCGGGGGCGCCCGTGGCGGATGCGTCGTCGTCCGTGGTGGAGGCGCCCGCGCCTGTCGCGGACGTGTTGTCACCCGCGCCGTCCACGCCCGCGTCTGTGGCGGATGCGTCGTCCGTGGCGGAGACGCCCGCGCCCGTGGTGGATGCGTCGTCCGTGGCGGAGACGCCCGCGCCCGTGGTGGATGCGTCGTCCGTGGCGGAGACGCCCGCGCCCGTGGTGGATGCGTCGTCGCCCGTGGTGGCCCGTGAGAGCGCACCGGGGCCAACGGAGGAGCGCGCCGGGCAGGTCATCCACCTGCCCGAGCAGGCCGCGTCTCCCTCTCCCGTCGAAGCCGCCGACGCGTCGAAGACTCCAGCGGCCTGAGTCTCGGTAGCGTGTCCGTGGGCGGAGCGGACGGGGCTCTCCGCCCATCGGACGACACTGTCAGGAGGGCCGATGGCCTGAGGCCCGGCCGTCTGTCCGTGGGTGGAGAGGACGAACCTCCCCACCCATCGGACGCTGCCGTCAGGTTCCGGTGGCGCCCGCGGGATTCGCAGGCACCGCGGGCGCGGACGTGTGGTTCTCCGCCGCGTCGGCTTGCGCGATGCGCTCGTCCAGCTCCGCCGTGAGCCGCTCGAAGGCTTCCTTGCCGATGGTCGCGGACTGGTAGGACTTGAGCAGTGCCTCCTTCTCCACGATGAGCATGCGGCGGACCGCCTCCTGGTGCTCCTCCTCGTGGAAGCGCATCGACTGCTGCTTGAGCTCCGTGAGCTCCTTCTCCGTCACGCTCTCCTTCGCCTGATAGTCCTTCTCGAGCTGGTTCAGCACGTCCCCCGGAATCTCACGGGAGCGGCGCATTCCCTCCAGCGCGGCGAGCGCGGCGTGGATGGAGCCCAGGCGGCCTCGCGCGAGCTCGTACTGCTCCTGGTACGCATCCTTCAGCCCGGTGATGCCCAGCTTGCGCAACAGCGGCGCCATCGAGAGGCCCTGGATGATGATGGACAGCACCACCACGCCGAACGTCATGTTCACCAGGAGCTCCCGGTGGGGGAAGTCCGAGGGAAGGCTGAGCACCAGCACCATCGAGATGGCACCGCGCAGGCCGCTCCAGGTGAGCACCGCGCTCCAGGTCCACGGCAGTCGCTCGGACGTCAGCCGCAGGAGCGCGGACATGCCGTACACCACCACCGCGCGCCCCACGAGCACGGCCACATAGGCCGCGAGGATGGGCTTCCACGATGCGAGCAACGAGCCCAGCTGCACCTCCATGCCGATGAGGAGGAACACCACCGAGTTGAGCGCGAAGGACCAGTACTCCCAGAAGCTCTCCACCGCGACGCGCGTGGTGGGGCTCATGCCCTCATGCGTCGCCCAGTTGCCGCAGAGCATGCCGGCCACCACCGTCGCGATGACGCCCGAGTAGTGGAAGTTCTCCGCGATGACGAACGAGCCGTAGGCCGCGATGACCGTGCAGGTGATCTCCACCATCGCGTCGTCCACGCGCTGGATGACGCGCGCGGCGATGTAGCCCACCACGCTGCCCACCAGCATGCCCATGCCCACGACCTTGACGAAGTTGAAGGCCGCACCGCCCCAGGTGAACTGCCCGCCCGTGGCCACCGCCACCACCAGCGTGAAGAGCACCACGGCGGTGCCGTCGTTCAGCAGGCTCTCTCCCTCGACGAGGATGAGCAGGCGCTTGGGTGCGCCCAGCGACTTGAACAGGCCCACCACCGCGATGGGGTCCGTCGAGACGATGACCGCCGCGAACACCAGCGCCGGAATCAGCCCGAAGCCCTCCGCCGAATCCATCCCCTCCACCCAGGGCGAGAGGATGAGCGCCGTCAGCCCCGCCGACGCGGCGACACCCGGGATGGCCATCGAGTGGATGGCCACCTTGTTCTTCCAGAACTTGCGGAACTCGACGTGGAACGCCGCCTCGAAGAGCAGGCCCGGGAGGATGATGGCGAACAGCAACTCCTTGGTGAGATGCGGCGGCTCGAAGGCGCGCACCGCGCCCAGCGTCAGCCCCGCCACCACCAGGGCCACCGTGTAGGGAATCTTGAAGTACCGCGCCGCGATGGCCACCGCGGTCGCGACTGCGAAGATGAGGACGAAGGCCAATTCGAAGTGCATCGTTCCTTGCCTGATTTGACGTCAAACGTTCTGGGCTCGGTATACCGCAGATGCGCGTGGGGGCGGGAGCCGTGGGCAGGAAACAGCGGGGCGGGTGCCTGACTACCCGGCACCCTGGGACTTGCGGGAGGCGATTCGTACCGAGGTGGCGCGTCGCCGGCCATCACCCTCGCTCCCATGAGAAGGCAGCCATTCACGAACGGCCCCATGCGTGGAGAGTGTTCAGTGGTGACGGTTGCGGAAGAGGAGTGGCTTGTTGAGCAGTCGAAGGACTTCTATGCGGCGACCCTCCAATTGAAGGGAGTCGTCCATGAGTGGCAGGGGGAAGTGGGTGTGGCAGGGGGTTCTGATGTTTGCCGTTGTTTTCGCTGCGGGGCCCGGGAGCTCTGGGGCCGCGGCAGCCAGCCCGATCGTCGTCGTCGACTCGACGAGCATGTTACGAATCGCCGTCGCGGATGATGAGGTCCAGCCGGGGCAGACGCTGGCGTTTACCCATACGTTCACGAACATCTTCAACAGTCCGCTCGTGGCTTCGTATGCGAGTTATCCCGTCTCGCTTCCGTTGACGCTCACGGGGTGTGTGCCGGTGGAGGCTTGCACTCAGGTCTCGGGTTCCTATCGCATCTCCGCCGCGCCTCCGGACCTTCCATTGGGTGAGGCTCGTACCGTCACCGCGTACTTCACCGTGTCGCCTTCCGTGCCAAGGGGGAGTCGAATCGGTGTGGTGGCGGGGTTCTCCTTCCGAGAGAGGGGCGGCACTCTGCGCAGCGGTCCCATGCCGGGCTTTGACTTGTACGTCCCGGCTCAAGCGGACATCGGAGTCCAGTTGCGCGCGCAGGCGCCGCTCCTGGGGAGCAACGTGCTCTATACGTTGGCGGTGCGGAACGATGGGCCCAACGATGCATGGCTCACACTGGTGAAGACCACGCTTCCTGCTTCCGTGCTGCTGGTCACCCCCTCTTCGGACGATTGTTCGTTCGATGTGGGGACTCGGGAGGTTCTCTGCGGGATGTACGAACTGGCGCCGGGCGACTCCAGGAGCCTGTCGTTCACCGCATACTATGGGGTCCTGGCGCTGGGGCCGCTGGATGCGACAGCGACGACGACTCAAGTCGACCCAGCGGACCCCAATCCCCAGAACGACAGCTCGACGGCGTCTTGCACGGCCCTGACTTCGCTCTTGATTTCATGTCCGTGAGCGACTGAGGCCCGACGAGCCTCCCAGCAGCGGCTCGAAGAGGACGCGCGGGTCCAGTCCCGGAGGGAGCCCAGAGACTCCTCCGTCGTTCACCTCGATGACGGCCCACCCGCCGTCCTCGAGCATCGCGACGTCGAGGGAGAAGAAGGGGGAGTCGATGCGGCGGCCCAGGGGCTCGAAGGCGGAGAAGTCCGGCGTGTCGACGTCGAACTCGTGGTGCTGCTCGGCGGCGAGCAGTCGCCCGTGCCCGAAGAAGAGGCGGAACTCCAGGTGCGCGGGCCCGGTGGGTGTGCGGCCGTAGACCTTGAGGGGCAGGTACTTGCGGACGACGAGTCCCCGCTCGAAGCGCTCCCCTCGCTCCTCCACGAGGTTGGCGCAGATGCGCGCGAAGTCCTCGCGCGTGGCCTGGGCGGGAACGAAGCAGGCCTCCTCCCAGCGCTCCTTCGCGGACTTCACGTGGTCCTTGAGAATCCACGGAGAAGGGCCGAGCGCCTGCGCCGCCCTCCAGGCCTCGTCCGCGTCGGTGCCCTCCGTCCAGACGGAGCGCGCGGTGTAGCGCGAGAGGTTGGGGTACCAGAGTGGCAGGTACAGCGCGGCTGCGTATTGGTCCGGCGAGGTCATCAGCCGGTGCCCTCGCTCGGAGAGGGCTTCGTCGAGCGTGGCGTACTCCTCCTCGGTGAGCATCCACCCGCGATAGAGCAGTCGGAGCCCGCCGCGCTTCGGCACGGCCTCGAGCGCGTGCTCGGTGTTGCCGTTGAGCAGCGCGGCCAGGTCCACCTGGTAGGTGTCGAAGCCCAGGGACTCCGCCGCCTCCGCTTCCACGTCGAAGGTGTCGTACTGCGAGGGGTTGCGCCCGAAGAGGACGGCGCGTGCGCGGGAGGGCATGGCTAGCGCCCTCCCTGGTTCACGGTGGCCGTCCGGGCTGGGCGCGTGACGGGAAGAGGACTGACGCGAGGACATCCACCTGCGGCTTCCGCGATGGGCATGCGCGACCTTTCATCCACGAGGACGCGCCTTCCTCTCCAGGCAGCAGGGGAGGGGCGCGAGGGCGTCGTGGACGAGGGCATTCCAGGAGTCTGACGCGTCGGCGGCGGATTCTCACGCTCGAGCGCGCACGCGGTTCCTGGAAACAGAGGGTGCTTCTCGTGCTCGACTTCCAGGCACGGTGAAGCCTGACGAAGAGCACCCTCGAGCCCGCTCCGGATGGGCCCCGGAGCGGGGGGACTTCATCGGCCTACGGGTAGCAGGCCGCCTGCCGCAGACCGGTGTCCTCGGGCAGGCCCAGGGACACGTTGAAGTTCTGCACCGCCTGGCCGGCCATGCCCTTCACCAGGTTGTCCAGCGCGGCCATGACGGCGACGGAGCGGCCCTTCGTCGCGACGGAGATGTCGCAGAAGTTGCTGCCCGTGACGGCGGCGATGCGGGGCGTGCCCTCGACGATGCGGACGAACTTCGAGCCCTCATAATAGCGGCGGAACTTCTCCGTCAGCGACTGCGTCACCACCGCGCCGCCGTGCTCGGGCCACTCGAACTGCACGGTGGCGAAGATGCCGCGCACCATGGGCGCCGAGTGCGGCACGAAGGCCAGCCGGTGACGCTGGGCGCCGTGCGCCACCAGCATGACCTCCACCTCCGCCTCGTGCTGGTGCTCCAGCGGCTTGTACGCGCGGAAGTCATGCGCGCGGGTGGGGTGGTGCGTGCCCTCGCCCGGCAGGGAGCCGGAGCCGGAGGAGCCCGTGACACCCGACACGGCCAGCAGGCCCAGGCCCGGCGTGGACGCGATGGGCAGCAGCGCCAACTGCACCGCGGTGGCGAAGCAGCCGGGGTTCGCGATGCGACGCGCGCCCTTGAGTTCCTCGCGCTTCCACTCGGTGAGGCCGTACGTGAAGGTGCCCAGCAGGTCTGGCGCGGGGTGCGGCTTGCCGTAGGCGCCCGCGTACCGGCCCGGGTGGTCCAGCCGGAAGTCGCTGGACAGGTCCACGAGCAGGACCCTGTCGGCGAGGCCGACCTCGGCCCACTTCTTCTCCAGCGCCAGGAACTGCGTGGCCAGCTCGCCGTGCCCCAGCGCGCTGAACACCACCGGCTGCTGCGAGTCCGCCAGCCAGCGCCAGTCCGGCTCCGCCTCGAAGGTCGCGTCCACCAGTCCGCGCAGGTGCGGGTGCACCTTGTGGACGGGCGCGCCCGCGTGGTGCCGGGACACGACGCGGATGCCCGCCACGGCGGGGTGGCCGGAGAGAATCCGCAAGAGCTCGCCGCCGCCGAAACCGGAGGCTCCCAAGATGTAGATATGCGCCCGCGTCATGACTTCCTCCCCGCACCCAGCTTGGGCGCGAGCTTCTCCAGGATGAGACCACCCAGTGCCGCCGCGTCCGCGCGAGCGTTGCGCGCGGGCACTCCCACCACCTGCTCGACGAAGCGCACGCCCACCGCGTTGTCCGTGGCGGGACCCGCGAGCACGTCCACGTCGATGCTGTACGTCTCCTTCAGGTGGCGCACGCCGCCGGCGGCGCCCACCGGGTCGTTCGCGCACATCACCCACGCGCCCGCCAGGCCCTTGAGCTCCGGGTCCGCGAGAATCGCCTGGACGCCGTACTCGCCCATGATGCCGTCACCCGTCTCCGCGACGATGACGTCCACCTCCGCCGCGGCCATCTCGGAGAACAGCACCCGCGCCACGCGCGCCGCCGTGCGAGGCCCCGTGCACACGATGCCCGCGTCCGTGAAGTCCATCACCACGTCCGCGCCGGAGTCCTGCATGCTCAGCGTGTCGCGCATCAGCGACACACCCGTCAGCTTCGCGCCGCCCACGCGGTAGCCCGCCTGCGCCAGCTTGCGCACCATCGCGCTGGCCGCGTACGTCTTGCCCGCGTTCATGCACGTGCCCACGACGTAGACGACGGGGCACTTCACCGGCGTCGAGCCGCCCTTCAGCGCGCCCGAGGAGATGTGCGCCGGCTGGCCCTCGCGCGACATCAGCTCCGGGAACTCCAGCACCTGGCCCAGCACCTCGGCCTCGAAGGGCACGCCCACGCCCGGGTTGTGCGAGGTGCACTTGCCGATGACGCCGCCCATGTTGAGCACGTTGAGCCGCTGGCCCACCACGACGGACTCGGGCACCACGCCCTCGTAGCCGTGCAGCGCGTTGCGGTGACCCAGGGCGCCCACCATGATGTCGCCCCCGTGCAGCGTCACCAGCCGGCCGTTGCAGTCCTCGAGCTGGTTGTAGACGCTCTTCTCGCCATGGATGCGCACGGCGATGACGGCGCCTTCCTCCGCCTTGACCTCGGTGGTGAGGTGAACCGTGCGGCCCAGGCCCAGGTTGCGGGTGACACTTCCGACCTTGTCGACGAAGACCTTCATGATGTCAGCCTCCCTTCGCCCGGTGCGAGAGCATCTGCGCCACGCCGTACAGCTTGGCGAAGCCCGCCGCTTCCGAGCCTGTCCACAACACGTTGGCCTCGCCGTACGTCGCCACCTTCGCGTCCATCAGCGAGTGCGGTGAGCGCACGCCCTCCACCACCATCGAGCGCGGGTGGAGCATCAGCCGCACCTCGCCCGTCACGCGCTCCTGCGAGGACGTGAGGAACGCCTCCAGGTCCTTCACCAGCGGGTCGAAGAAGTGGCCCTCGTGCAGCAGCGAGCCGTAGAGGTTGCCCACGGTCTCCTTCCAGAAGAGCTGCTTGCCCGACAGCACCAGCTTCTCCAGCTCGCGGTGCGAGGTGATGAGCAGGTGCGCGGCGGGGGCCTCGAAGCCGACGCGGCCCTTGATGCCGAGGATGGTGTCGCCCAGGTGCACGCCCCGGCCGATGCCGTACTGGCGGCCCAGGACGTTGAGCGCCTCGACGAGGTCCACGGGGCTCAGGGCCTTGCCGTCGAGCGACGTGGGGATGCCCTGCTCGAAGCCCACCGTGAGGGGCCGAGGCTTCAGGTCCGTGGGAATCTCACCCGCGGGGAAGGCCGCCTCGGGCAGCGCGCTCCACGAGTTGAGCGTCTCGCTGCCGCCCACGGACGTGCCCCACATGCCCTCGTTGACGGAGTAGGAGCCCAGCTTCGGCGGCATGTGGATGCCGCGCTCGGCCAGGTACGACAGCTCCTGCTGACGGCTCAGGCCCAGCGTGCGGATGGGGGTGAGCAGCTCCAGGTCTCCCGCCAGCGAGCGGAAGGCCACGTCGAAGCGCACCTGGTCATTGCCGGCGCCGGTGCTGCCGTGGGCCAACGACTGCACGCCCTTCTCGCGCGCCACGCGCACGACCTCCACCGCCTGGCACGCGCGCTCGGCGGACACGCTCAGGGGGTAGAGCTGGCCGCGCAGCACGTTGCCGGCGATGAGGTGGCGCAGGTAGCCCTGGAACAGCGTGGCGCGCGCGTCCACCTTGATGTGCTCCACCGCGCCCAGCTTCGCGGACAGGGCGGCGATGCTCGCCAGCTGCTCGGGCGGGAAGCCACCGGTGTCCACGGTGACGGTGGTGACGGTGTAGCCCTGCTCGCGCAGGTACACCGTGCAGAAAGCGGTATCGAGTCCGCCGGAGAAGGCCAGCACCACGTTCTTCTTGCTCATCACTTCACTCCTCACGGGGAAGGGTTGTTCAGGTCCCAGACGCGCGCGGAGGCGGTGGCCAGCGCGTGGTGGGTGTCGTCGAGCCAGGCGCGCGCGGCGGCCAGCTCCTCTCGGGCCTGGGGCAGGCCCAGGTTGCCCGCGCCACCCAGGTGGGTGGCCGTCAGTGCCTCGCGGTCCGGGCGGAACGTGCCGTCGGCGAGCTCGCGGCCCACCTGCCGGTATGCATCGCGGAACGCCTGTCCACCCGCCACCAGCGTGTACGCATGGTGGGCCGCATACAGCGTGTCGTCACAGGCGCGCGCGGCGGCGTCCGCCTTCACTTGCAGCACCGGCACCAGCCGCGTCAGCACGTCCAGCAGCGAGCGGCTGGACGTCAGCGCCGCGAGGGTGGGGCGCTTGAGGAGCTGGAAGTCTCGGTGGTAGCTGGAGGGCAGTCCGCCCGCGATGGCCTCCACCTGGTGCGCCAGTCCGCGCAGCTCGCGGCAGCGGCCTCGCGCCAGCTCCACCACGTCCGGGTTCTTCTTCTGCGGCATGATGGACGAGCCCGTGGTGAACGCGTCCGGCAGCCCGAGGAAGCCGAACTCGTCCGTGCTGTAGAGCTGCACGTCCCACAGCCACTTCTCCAGCGTGTTCGCGACGCCGCACGCCCAGCTCAGCACCGCCAGCTCATGGCGGCCCCGGCCGTTCTGCGCGTCGATGGGGCTTCTCTGCACCCGACTGAAACCGAGCAGCCGCGCGACGTACTCCCGGTCGATGGGCAGCGGCACGCCGAAGCCCGCGGCGGCGCCCAGCGGGCAGCGGTCCAGCCGAGCCCACACGCCGCGCAGCGCCTCCAACTCCTCCAGCAGCCCCTCGGCGAAGGCCATGCCCCACATGCCGAACGTGGACGGCATCGCGCGACGCAGGTGGGTGTAGCCCGGCATCGGCACCTGGGCGTGCGCCTGCGCGAAGTCGAGGAACGCCTCCGCCAGCTTGACGGCGCCCGCCCCCAGCGCGAGCACCTCCTCGCGGAGGAACAGCCGCGTCGCGAGCAGCACCTGGTCATTGCGCGAGCGCGCCAGATGGATGCGCTTGCCGGGCTCGCCGATGCGCTCCACCAGCGCGGCCTCGAGCGCGGTGTGTCCGTCCTCCTGCTCGGGGAGGATGGTGAAGCGGCCCGCGCGCGCCTCGTCGTGCAGCGTCTTCAGCGCGCCGACGAGCGTGCGGGACTCCTCGGGCTTCAACAGGCCCACCTTGCCCAGCATGCGCGCGTGCGCGGCGCTGCCCAGCGCGTCGTGCGGCGCCAGGGACAGGTCGACGATGGGGTCGTCGCCCACGGTGAACCGGTGGATGACCGCGTCCAACGCGGCACCCTTGCCCCACAGGGTCTCAGCCACGGGCCGCCTCCTCGAAGTAACCGCGCAACAGTCGCGTGTAGAAGGCGGCGCCGGCTTCCAGCTCCGCCAGGGTGAGGTACTCGTCCGCCAGGTGGCTCCTCAGCGTGTCGCCCGGCCCCACCTTCACCGTGGGAAGCTCCCCCAGGAAGGCCCAGTCGGACGTGGTGCTGGAGCCCACGGGCTGCTCGCCCGACGCGGCCATCGCCGCCCGGACGATGGGCTGATTCGAGGCCGTCGCCTTCGGCAGGTACCGCGCCGAGTGCACCTTCACCTCGCTCTTCAACACGCCGCCCAGGCCCGTCGCCACCTGCGCGTGGTCCATGCTCGGCGTGGTGCGCAGGTCCACGAAGAACTCGCACGCGTCCGGAATCTGGTTGCGCGCCAGCCCCCCGGAGATCTGCGTCACCTGTGCCCGCGCCTCACCCAACAGCGGATGCGACGGGAAGCGCAGCTCCGCCAGCGTGGCGATGTCTCCCGCCGCGACGTGGATGGCGTTCACCGCGCCCGCGTTGTGCGCGTGCGCGACGTGGGAGCTCTTGCCGTGCGCGGTGCAGCGCAGGAGCAGCATGCCCCGCTGCGCCGTGCAGGGCTTGAGGCTGGTGGGCTCGCCCACCACGGCGGCGTCGAGAGGGCCCAGCTCGGGCAGGAGCGTGCCCAGGCCCTGGCCTCCAGTCTCCTCCTCGGCGGTGAACGCGAAGACAAGCTCTCCGCCGAGCGACGCGCCTTCCTTCAGCAGCGTCCGGGCCGCGACGAGCATCCCCGTCACGCAGCCCTTGGCGTCGTTGCTGCCCAGGCCGTACAGGCGGTCCTCACGCCACTCGGGCGCGTGGGGCGCGTACGTCCACCCGGCACACGGCTTCACCGTGTCCAGGTGCGAGTTGACGAGCAGCCGGCGCGGCCCGCTTCCCACGGAGAACCACACATTGTGGCCCTTGCGTTGGACGCGCGCACCCCAGCCCTCCGCCCACCCGGACACCGTGTCCGCGATGAGTCGCTCGTCACCCGAAACGCTGGGGATGGCCACCAGCGCCTGGAGCAGCTCCGCCGCCTTCATCCCGCGGTCCCCGCGTTCTTCGGAGCCTTCTCGCGGACCACCATCGTGCCGCTGCCCTCGTTGGTGAAGACCTCCTCGAGGAGCGCGTTGGGCGCCACACCGCTCACCAGGTGCACGCTGCCCACGCCGCCGACCAACGCGTGGCGGATGGCGTGCGCCTTGGGACGCATGCCGCCGGAGATGGTGCCCTGGTTCTCCATCGTCGCCAGGTCCGTGAGGTTCGCCAGCGTGACGAGCGACGTCGGGTCGTTCAAGTCGCGCAGGAGGCCCGGCACCTGGACCAGGAAGAAGAGCTTCTCCGCCGACAGGGCCACCGACAGCGCCGCCGCCACGGTGTCTGCGTTGGTGTTGTAGACGGAGCCATCCACGCCGCCGGAGAGGGGCGCGATGACCGGCACGTAGTCCGCGGAGCGCAGGTGCTCCACGACGCGCGTGTCCACCTGCTCGATGTCGCCGACGAGCCCGTAGTCCACGAGCCTGCCCTCGGTGGCCCCCGGCTCCGTCACCATGACAGGAGGCCGCTTGCGCGCCTTGATGAGCCCGGCGTCCACGCCGCTCAGGCCCACCGCGGGCACGCCCGCCGCCTGGAGGTCCGCGAGCAGGTCCGTGTGCAGCTTGCCGGCGAGCACCATCTTCGCCGCGTCCAGCACGGGCGCGGAGGTGACGCGGCGGCCAGCCACCTTCTCCACCGGCAGGTGGAGGGCGTCACAGAGCGTGTCCAGCTCCGGGCCGCCGCCGTGCACGACGACGGGGCGGATGGAGAAGGTCCACAGCAGGGCAATCTGCTCGCACGCGGAGCGGCGCAGGCGGGGGTCGCTCAGCATGGCGCCGCCGAGCTTCACGACAAACGTCTTGCGCCGGAACTGCTGCACATAACGCGCGGCGTGGCGCAGCGCGGAGTACGGGTCGGGTGACAAGGGCACGGGAGACCTCGAAAGAAAGAGAGAAGGAGAGGCGCGCCTGGGTGGCGCCGCTCAGCGGGACTGCGAGCGCATCCAGTGGAGCAGGGAGCGCTGGACGTGGAACCGGTTGCCGGCCTCGTCCACCACGCGACTGCTCGGGTGGTCCAGGACCTCGTCGGCCACCTCCACGTTGCGGCGCACGGGGAGGCAGTGCAGGAACGCGGCATCCTTCGCCGCGCGGGACATGGTGCGCAGCGTGGGCATCCAACCGGAGTAGGACGCCAACAGCGCGGTGACGTCGTTGGGCGAGAAGGCCGCCGCGGCCGTCGGGCCCCAGGACTTGGCGTACACGGCGCGGCTGCCCGCGAGTGCCTCGTCCTGCTCATGCGTGTACGTGATGCTGCCGCCCGTGGCCTTGGCGTAGGCCTCCGCCTCCGCGCGCACCGCTGGGTGCAGCTCGAAGCCGGGAGGGTGGGCAACGCGGACCTCGCACCCGGCCGCCGCCGCGCTCAGGAGGAACGAGTTGGGCACCGCCTTGGGCAGGGGCTTGATGTGCGGCGCCCACGTCAGCGTCACCGGCAGCTTCTTCGTGGTGCCGAACTTCTCGCGCAAGGTCAGCACGTCCGCCAGGCCCTGGCAGGGGTGCTCCCGCGCGGACTCCATGCTGACCACCGGCACCGTGGCCCACTTGCGGAAGGCGTTGATGATGGGGTCGACCTCGTCCTCCTCGTCGCCGCCGCCCTGGGAGAAGGTCCGCACGCCCAGCATGTCCACGAAGCGCGACAGGACGGGGGCGGCCTCCTTGAGGTGCTCGGCCCGGTCCGCGTTCATCACCGCGCCCTCGCGGTGCTCCAGCTTCCAGACGCCCGCGCCCACATCCAGGATGATGGCGCTGCCTCCCCCGCGCAGCATCACTGCCTCGAACGAGGTGCGCGTGCGCAAGGACGGGTTGAAGAACACCATGCCCAGGATGCTTCCCGGGAAGAGCGAGCCCGGAGCCTTCTGCTTCCAGGCCTCCGCCTGCGCGAGGACTGCCTCTACGCCCTCGGGGCCGAGATCCTTGATGTGGGTGACGTGCTTCATGGGCCTGCGCTCCCCGGCCTGGACCGGATGCATACGTGGATGAATATGCACGCGTATGCGTGCAGTTCCGCGAATAGGCGGCGGATATTATGCAGAAGGACGCGGCGCGCAAGAGCATTGTTCCCCGAGGCCGATCATTCAGGCGCCTTGCATGGAAATTCACCTCCATGCATCTTGGTGAAAATGAACCTGGACGACGAAATCCTTCGGCTCATCACGGAGCAGGAGATCAGCGATCAGGCGGTCTTGCAGGAGCTGCTGGAGGCGGAGGGGCAGGCGCCCAGCCAGTCCACGCTGTCGCGGCGGCTGAAGAAGCTGGGCGTCCAGAAGGTGGGTGGGCGCTACCAGCGCATCGCGTCGGTGGAGCCTCCGACGGTGACCGCCGAGCGCCAACGCATCCGCATCATCGAGGCGCCGCCCAACATGCTCGTCGTCAGGACGTCGCCGGGTTACGCGCCCGCGCTCGCGGCGGCGTTGGACCGGGAGCCGGAGGTGCCGGGGCTCGCGGGCACCGTGGCGGGCGACGACACCATCTTCGTCGCGGTGACGGACCCGTCCCGGCTGCGGGAGGTGCGCTCGGTGGTGGAGCGGCTGATGCTCCAGAGTGCCTGAGTCGAAGGCCGCCGTGAGGCTGGTTACACGGCGGTTACACCTTTCTGGGGGGCTCCATCGTTACTGTCCTGACCGTGCTCGAAAGGGCACCGCTACCCGAAAGGACTCACGATGAAGCCGGCCCTCAAGCTCCCTGTCATCCTCGGCGCAGCCGTGGCGCTCGCGGGCTCCGCCCTCCTGCTGGGCAAGCCCTCGCCCACGGCGCCCATCCCCTCGAGGCTCGAGGGGCCGCCGCCTGTCACCCAGGCCCCCGCGAGCCCGCCGACGAAGCCCGTCGCGCCCCAGGCCGAGGGTTCGGCCCCCGTCATCCAGATCGCCATCCTCCTGGACACCAGCGGGAGCATGGACGGACTGCTGGACCAGGCGCGCACGCAGCTGTGGAACATCGTGAACCGCTTCTCGAAGGCGAAGCGCGACGGCGTGGCGCCTCGGCTGGAGCTGGCCCTCTACGCCTTCGGCTACAGCGGGGAGGGCGCCGGCCAGAACGAGATTCGCCAGCTGATGCCGTTCACCACGGACCTGGACTCCATCTCCGAGCGCCTCTTCGCCCTGCGGACGTCCGGTGGCTCCGAGCACGCCGGCGAGGTCATCCTGGAGGCCACCCGGAAGCTCGCCTGGAGCAAGAACCCGGACGCGATGCGGCTCGTCTTCATCGCGGGCAATGAGTCGTTCGAGCAGGGCCCCGTCGACTTCCGAGATGCCATCCACACCGCCCGCCGGCATGGCATCACCGTGAACACCATCCACTGCGGTGATTACGAGACGGGCATCTCGGACCACTGGAAGGAGGGCGCGACGCTCGCGGATGGCAGCTACATGAACATCGACCAGAACCTGAAGGTGGTGGAGCTGGCCGCGCCGCAGGACGAGGAGATTGCCCGGCTGGGCGCGGAGCTCAACAAGACCTACGTCGTCTATGGCGGCGCCCGGGGAGAGGAGAGCCAGATGCGCCAGGCCGCGCAGGACAAGGCGTCGCGGGGCGTGTCGATGTCCAACATGGTGGCCCGCTCGATGGCGAAGTCCTCCGGGAACTATTCCAACGAGAGCTGGGACCTGGTCGACGCGGTGAAGAAGAACAAGGTGGACCTGGGGGCGGTGCCGGCCGCGGAGTTGCCGGAGCCGATGCGCGGACTGGACGCAGAGGGCCGCAAGGCGTGGCTCGCCGCGCGTGAGCAGGAGCGGGCCGACTTGCAGAAGCGCATCCAGGAGCTGAGCAAGGCGCGTCAGGAGTTCCTCGTGGCCGAGCGCAAGAAGCAGCCGTCTCCGGAGCAGGAGTCGCTGGACGGCGTCATCGGCCAGGTGGTGACGCGCGAGGCGGCCAAGCGCAAGTTCACCATGGAGTAGGATGCCGACATGGCCGCGCGCCGAGTACTTGTCGTCGAGGATGACCCCGCCATCCGGCGCGGAATCGTGGATGCGCTGCGCTTCGAGGGCTACGAGGTCCTCGAAGCGGGCGTCCGGGAGGAAGGCCAGCGAATCGCCGAGCGCACGCCGGTGGACCTGGTGCTGCTGGACCTGGTCCTCCCGGATGGGGACGGGCTGGACCTGCTCAAGGCGGTGCGGAAGAGCCGGCCGACCCTCCCCGTCATCATCCTCACCGCTCGGGGCCAGGAGGAGGACCGGGTGATGGGGCTGAAGCTGGGCGCGGACGACTACGTGGTGAAGCCCTTCTCCGTGCGGGAGTTGCTGGCGAGGGCGGGCGCGGTGCTGCGGCGCTCGGCGGAGCGCCCCGTGGGCACGGACCGCGTCGAGTTCCCCGGAGGCCACTTCGTGGTGGAGCGCCGGGAGCTGACGTTCGACGACGGCTCCCGGACGGACCTCTCCGAGCGCGAGGCGGAGGCCCTGCGCTACCTGGGCGAGAACGCGGGGCGGGCCATCTCCCGCGAGGAGTTGCTGGAGCGTGTGTGGCACCTGCCAGCCCGGAGCGTGCAGACGCGCACGGTGGACATGACGATGGCGCGCCTGCGCGAGAAGCTCCGAGATGACTCCACCGAGCCGCGCGTCATCCTCACCGTGCGCGGCAAGGGCTACATGTTCTCCGCCTCGGACGGCGCGAGATGATTCGCTCGTGGCGCGTGTGGCTCGCGGTGAGCGCCTGCTTGTTGTTGGCGCTGGCCGGTGTGGTGTGGCTGTCCGTCTTCGCCTCGAGGCTGGACCGCGCGGACCGGCAGGCCCGTGAGAGCGCGGCGCGCGAGGAGAACGTGCGGCTGGCGCTGTGGCGGCTCGACTCGGAGTTGCTGCCGCTGGTGGCGCGAGAGAGCGCGGTGACGGTGGGGGCCTATGAGGCCCTGTCCCCCGCGCGCGGGGTGGTGGACGGGGAGCGCCAACCTCTCCAGGAGGGACGGGCCTGGGTGGCCTCCCCCTTGATGTCGGGACCACCGGAGCATGTCCTGCTCCACTTCCAGATGGGCCCCACGGGAGGGGTCTCCTCGCCGCAGGTGGTGGACCCGTCGCTGCGAGACGCGCTGGGCGTGCCGCACCCCGAGGTCGGCGAGCAGGTGCTGCGGCACCGGTTGGCGCAGGTGTCCCACCTGCTCAAGGTCGCCTCCGTGCGGGAGGCCCTGGTGAATCAAGCGTCCTCCGAGTCGAGGCAGAAGCCCTCTCGTGAGGACCGGAAGCGGATTCCCGACGAGCTCCAGTGGACGAAGAACGCGAGCGAGTTCGATGCCCGCTCGCGCAGCGCGCGCCAGGCCGCGAGCCAGAACCTGTCCGGCTACAACAAGGTGTCGAACGTCTTCCCGAAGGTGGCCTCGCCCGAGGTGGCGGAGGACATGCGGGCCCTCTGGGTGGAGGACGCCTTGTTCCTGGGGCGTCGCGTCCAGGTCAACGGCGAGGAGTTCATCCAGGGATGCTGGCTGGACTGGCCGGAGCTCCAGCGCTGGCTCCAAGGAAGGGTGGCCGACTTGCTGCCGGGCGCGACGCTGGAGCCCGTGAAGGACGCCACGGTGGAGACAGGCGAGGGACGGATGCTGGCGGCGTTGCCGGTGCGATTGGTGCCGGGCGCGGTGCCTCGCGAGCGGGGCTCGTCCGGGGCCTTGTCGTCGCTGCCCGCGGTGTTGACGGTGGCGTGGAGCGGCGTGGTGCTCGCCGCGGTGGCCGTGGTGGCGCTGTTGGCCGGAGTGATGTCCTTGAGCGAGCGCCGGGGCGCGTTCGTCTCGGCGGTGACGCATGAGCTGCGCACGCCGCTGACGACGTTCCGGATGTACACGGAGATGCTCGCGGCGGGGATGGTGCCGGATGCCGAGCGCCGTCAGGAGTACTTCGACATCCTCCACCGCGAAGCGGAGCGGCTGAGCCACCTGGTGGAGAACGTGTTGTCCTATGCCCGCATCGAGCGAGGACGCACGCCCGCGAGGCTGGAGCGGGTGTCGGTGGGCTCGTTGTTGTCTCGCATGGAGGAGCGACTGTCTCAGCGCGCGCTCCAATCCGGCTTGTCGCTGTGTGTCGATGTTCCGCGAGACGTGGTGGTGATGACAGACCCCTCGGCGGTGGAGCAGGTCCTCTTCAACCTCGTGGACAATGCGTCGAAGTACGGGGGGAGCACGGAGGACCCTCGCATCCACCTCGAGCTCGAGCGGCGAGGCTCGCGAGTGGGGCTGTCGGTGAGGGACCACGGGCCCGGCGTCGACGCCGCGACGGCCCGCAAGCTCTTCGAGCCCTTCTCCAAGTCCGTGCAGGCCGCGGCGAAGTCCGCGCCGGGCGTGGGGCTGGGGTTGGCGCTCTGCCGCAGGCTCGCGCGCAGCATGCGTGCCGACCTGCGTTACGAGCGCGTCCGCGAGGGCGGTGCCCGCTTCGTGCTCTGGCTTCCCTCCGCCTGACGTCGGGTCCTCGACGAATGGAAACAAGCCCGCAAGCCGGATGCTCGCGCGGCGCATGTCGACCTTCCACGTACAGGTGGGAAAATCCTACCCAGCAGGGAATTGTCGGCATTCACGAAAAACAATTCTTTATTCTCAAGATCTACGGCGGAGGTCGTTCGACTTCTTGGCAGGCGCGGCGAAGTGACTCGATGGGATGTGAGACCCAGGAGGACACGATGGGCATGCCGGAGATGGCCTCTCTGCTGGAAGGTGCTCGCAACGGGAGCTCGGAGGCTCGAGACAACCTGCGGCGGGTGACGTACCACGAGCTTCGCGAGATGACGCATGCGGCCATGAGCAGTGGGGTGCCGTGTCCCACCGTCCGGCCCATGTTGTTGTTGCGAGACATGTGGTTGCGGTTGGCCGGGCATGTGACGGACGTGGACCAGCGCAGACAGTTCCTGGGCGCGGGGGCCCAGGCGATGCGGCGCGTGCTCGTGGATGGGGTGCGTGGGCGGGATGCCCGTCGCCGGGAGGCGCAGCGTGAGTCGCTGCGGCTGCGCGACGAGGTCCCCGACTCCCCGGCGGGTGTGGACGTCGACGTGCTGGACCTGGAGCGGATGTTGGTCTCGCTGGAGTCCTTCAAGCCGCGCCTCGCCCGGACGGTGGAGCTGCGCTACTTCGCGGGGCTGGGCATCCACGAGACGGCCGCGGTGCTGGGAGTGGCGCCCGCCACCGTGCGTCGTGACTGGGCTTACCTGCGCGGCTGCATGTGTGAAGGCGTGGGGCACTGACACCCCACGAAAGGTGTCTTCAGCGCGGAGTCGGTCCCGGGGCGTGAGCCTGGGGAAGAAACACGATGGCGTCGGTGACGGTCCGCACTGGACCCAGGCCCTCGCTGGTCTCCGTTCCAAAGGGCCACGACTGGTCGACGACGCTGCCAGCCGGTACACGCTCCATCCGCACGAAGTACCGTCCGGCCGTGCGGGCCAGCGTGGCCTCCAGCGAGTCGGGGCGCGGCTGGACGACCGAGAGGCCGGTCCGCGACGTGGGCATGTATCGAGTCCCTTCGCCATAGAGCAGCCAGCAGACCCACAGGCTGCCGGGATGGTCCTGTTCGATGCGGGTGCCCAGGCTCCGCCACATCGGAAGGTCATGCGGGGCACGTCCGTAGCGGAGGACCTCCGAGTCACGCGCCACATGCATGTCATGCCCGAGCAAGACCACCCGCGCATCGACGGGAAGGGACTGGGCCCAGCGCCTGTATCGCGCATGCATCTGTGACTCGCGCTCATCGAACATCCGCCGCATGCGCAGGGGGCCTTGCGCGGAGGTATCGGCCTGGGACGCACGCCACTCGAAGAAGGTGCGGTAGGAGGAGGCCAGTTGGTCGAGCGCCGCACGCGCCGCATCCACCTGCGTCGCGCCGCAGTCCGCGTCGAGCCGGGTGCGTTCGGTCGTGAGCTGGGTGATGAGCTGGTCGAGCCGGCTCACCTCGAGGGTGGGCGTGGTGTTCCTGGGAGGAGTCAGTTGGACGCGAAGCGCGCGCACCGCTGGGGTGTCCGCGCAGGACTCGAGTGAACGCCGTGCATCGGCGTAGCCCCCACCGGGCGCGGCGTCGAAGTCGAAGCCAGCCACATGAAGCCGTGCACCCTGTGCAAGTCCGAGCTCGCGCAGCTTCCGGAAGAATGAGCGTTCGGCCTCGGCCCAGGCGTCATCCGGTGGGCGACGGTCGCCTCGGGTGACAGGGGCAAGCTCGCGGCGCTCGTCGTCATCCTCTCCGGCGTAGCCATGCAGCACCACGCGGTGCAGCCATCGCTCGTCGCCCGTCTCCAGATAGCGATCAATCCGCCCCGCATCCGAGGCGCCCATCTCGAGCGCCACGTGACGCACCCCATGGTGCTGCACCAGGAGTCGGAGGAAGGCCAGTCGGTACTCATACTTCTCCGCGACGAAGTGGTCTCCCTCGCCCAGCGCGAGGACCCGGTGACTCATCGCCGCGCGTTGCACCTCGGCGGCGATGGTGTCGGGGAGTGCCTCGGGCCACTCGGGGCCGAGGTCGAGCACCGCGGTGGGAGGGAGCACCGGCACCGTCGGCGCGGCGCAGCCCCAGAGCGCCAGCACGCACGTCGCCACCACGACCCAGGCCAGGGAGGTTCGCATGGGACTTCAAGTTAAGCGGCAAGTAATTTCTGTCAAACGATAATGAATCGCCGTGCTACGATGCATTCATGGTCGCAACCCTGCACTCGTTGGTGGCGCCTCCCAAGATGCGTCGCACGTCATCCGAAGCCCCGCTGCGCCTCGCGTATCTGTTCCGTGCGTTCGCCGTGGCCATCCCCGTGAGTGTCCTCGGGGTGGTCGTGTTGTCGCCCGTGGACGAACTCGCGCGTGCCCTGGGGGTTCCCTCGCCGACCGAGCCAGGCCTCCTCATGCGCATGGCGCTGACAGGACTCGCGCTCGCGCCGGTGCTCGCCACGTCCCTCTCGCTCGAGGCGTTGCGCCGCTGCGCGCTCGCGGTTCACGACGGGCAAGGTCTGACGCTCGAGCTGGCGAGGCACCTGCGGGCCGCGGGCACATGGATGCTCGTGTCGAGCGCGGGCGCGCTCTTCGTGCCGACACTGGCGGGGTTGGTGCTCTCCGCCGCGAGCGGGAAGGTCACCCTCATGGTGCACGTGGGAACGGGCGTGGTGCTGCCCATCATCCTCGCGGGCGCGCTGCGGTTGCTCGGTGGGGTGGTGGTCTCCGCCGCCGCCATGGCCGAAGACCACTCACGGATTGTGTGAAGCCATGCCCATCACCGTCCGCCTCGCCGTGGTCCTCGCCGAGCGACAGGTCCGCTCGAAGGAGCTCGCTGAATACGTCGGCATCACCGAAGCCAACCTCTCCCTGCTCAAGCAGGGCAAGGTGAAGGGCGTGCGCTTCGAGACCCTTGCGCGCATCTGCGAGTACCTCGACTGCCAGCCCGGCGACATCCTGCGCTACGTCCCGGAAGAGGGAGAGCGCCGCGAATCGTCCCGCCGGGCTGGCTGAGCCACCACGCCGAGATGCCTGCGCGGGGCACCTCGGCCAGGGCCCGCGGCTTCAGCGCATCAGCAGTCGCCGCACCAGGGGAAGGGGCAGGCTCCCCTGTGAGACGAAGGCGTCGTGGAACTGCTTGAGGCTCTGCCCCTTCGCGAGCTGGAAGTCCTTCGCCAGCCGCTGCACCTCCAGCTTGCCGAACGTGTAGTAGAGGTACGTGGGGTTGTAGGCACCGCGCCGCGCTTCTTCGTAGGCATTGGCCGGCTGCTGGAAGCACTTCTCACGGAACAGCCGCGCGGCGTCCTCCACCGTCCACCCGGCGGTGTGCAGCTTGATGCCCGCGACATAGCGGCAGTCGCGCAGGAGGGCCTCGGAGAGCTGGGCCAGGCGCAGCTTGGGGTCACCGCCGCCGAAGCCCTGGTCCAGCATCATCTGCTCGGTGTAGTGCGCCCAGCCCTCGGCGTTGCTGCCCACGGCGACGAGCTTGCGGACCTTGGTGGGGAAGCGAGGCGCGTAGAGGAACTGGAGGTAGTGCCCGGGCCAGACCTCGTGGATGTTGATGACCGACACGACGGGCGCGTTGTAGAGGCGCAGGTGCTCCTCCTGGTGCTTCGCGTCCCAGTCCGGCTCCACGGGTGTGATGTAGTAGAACGCCTCGGTGGCCTTCGTCTCGTAGGGCCCCGGCGTGTCCATGGAAGCGAAGGAACCCGAGCGCGCATACGGCGGCGTCTCCTCCACGCGCGGGCGAACCTCGGAGGGAATGGTGACCAGGTCCTTGTCGATGAGGAACTGGCGCACGCCCTCCACCGAGCGACGCACCGAGGGGATGAGGTCCTCGGCCGTCGGGTGGTTCTCCTCCAGCTTCGCCATCACCTGGGCGGGCGAGAGGCGAGGGTTGATGCGCTTCGCGGTGGCCACGAAGTCCTGGAAGTCCTTCTCGAGGTTGGCCTCGCCGAGCGCGAGCAACTCCGGAAGCGGCAGGTCAATCATCTCCTCGTAGCGCAGCTTGGTGAGGAAGCGCTCCTCGCCGAGCGCATACTTCCCCGTGGAGCGCGGCAGCAGGTCCGCCTCCAGCCAGCGCGCGAAGTCCCGCACCGAGGCCACCGCCGCCGCGTTGGCGGACGTGAACTCGGCGAGCAGCGCGGCGTCTCCGCCCGCCGCGTCCTGGGCCCACGTCGTCACCGAGCCCTCGAAGAAGCCCACGGAGCCCTTCGCCATGCGGATGGCCAGGTCGGTGAACTCGCGGGGTGGTGCCTGGACGTTGGCCTTTCCCGCGGCGAAGACGGAGGGGACGGCCTTCAGCCGCGCAATCACCGAGCGCAGGCGCTCCGCCTTGGGAGCGAAGTCGCGCTTCATCAGCCCGTCGATGGCTCCGCCCGGAAGCCCCGCGTACTGCATGGGGTTGTGCTCCCAGCCGCGGAGGACCTTCAGCTCGAACTGCTCCGCGAGGAGCTGGCTCTCCAGCGCCGCCCAGTCGACGGCGTCGTCGAATGACAGGGCGCCCTGGTCCACCGCACGCAGTCGGGAGAGCAGCGTGTCCAGCTCGATGATTCGTGCCTCGATGCGCGGCCGGCTCCAGTCCTCCAGTCGGGTGTCGTACTCGTGCAGGCCCACTGCCGTGCCACTGGACGGAGAGAAGTCGAACGACGCGGCGAAGAGAGCGTCCACCAGCTCCGGGAACTTCTCCGGTGCCTGGACACTCGCCGGCGAGGACTCCGCCGGTGGCGTCGCTGGAGCCTGCTGGTGGGCGCAGGCGCTGAGGAGTCCGCAGGCGGTGAGCAGCAGCGAGCGGACGGGGCGGAAGGCTTGGCGCATTCCGCCGTTCTACCAAGGCGGCTCAGGGCTTGTTCAACAGCTCCAGCGCGGAAGAGGTCAAGGCCGTGACACCCGTGCGCAGGGTGCGCTCGCGGTCGGGGACGAAGCCGGAGGAGTGGAGCGACGGCAGCGGCTCACCTCCCGAGCGTGACTGTTGGAATCGCCCAGGCTCCACCGCGCCGAGCCACAGCATCACGGCCGGGACTCCCGCGCGGCCATACTCGGAGAAGTCCTCGCCGCCCATCACGGGCTGGGCCTCGCCCACGTTCTTCTCGCCCAGCGTGCGAATCAGGGACGCGGTGAGCCTGCGGGTGAGCGCCGGGTCGTTGTAGGTCGCGGGGGTGCCCTCGGTGACGGCGACGTCGGGAGGACGCGTCGCGCCCGAGACGAGGGCCTCCGCCTTCACGATGCGCTCGATGCCCGCGAGCAGGGCCTTGCGCACCTCCGGCTTGTACGAGCGGACGGTGAGCTGGAGCCGGACTTCATCCGGGATGATGTTGTGCTTCGTGCCGCCTTGGATGGAGCCCACCGTCACCACCGCGGGCTCCAGGGGATGTTTCTCGCGGCTGACCAAGGTCTGGAGTGAGAGCACCGTGCGCGCCGCCATCACCACGGGGTCCACCGTGGTGTGGGGATATGCGCCGTGGCCGCCCTTGCCGTAGAGCGTGACATCCACCGAGTCCACGTACGCCAGCGCATAGCCGGACACGTACTCCACGCGGCCCGCGGGAGCGGACGTGGTGTTGTGGAGCGCCACCGCGAAGTCGGGCTTGGGGAAGCGCTTGAAGAGGCCGTCGGCCAACATCTTCCGTGCCCCCGCGCCCACCTCCTCCGCGGGCTGGCCCACCATCATCAAGGTGCCACGCCACTGGTCCTTCTTGCGCGCCAGCAGCGTGGCGGTGCCGAGCCACACCGTCATGTGTACGTCATGCCCGCACGCGTGCATCACCGGCACCGTCTGGCCCTCGCCATTCTTGACGGTCGCCTTGCTGGCGTAGGCCAGGCCCGTCTTCTCCTCCATGGGAAGGCCGTCCAGGTCCGTGCGCAGCATCACGGTGGGGCCTGGACCGTTGCGCAGCAGGGCCACCACGCCGGTGCCGCCGACGCCCGTGGTGACGTCGAAGCCCAGCTTGCGCAGTCGCTCGGCGAGCTTCGCGGCGGTCTTCTCTTCCTGGAACGCCAGCTCGGGCGTCTGGTGCAGGTCCCGATAGAACACATCCAGCTCGGGATAGAGGCCCTCCAGCGCGCTCAGGACCGGAGAGGGTTGTGCCGCGAGCGAGCGTCCGGTGGGCACAGCCAGGAGGACGACGAGCAAGGCCAGCAGGGAAGGGCGGTTCACCAGGAGGTCTCCGGTCCGTTGCGAGGGCGGCGCTACTACACCACATCTGCTCCCGTCCGCGAGGCGGCGGCCTGGGCGCGCGCGACGTCCGGAGAGAAGCCCGTGTCTCGCAGGAAGTCGAACCAGCGCTCCAGCACCATGGACACCGGAGGCAGCTCCAGCCCCATGCGCCGGGCCACCGCCAGGGTGGGCTCCACCGGGTAGCGGGCCGTGTCGAGGAAGTCGAGTGACTCCGTCGCGGTCCCGAGCAGCCGCTCCGGCAGCCAGCGCACCCACGACACGGGCAGGGTGATGCGGGGTGCGCGCCGACCCGAGCGCTTCGCCGCCCAGCGCAACAACTCATGGAGCGGCGGCGTCGCCGGGTCCAGCAGCGTGTACTCCTGGTCCTGTGTCTCGGGAAGGGCCACGACGCCCGCGAGGAACCTCGCCACCGTGTCCACGGCCACCACGGGGACGAAGGTCTCCGGAGTGCCCAGGAGGATGGGCATGTCTCCCGTGTGGATGCGCTGCAGTGTGTCTCCCAGGCCCAGGCGCTGCACCGTGGCGCCCGTGCGGCTGTCGCCCACGACGGAGGCGGGATGCACCGAGGTGATGGGCACGCCGAGCCGCGCCGCCGTCTCCAGGGCCACCTGGTGCGCTAGAATCTTCGAGGCCTCATAGGCCCCCGCGCGGGAGGAGTGTGTCAGCTCGGACGCGGAGATGACGGTGCCCGAGGCATCCAGCCGAGGCCCGATGCGATATCCCCCCACGAGCACGAGCCGCCGCAGGGCGGGCAATCGAGCCGCCAGCTCCACCACGGCGCGAGTCCCCTCGACATTGGTCCGCTGCGCCAGCGCGGGAGGCAGATGCCACGCGAAGCGAGCGCCCAGATGAAACACATCCCGGACGCCCGCGAGGGAGGCATCATCCGAGGCGCTGAGTCCCAGTCGAGGCGCGTCCAGGTCTCCTTCCAGGAACACGAGCTGGCGCGGCTCGCCCCCCAGCGCCGCGACCCAGTCTCGATACTCCTGGGCCCGCGCCTGGGCGTTGCGCGACAGCAGGGCCACACGTCGTCCCTGACGCGTGAGCTCCGGCACGAGCCACCGTCCAATGAGTCCCGTGGCGCCGATGACCAGGGTGTCCGCTGATGTGTCCTTCATGGGTGTCCTCTCTTTATGTAGACCGGTTTGCATATTTCATGTGCGTAAAGAAGGGCCCCTGCCTCGTCGGCGAGGGGCCCCGGGTCAGTCCAACGAGAGCAGTCGCTCCAGTTCCTTCGACAGCTCGTCCACGGGGGCGCGGCTGCGGTGGGCGCGCATGAGGAGCAACGCCCCTTCGATGGAGGAGAGCAGCAGCGCCGAGCGCCGGCGGGACTCCGTGGGAGTGAAGCCCTCCGCGCGAAGTCGCTCCGTGAGGAGCTGCTGCCACATGCGCAGGGCCTCGGCGGCGGCGGCACGCACGGGCTCGGGCGTCGCACCCGACGACAGGACGACAGCCGAGACGGGGCAGCCCTTCTCGAAGCCGGAGGCCTCGGCCCGGTCCGCCAGGACGGTGAGCGCGCGGCGCAGTCCCGCGACCAGCCCCTTGGCCCCGGCGAGGTGCTCCTGGAGCAGCCGCGTCACCTCGGAGGCGGAGACCTGGAGCGCCTCCACGGCGAGCTGCTCCTTGCCCCCAGGGAAGTGGAAGTACAGCGAGCCCCGAGGCGCCTTGCCCGCCTCGAGCAGCTCCTGGATGCCCGCACCGGCATATCCGGAGCGCTCCAGCATCTCCGCCGCCGCGGCAATCATCCGACGACGCGTGTCTTCACCCTTGCTCACGCCAGGATGAATATACCGGTCGTCATATTCTGTCGAGCCGTTCTGACGCCGGGCTCAGCGGCGCTTGCCCAGCTTGCCGACGTAGATGACGTGGCGAGGCCCCTTGGTGCCGTGGGCGTGGGGGTGGAGGACCTCGACGGTGAAGCCGCACTTCTCCAGGCGCCGCTCGAAGCCGGCGGCGGGGCCGGCGCTCCAGATGGCCAGGGTGCCGCCCGAGCGGAGGGACTGGGCGGCGGTGCTGAGCCCGGACACGCCATAGAGGCCCTGGTTGTCGGGGTGGGTGAGGGCGCTGGGGCCGTTGTCCACGTCGAGCAGGATGGAATCGAACGACGCGGAGTGGCGCTTCATCACGAGGCCGACGTCCCCCGGGATGACGGTGACGCGAGGGTCTTCCAGCGGCGCCTTGGCCAGCGGCGCCAGGTGCGGGCCCCGGTTCCAGTCGACGACGGTGGGGAGCAGTTCCGCCACGGAGACGCGCACCCCCGGGCCCACCTGGTCCAGGACGGCGCGCACGGTGTAGCCGAAGCCGAGCCCTCCGACGAGCACTCGCCCGGTGCCCCGGCTCACCAGGTCCGCGCAGCCCGCGCGGGCCAGCGCCTCCTCCGAGCCATGCATCCGGCTGGACATCAGCGTCTGTCCGCGGACGCGCAGGACGTACTCATCTCCTCGGCGGACGAGGGTGAGCTCGCCGACCTCCGGAACATTCGCGCTTTCGAGTGTCTCCCAGGGCTTCATGCGCCCGGCTCATCGCCTGGAGTGGGCGCGTGGGTCAAGCACTCCTCACGGAACACCGGGCCCTCGCGTGATTGCCTGTCCACAACCCCTCGCACCGTCCGCATCCATACCCGTGCGAGCAGCCGTGAGGAGACGGCGCCCAAGCCCAACCCAAGAGGAGGCACCCAGGCCATGAACGAGCGCGAGGCAACCCTGCGGAAGATGGACGCCGAGAAGCAGCGCATCGACGCGCGAATCGCCGAGGTCGAGGCGGAGTCCGACCTCCGCGAGGCGAAGGACGAGCTGAAGGAGCTGCGGGGCGTGAAGGAGCGACGGGAGGCCTTCCGCCGCCAATTGGAGGACCTGCGTCAGCGCGGGACGGAGGACTTCGAGCAAGGCAAGCAGGAGCTCCTCCGCGCCTGCGAGGCGACGGGCAAGTCCCTGGATGAAGCGGAGAAGCAGGCGGAGGTGCGGCGAGCGGCCTACGAGCGCAAGCGCGACGCGGAGCTGCGGCAGATGGGGGCCCAGTTCGACGGGTGGGAAGCGGACCTCTCCCGCTCGCGCGCCGAGGACGCGCTCCTGTCGAAGCAGGAGCTGCAGTTCCTGCGCAGCTCCTTCAAGAGCACGGGGGACGCCCTGCGGCGGCTGATGACGTCCAAGGGCGGCGACTGGGCGCGGCTGCGCAAGGAGTACGAGGCGTCGTGGAGCGAGCTGAAGGAGAACTCCCGCAAGATTCGCGCGGACAGCCCCGAGCAGCCCGAGTCTCCGCCGTCCCCGTCCTGAGCCCGCCGTTCGAGCGGCGCGAAACAAGTGGGCCCCTCTCCCGTCGAGGATGACGGGGAGGGGCCCGCGAACGTCTCACGAGGGCGCTACGGCGTGCGCTTGGTGCCCTTCGAGTTGTCCACCAGCACCTTGGCGAAGGTGAGCCCGCTGGGGCCCGCATCCGCCTGGATGGTGTCGCCCGGCACGAAGTCCCCGTTGAGGACCTTGAGGGCCAGCGGGTCCAGCAGGTTGCGCTGCACCGCGCGCTTGAGCGGACGCGCGCCGTAGGTCGGGTCGTAGCCGCGCTCCGCGAGCAGCTCGCGCGCGGGCTCCGTCAGCTCGAGCGTCAGCCGCTTCTCGGCGAGCAGCTGGCTGAGCTTCGCGAGCTGCAGGTCGACGATGCGGTAGATGTCCTTCTTGCGCAGCGGCTCGAAGATGACGATTTCGTCCACGCGGTTGAGGAACTCCGGCCGGAAGTGCGCGCGCAGGGCGTCCATCGCGTCGTTGCGCGTCTTCTCGTCCAGCTCGTCCTTGCCCGCCATGCCCGCCTGGATATCGGCGGAGCCGATGTTGGACGTCATGATGAGGACCGCGTTCTTGAAGTCCACCGTGCGGCCCTGGCTGTCCGTGAGCCGGCCCTCGTCCAAAATCTGGAGGAGGATGTTGAACACGTCCGGGTGCGCCTTCTCGATTTCGTCGAAGAGCACCACCGTGTACGGCCTGCGGCGCACGGCCTCCGTGAGCTGGCCGCCCTCCTCGTAGCCGACGTACCCCGGAGGCGCGCCCACCAGCCGCGACACGGCGTGCTTCTCCATGTACTCGGACATGTCGATGCGGACCATGGCCGTGTCGTCGTCGAAGAGGAACTCCGCCAGCGCCTTGGCCGTCTCCGTCTTGCCCACGCCCGTGGGGCCCAGGAAGATGAACGAGCCGATGGGCCGGTTCGGGTCCTGCAAACCGCTGCGCGCCCGGCGCACGGCGTTGGACACGGCTTCAATCGCACTGCGCTGCCCAATCACCCGCTGGCCCAGTCGGTCCTCCATGTGGACCAGCTTCTGGACCTCGCCCTCCATGAGCCGCGAGACGGGGATGCCCGTCCACTTGGCCACCACGGCGGCGATGTCCTCCGAGTCCACCTCTTCCTTGAGGAACTTCTGGTTCTTCTGCAGCTCCTCCAGCTTGGAGTTCTGCGTCTGCAGGTCCTTCTCCAAGGACGGCATGACGCCGAACTTCAGCTCGGCGGCGCGGTTCAGGTCGCCTTGTCGCTCGGCGGCCACCTGGTCGTTCTTCACCTTCTCCAGCTTCTCCTTCAGCCCGCGGATGGCGCCGATGGCCGACTTCTCCGCGTCCCAGTGCGCCTTGAGCGCGTCGAAGCGCTCGCGCATGTTGGCGAGCTCCTTCTCGATTTGCGCCAGACGCTCCTGCGAGTGGGGGTCCGTCTCCTTGCGCAGGCCCTCCTTCTCGATCTGGAGCTGCGTCATCTTCCGGCGCATGTCGTCCAGCTCGGTGGGCATCGAGTCGATTTCGATGCGCAGGCGGCTGGCGGCCTCGTCGACCAGGTCGATGGCCTTGTCCGGCAGGAAGCGGTCCGCGATGTAGCGGTGGCTGAGCGTGGCGGCGGCCACCAGCGCGGTGTCCTGGATGCGCACGCCGTGGTGCACTTCGTAGCGCTCCTTCAAGCCCCGCAGGATGCTGATGGTGTCGTGCACGCTGGGCTCGCCCACGAAGACGGGCTGGAAGCGGCGCTCCAGCGCGGCGTCCTTTTCAATGTGCTTGCGGTACTCGTCCAGCGTGGTGGCGCCGATGCAGTGCAGCTCGCCGCGCGCGAGCGCCGGCTTGAGCATGTTGCCCGCGTCCATGGCGCCCTCGGCCTTGCCCGCGCCGACGATGGTGTGGATTTCGTCGATGAAGAGGATGACCTGCCCGGCCGAGTCGGCGACCTCCTTGAGCACCGCCTTGAGCCGCTCCTCGAACTCACCGCGGTACTTCGCGCCGGCCACCATGGCGCCCAGGTCCAGGGTGATGAGTTGCTTGTTCTTCAGGCTCTCCGGCACGTCGCCATCGACGATGCGCCGCGCCAGCCCCTCCGCGATGGCCGTCTTGCCCACGCCCGGCTCACCGATGAGCACCGGGTTGTTCTTCGTGCGCCGGCTGAGCACCTGGATACAGCGGCGAATCTCCTCGTCGCGGCCGATGACGGGGTCCAGCTTCCCCTCGCGCGCGGCCTCCGTGAGGTCCCGCCCGTACTTCTCCAGCGCCTGGTAGGTGGATTCCGCGTCCTGGCTCGTCACGCGGCCGGAGCCTCGGACCTCCTTGAGGCTCGACAGCACCCGCTCGCGCGTGACGCCGGAGGCCTTCATGACCTCGCCCAGGGCGCCCTTGTCCTGGGTGAGCGCCAGGAGCAGGTGCTCGGACGAGATGAACTCGTCCTTGAGCGCCTTGGCCTCGTCGTCGGCCTTGTCGAAGGTCTTCAGCAGGCGCTGGCCGAGCATCGCGCTCTCGCCCCCCTGCATCCGCGGCAGCTTGCCCAGGGCCTCGCCCAGCCGCGACGCGAACAGCTTCACGTCCGCGCCAAGCTTGCGAAGCAGCGGGTCGACGATGCCGTCCTTCTGTCCCAACAGCGCCGCGGCGAGGTGCTCCGGCTCGTACTGGGGATTGTCGGCGCGGCGGGCCAGCGTCTGGCCTTCTTGAATCGCTTCCTGCGCCTTCACCGTAAACTTATCGAGTCGCATACACCCAACGTAAGGGTCGACTCGTGCTTGGCAAGTTGACTCGATGCGTCAAAATGGCGCCTGGGTCTGTGCCGCAAGCAGAATACTTTGGACTCCTGGTAGCGGCTGGCTTTTCGAGGTGCTGGAGTTGCCAGAGAGGGCTCGGCTCGGTTATAGGCGGCGCCCACCCTCGGGGGGCTGAACACCTGGAAGCGCACGGCGGTTACCTCATTCGACTCGAGAGCTTTGGCGGGCTGGAGCTGCTCCAGCAGGCCCGCGAAGCCTTGCAACTGGACGGCGCGTTGGCCGCCACTGGGTTGCACGTGTCGGTCAATCGGCGCCGCAAGGTGGTTCGGCTGGCCTACGTGGCCCCCTTCACGCAGGGCCGCCCGGGTGCCCACTGGTATGCCGCGCACCATGCGCTGCCCCGGCTGCTCTCCCGCGCGGCCAACGCCACCGTGCATGCGTACGTGTATGACCCGGACGAGGGCGAGGAAGTCATCGCCTACGGCAACGGTCGGCGCGTGGGCGGCGAGCGGGTGGTCTACGAGAACGTGGACCTGCCCGAGGGCAAGCCGGAAGACCTGGACGAGGCGGCCTTCAAGCACATGCAGTCGCGGTGGCCCATGGGGCACCTGGCGCATGTCTTCGGGCTGTCACGGCAGGAGCTGCTGAAGCTGCCCCTGGCGACGCAGGGGCGGGTGCTGGTGCTGGAGGGCACCCCAGCGGACGCGGACGCGGCGCTGGAGGCCCTGCTGCCCGTCTCCGTGGCGCCCCACGCCCACTGACGGCGGGCGACTACGAGTCGGCCGCGGTGCGGTCCCTCGTCACCAGGGCTTCGCGCACGGAGTCGCTGCGGAAGAACTGTCCCAGCAGGGCGAACGTGCCCGCGATGAGGGCGGTTCCGGCGACGGTGAGTCCCAGGCTCATCACCTGCGTCACGGTGGAGACCATCTCCGCGGCGGCGGCGTCCTGGTACTCGGGGCGCTTGATGAGCATCTGCGAGACGGCGTGGCTGGTGCGGCGGGCGACCACGGCCCACTGCGCGCCGTCGATGGTGCGCAGCACCGCCACTGTGATTGCCGCGCGTCCGAGCATCAGACGGATCCGCTCCGCGGGCATCCCATGAGGCCGGAGGATGCGGCCCGCGGACACGAAGACGACGGCGCACGCGATGGCCATCACCCCCATCAGCAGGGCGCGCGGCTCGCGCATGGGCTCCAGGGCCTGGTACTGCGCCTCCAGGAGCCGCTGGAAGTCGGCCGGGTCATTGCCCAGCAGGAGCGGCGAGCCCGCTTCCATCCGCCGTGAGCGGGACTCGAAGAAGTGGGCCAGCTCCGTGGCCTCGCTGATGGCCGCCCAGCCGGTGAGCGCGGCGAGCACCATGCAGGTGATGGCCGCGAAGCGGATGGGTTTGGGCAAGCTGCCCGACTTCGAAGGCGACGCCATCACCGCTTGCTTGCCTCCACGAAGCGCAGGCGCATGTCCGCGAGCAGGCCGTCGAAGAGCTTCTCTTCGTCGACGGTGAGGTTGCCTCGCGTCTTCTCGCGCAGCATCGACAGCAGCTCCAGGTTCTGCCGGGCCAGCGGCAGGTCCTTGCTCGTCTGGCCCGTCTCCGGATTCGGAGCATCACCGAGGTAGATGAGCACCGCGGTGCCCAGCCCCACGATGAAGGTGCTGAAGGAGATGGCCTCCTCGGACGCGGAGCGCGCTTCCCCCCGCATCACGAAGGTCTCGCCGCGCTTCTCGTCCACGGGGCTCATGGGGTGTTGGACTCCCCGCCCTCGTCGGAAGAATCAGGGACGCCCGCGACGTCGGAGGAGGGGGCGGCGTCGGAGGTGTCGGCGGCGGAGGCGACGGCTTCCAGGTCGGCCTCGTCGTTGGAGACCTCGTCGTCGCTCTCGTCCTCGTCGTCCATGTCCTCATCATCGTCTTCGTCGTCGTAGTCCTCGACGTCGTCGACCATGAGCGTCTCCACCGGGGTGGCCTTGTCCGCCACGTCCGGCAGGCCCTTGAGGTGGCGCTCCAGCGCCTTCTCGTCCAACTGGCCCGAGCGCAGGTACCGCTCCGCGGTGCGCTTATCGAGATACTTGGGGTCCACCGTGTCCGCCATGTTTCAAATCCTCAGAATTGCTTGGAAAACAGCGCGCCACCTTATAGCAGAGGGGCCGCCTGTCAACGCCGCCGTCCCGTCTTCCTGGTGCCGATGAACGCCTCGCTTCGTCCACTGCTTCCCCCGGGCCCCTATCTGCTTTGTGACGACACCGTGCGGCCGGACATGCCGCTGGTGGCCAAGGCGGAGCGGCTGCTGGCGGGAGGGGCGCGGGTGGTGCAGCTGAGGATGAAGCGCACGCCGGTGCGTGAGGCGCTGGAGGTGGCTCGCCAGGTCGTCCAGCTCTGCCGGCGCGCGGGGGCGGTGTGCCTGCTCAATGACCGGGTGGACCTGGCGCTGCTCTCGGATGCGCATGGCGTGCACGTGGGCGACGAGGATGTGCCTCCCGAGGCGGCGCGCTCGTTGCTCGGGCCTGGGCGCCTGGTGGGGGTGACGGTGCGTGGTGTGGAGGGCGCCATCGCCGCGCGCGAGGCGGGCGCGGACTACGTGGGCGTGGGGCCCGTCTTCGGCACGACGACGAAGCAGGTTCCCGCACCGGTGTTGGGGGTGGAGGGGCTCGCGCGCGTGGTGAAGGGGAGCCCTCTGCCGGTGGTGGGGATTGGTGGGGTGGGGTTGGACAACATGCCGTGGGTGGCGGCGACGGGCGTGCATGGCGCCGCGGTGGTTTCGGATGCGCTGCTCGCCCAGGACATCGCCGAGCGCGTGCGTCTGCTCGCCAGTGCGTTTGAACAGGGGCGAGTGGGGGGGTAGGTTCGACCGACGGACCCCCTCATGAACAATCACCCGCGACATCATGGCCAGCCGCCCCGGCGGCCGAACATTGGCATCACCCCGGATTGGAGCCAGCCGGAGGACTCGCCCTTCGCGCGGTACGAGCTGAAGGTGCCCTACGCGGAGGCGGTGCTGCGCGCAGGCGGGCTTCCCTTCGTGTTGCCGTACGCGGATGACCCCACGTGCGTGGATGCGTACCTGGACCGGGTGTCGGGGCTGCTCGTCACCGGTGGCGCGTTCGACATTCCTCCCGAGGCCTATGGCGAGACGGCCCGCGAGGGATTGGGCGCGCTGAAGGAGGGCCGCACGGCGTTCGAGGCGGCGCTGATGCGCGGCGCGCTCAAGCGCAACATGCCGGTGCTGGGCGTGTGTGGCGGCATGCAGTTGCTCAACGTGGTGCTGGGCGGCACGCTGTTCCAGGACATCGGCCGCGAGGTGCAGGGCGCGCGCGAGCACGAGCAGAAGCATGACCGGACGCAGCCGCAGCACCCGGTGGACGTGCGCAGCGGCACGTTGCTGGCGGAGGCGGTGGGGCACGGGCAGCTGATGGTGAACTCCACGCACCATCAGGCGGTGCGCAGCGCCGGGACGGATGTGAGCATCACCGCGCTGGCGCCGGATGGCGTGGTGGAGGCCATCGAGTCCACGGTGCATGCCTTCGCGGTGGGGGTGCAGTGGCATCCCGAGTACATGTCCACGACGATTCCCGTGCATGTGGGGCTCTACAAGTCCTTCGTGCAGAAGGCGCGAGAGCATCGGCGGTGAGTCCTCGGGTGGTGCTGTTGGCGGGGCTCGAGCCCACGGGCAGGGCGGGGCTCCTGGCGGACGTCGCGGCGGTGCGAGCGCTGGGGGGGCAGCCGGTGGCGGTGCCCCTGGCGCAGACGGCGCAGGGGCGGACGACCTTCTCGTGGAAGGCGGCTCCGCCGGGTGTCGTGCTCGCGCAGTTGACGGCGGCGCGGGAGCTGGGTGGGGTGCAGGCGGTGAAGTGGGGCATGGTGCCGGGCCCCGCGCAGCTCGCCGCCGCGAGTGCGGGGCTGAAGGGGACGGGGGCGTGGTGGGTGGTGGACCCGGTGGTGCGCACTTCACGAGGACAGCTGTTGTCCCGGCTGTCCGCGAGGCGCTACCTGTCGCTCGCGGGGCCGCGCGTCATGCTCACGCCGAACCTGGATGAAGCGGGGTGGCTGCTGGGGCGCGAGGTGCCGGACTCGGTGGAGGCGGCGCGAGAGGCCGCCATCGCGCTGCTGGCGCATGGCTTTGGCGCGGTGCTGGTGAAGGGCGGGCACCTGCCGGACGAACACGGGCTGGCGGATGTGCTGGCCACGCCGGAGCGAGTGCGCGTGCTGCGGGGGCAGCGGCTGGTGCGCGCGCCAGAGCGCCGGGGGACGGGGTGCAGGCTCGCGTCCGCGCTGGCGACGGAGTTGGGGCGAGGGCGCACGGTGGAGGCCGCGACGCGCACGGCGCGGGCGCTGGTCGTGCGCTACCTCCGCACGGGCCACGAATAGCGCGCGGGCTCGCCTCGCTTGCGACGTGAGCGCTGGTGACGCGCTATCTCCGCACGGGACATGAGGAGCCTGCTTCGCTTGCGGCGTGAGCGGTGGGGAGTGCTACCTCCGCACGGGCCGCGAGTAGCGCGAGGGGCTCTCGACGTGAGCGCGGGACACCTCCCGCACGTCGCGCGAGAACGCCGCCGCGGCATGCCGTGAAGGGGATCCATCCCGCACAGGCGCCGCTCTCGTGGAGGGCGCCGTGCTCGTGTGGCCTACTCGGTCCGGCTGCGGCTCTCGAAGCGCGTGTACTCGGCGAGGAACACCAGCGGGATTTCACCGATGGGGCCGTTACGCTGCTTGGCGATGATGAGCTCCACGGGGATGACCGTGGTCTGGGCGTTCTGAGGCGCCTCGCCGCCTTCCTCCACCTCTTCACGGTGGATGAACATCACCACGTCGGCGTCCTGCTCGATGGAGCCCGACTCACGCAAGTCCGACAGCATGGGCTTGCCACCCTTGCGCTCCTCGACCTTACGGCTGAGCTGACTGAGCGCGATGATGGGGACCTCCAGCTCCTTGGCCAGCTGCTTGAGCGCACGGGAGATTTCGGCGACTTCCAACTGGCGGCTCTCGACCTTGCCCTTCTGATGCATCAGCTGGAGGTAGTCGATGATGATGAGCGACAGCCGCGGGTCCTTCTGCTTCACACGCCGCGCCTTGGCGCGCAGGTCGAACGGAGACAGACCACCGGAGTCGTCGATGTAGATGGGCGCGTTGTAGAGCGCACCCGCCATCTCCTGGAACTTCTCCTCGTCGTGCGGCGACAGACGACCGCCGCGCAGCTTCTTCATGTCCACGCGCGCGGTGGAGGCGAGCAGACGCATGAGCAGCTGGTCCGCGGGCATTTCGAGACTGAAGATGCCGACCGCCTTGTTCTCCTTGAGCGCCGCGTTCACCGCCATGTTCATGGCGAACGACGTCTTGCCGACACCAGGACGCGCCGCGAGGATGATGAGCTCGCCCGCGTGGAGTCCCGTGAGCTGGTTGTCGAGGTCGATGTAGCCGGTGGACAGGCCCGTGATGCCCGTCGCCGCCGACTTCATCTTGTCGAGCAGGTCCAGCGTGTGCTCCATCAGCTCGCTGACCGGCCGCAGGTCTCCTTCGCGCTTCTTCTCCGCGAGGAGGAACACCTTGCGCTCGGCCTCGTCGAGCAACACCTCCAGCTCGCCCGTCTCCTGGCTGGCGAGGTCCTGGATCTCCCGTCCGACGTTCGCCAACCGGCGCCGCAGCGCCTGGTCCTTGACGATGTTCGCGTACTGGACGGCGTTGGAGGCCAGCGGCACCACCTGGTCCAACCGCATCAGGTACGCGGGGCCGCCGACAGCAACGAGCTGCCCCAGGACCTTCAGCTCTTCGGCCAGCGTGAGGTGGTCGACCTGTTTGCTCTGGCCGTCCAGCCGGATCATCGCCGCGAAGATCTGCGCATGCGCCGGGCTGGAGAAATCGTCCGCATGGACGACTTCGCCCACCGCGGCGATGAGCGTGTTGTCCGCGAGCACCGAGCCAAGCACGGCGCGCTCAGCGGCAAGGTCCTCGTGGACCTTCCGCCCATCTCTGACGTCGAGGGAGTTCTCCATGGCTGCCCGACCACTGTACAGGCGGCTCTGACATCTCAGAAGAAATCCGCCACAGACCTGTAGCGGCGGGTGGGCGGATGGGCGTGGACCTCCCCTCTGGGTGGGCCGGACTCCCTGGAAAGTCAGCCCTCCAGGCCCCACCGCTCCAGGAACGCATCACGCCAGGTGCGACTGAGCACCACCGTCGTGCCGTTCTTCATCACCAGGATGCCGTCGCCATGTGTCCACGGCTCCAGCTTCGCCACCGCGTCCAACTGGATGATGTCGCCCCGGTGCACCCGGACGAACCGCGCCGGGTCCAGCCGTTCCTCCAGGGCCCGCAGGCTCTGGCGGATCAGATGCTCCCCCTGGGCGGTGTAGACGCGCACGTACTTGTCCTCGGAGGACAGCCGCCACACGTCGGCGAGCCGCAGGGGCACCCACGCCTCGCCCGCCTTCACCACCAGCCGCTCCAGGGGACGCCGGGAGGAGGCCGCCGCCACGTCTCGCAGCAGCGCTTGGAGTCTGCCGGCCTCGGGCCCTCCGCCGAGCAGCAGCGCGTGGGCCTTGTCCAGCGCCCGGGTGAAGCGCTCGCCGTCGTAGGGCTTGAGCAGGTAGTCCACCGCGTGCGCCTCGAAGGCCCGCAGCGCGAAGCTGTCGTAGGCGGTGGAGAAGATGACCGCGGGGGTGTGCTCGGGCCCCAGTGCCTCCAGGACCTCGAAGCCCGTGAGCCCTGGCATCTGCACGTCGAGGACCACCACGTCGGGCCTCAGCGCCTCGATGCGCTCCAGCGCCTCGGTGCCGTCGGCGGCCTCGCCCACGAGCGTGAAGCGTGTCTCCTGTTCCAGGAGGCGCTTCACCTTCGCCCGCGCGGGCGCTTCGTCGTCCACCATGAGCACGCGAAAGCCCGTCACGGCGTCGCCTCCGTCCCGCCGGTGGCTCCTCGAGGCAGGGTCAGCGACACGCGTGCGCCCCCCTCGGGGCCTTGGCCTCGCTCCAGCGAAGCCTGCCCGCCATGCAGCAGCAACAGCACCTGCTCCAGGTGCGAGAGCCCCACGCGAGGGCCCGCTGCGGGGGACTCCTCACCAAAGCCTCGCCCCGTGTCCTCGACCTCCAGGCGCCACAACGCTTGTCCCGCCCGCGCGCGGATTCTCACCTCGAGCGCTTCACGACGGTCCTGGTTGTGCTTCACCGCGTTCTCCACCAGCGTCTGCAGGGCGAAGCAGGGGACGTGCGCCGACTCCAGTCCCGGGTCCACGCTCCAGCGCACCGAGAGCCTGTCTCCGAAGCGCGCCGACAGCAGCGAGATGTACCGCCCCGCATGCGCGCGCTCCTCGGCCAGTGTCCAGGTGGGCTCGCTGCGCTCCAGACTGGCCCGGAGCACCTGACCCAAGTCACTCAGCAGCCGGTCCGTGCGCGCCAGGTCCTCGTACATCACGGAGCTGATGGCGTGCAGTGAGTTGAAGAGGAAGTGCGGATGGAGCTGTCCGGTGAGGGCCCGGAGCTGCGCGGCCCTCAGCTCGCCCTCGAGCTCGGCGGCCCGCAAGGCCCGCTCGTGCCGTTCCCGCCACGCGGCCAGGAGGACGATGACCGTCGCGCCCAGGCTGTAGGCAATCACGTCCTTCGCCACCTCCATCGGCAGGCGGAAGCCGAGCGGGCCGTACTCGTACTCCCCCCAGCCGAGGGCCGCGTAGAGCGGATGACGCATGCCCAGCATGAGCAGGATGTGCACCACCGAGTAGAGCGGAAACGCCAGCCCGTGCACGGCCAGGAAGCGCGGCCACCCCACGCGGGGAGACGGGGCGTTGAGGGCCGCGAACTGGATGATGGGCAGCGACAGCCACGCCGACAGCGCTCCCGTGATTTCCCAGAGGTAGGCGCGCGACGCCGGCACGGACGTCAACCCGTTGGCGAGCTGGTCCAGCCGCACCGCGCTGCCGTACGAGACACCTACGACCATGCAGAGGGCGAAGGTCGCGAGGGCGGGCTGGAGTCGGACGCGCGGCCATCGCCAGGGGCGCGGCTGGGTCGCGGAGCTGGAGGCGAGGGTGGCCATGGGAGGTCCGTCACGCAGTATGCCCGGGGGACGCGGCGGGAATCGCGGCCTCGGCGCGGGCCCGGGTCGCGCGGGCCTTCAGGCCGAAGAAGGGCCGCAGCCAGGACAGGCGGGCCACCATCTCGCTGAGCACCCACGTGGCCAGGAAGGACGACACCAGCACGCAGCCGAAGAGGGGCCACGGCCCCACCGGCAACCGCAGCAGCGCGAAGCCCACGACGATGATGACCGTCTGGTGGAGGATGTAGAACGGATACGAGCGCTCCGCCGCGTACCGCAGCCACGGCCGTCGCGTCTGGATGCACCGGCGGGCCCACGCCAGCGCCGTGAGGATGAAGAGCCACTGTGACGACGCGGCGCCGAGGGTCTCCGGCACGAGTGGGAACTCGTTCTCCGGCGCCATCACCGCGAAGAGCACCGCCGAGACGCCCAGGAGCACCCAGCGGCGCTCCACCAACACCTCCCAGAGTCGAGGGGCTCGACCGAGGAGGTGCCCCGCGAGGAACAGCCACCCGTAGTGGCCGAAGTTCCGCGGGTCATCGAGCAGCCCATGCGTCACCGGGTAGGCATGCAGCCACAGGTCATTGAGCGCGAGCGGCGCGGCCAACCACACGACGTTCGCCCCTCGGCACAGCCACGCCTCCAGCTTCGCAAGCCAGGGCTTCACGCGCGGCTGGCCCAGCAAGGCGAACAGCGGCAACGCGAGCACGCAGTAGACGAAGAGGTAGACGACGAACCAGAGGTGGTGCCAGCTCAAGCTCCCCGCGGGGTAGGGCACGAGCGCGAACACGGACGGGTAGAAGTCCACATAGCCGCCGTGGAACTGCCCTCGGAACACCCGCTCCACGTAGATCTGCGGCGGCACCACCACGAGCATCCCGAAGAGCACCGGCACCAGGAGCCTCCGCGCCCTGTCTCCCGCGAACGCCCGCACGGAGCGATGCCGCAGGGCGAGCGCCGTGCCCATGCCGGAGATGACCATCAGCAGCGGCATGCGCACGTGGTGCAGGATGTCCATGGTCCACTCCAGCGCGGGGAGCGCCACGAGCGACTTGAGGTGCCAGTCCCACGTGTTGAACATCATCCCCGTGTGGAAGAAGTGCAGCACCAGGATGGCGACCACACGGAGCCAATCCAGGTCGGGGCGATGGGATTCACTCGGCGAGGCAGGGAAGGGCGCGGGCGTGCTCATGCGTGAGCCTCCAGTGCCTCCCGGGATACGCACTCCGCCCGGACGCCTCCATGCGCATGTCGCGGGACGGACCGGCGGCGGCGCCAACCGGACTCCCACGCAAAAGGCCGCCCGGGTCTCCCCGGACGGCCTCTTGTGAAGCAGGTGCGTGGCAGCGCGCCGTTACTCGGCGGCGACCTCGACCTTGATCTTCGCCGTCACCTCGCGGTGCAGGCGCAGCTCCACCTCGAAGTTGCCCAGCGTCTTGATGGGCTCCGGCAGGTGGATGGCGCGGCGGTCCACCGTCTGGCCCGCGGAGGCAACGGCCTCGGCGATGTCCAGCGCGGTGACGGAGCCGAACAGCTTGTCCTGCTCGCCGACCTTGCGCTTGATGGTGACCTTGATGGAGCCGACCTTCTTCGCCTGCTCCTCCGCGGCGCCCTTCAGCTTGGCGTTGCGGGCGGTGATGACCGCCTTCTCGTGCTCGAGCTGACGGAGGTTCTGCTCGCTGGCCAGAACCGCCTTCTTGCGAGGCAGGAGGTAGTTGCGGCCGAAGCCGTCCTTCACGGTGACGAGCTCCCCGGACTTGCCGAGGTTCTCGATGTCCTCACGCAGAATGACCTTCATGTTCAGTCTCCTGTTGTGGACCCGGCGCTCAGCCGACCACCGCGTTGTAGGGGAGCAGCGCGATGCCACGAGCGCGCTTGATGGCCGTGGCCACCTCACGCTGGTGCTTCGCGCAGTTGCCGGAGATGCGGCGGGGGATGATCTTGCCGCGCTCGGTGACGAAGTACTTCAGCGTCGCCTGGTCCTTGAAGTCCACCGACGCGTTCTTCTCCGCGCAGAACCGGCAGATCTTCTTGCGGCTGAAGCCACGGCCACCGCCGCGCTTCTCGTCATCGCCGCCCATGCCACGGTCACCCCGGTCGCCGCCGCGGTCACCACGGTCGCCACCACGGTCGCCCCGAGGGCCACCGCCGCCGAAGCCACCACTGCGGCCGCCCGCCGCCGAAGAGCCCGTCTTGCTGTCCATACCGTTGCTCATGAAAATTCTCGTTTCCTCGATGGGTCCCTAGAGAATGTCCCAGGTGGCGCTCAGGCCTCCTCGGACGACTCCTCCTCCGACTCGCTGCTGGACTCTTCGCTGCTCTCGCCGCCGCGGAAGCCACCCTCGCGGTCAGGCGCAGCGCCAGGACGGGTCTCCTCCACGTCGCCGGCCAGCTTCAGGTCCTCGAGGACCGGACGCGTCTCGGGGTCCACCTCGTCCGCGATCTTCACGGAGATGTAGCGGGTGACCTCATCGAGGTTCTTCAGGTTGCGCTCAATCTCCGCGACCAGCCGCGAGCCGCCCAGGTAGCTGGCGTGCACGTAGATGGCGCGGGGCTGCTTGGCGATGGGGAACAGGGTCTTCTTCTTGCCCCACACCGTGAAGCGGAGGACCTTGCCACCCTCGCGGCCGACGATGCCACGGACTCGCTCCTTGAGCTTGTCCACGTTGTCATCGGTCAGGTCCGGCTTGACCAGGAAGATGGTCTCGTACTCACGAAGCCGCTGCGCGGCCTGCGTCTCTGCCATGTTTTCTCTCCCCTTGGGGTCGAGTGCCCCTTGGACAATCCAAGGAGCGGGGAAACGGTGAGCGGCCCGAAGAGCCACCACCGGGAACGGGAAACCGCGCGCCCGTCACCCTCGCGCTACGTCCCGTGTACCAACACGGGAAGCTGAAAAAGAACATCCCGCCAGAGGAGCCTCCAGCGAGCGAACGGGCCTTCTAGGAGGGCCCCCCGGGCAAGTCAAGCTCCCGGAAAGCCCGCCTGCCCATTCCCCAGGCGCCCAGGCCCTCAGGCCTTCCGGTTGAAGCGGTTCATGGCCACCGACAGCCCGTCCCGCACCCAGCACTCCGTCACGTCCACGGCCCGGGCGATCAGCTCGTCGAGCTGGCGGCGCTCCCCGTCATCGAAGTTGGACAGGACGTAGCCGGCCACGCGCTCGCGGGCGTTGGGGCCCGTGGGCTTGTCGATGCCGAAGCGCAGGCGGACGAAGGCCTCCGAGCCCAGGCTGGAGACGATGCTCTTCAGGCCGTTGTGGCCGCCGCTGCCGCCGCCCGCCTTGAGCTGAAGCCGGCCCAGGGGCAAGTCCAACTCGTCGTGGATGACCAGCACGTCCTCGGGGGCGACCTTGTAGAAGCGCGCCGCCTCCGCCACCGAACGGCCGGACAGGTTCATGAAGGTCTGCGGCTCGATGAAGAGGACGCGCTCTCCGGCCAGCGTGCCCTGGCCCACCTTCGCGGCGAACTTCTCCTGGTTCAGCTCGGCGCGCGCCCGGGGCAGCAGCGCCTCCACCACCATGAACCCGATGTTGTGCCGGTGTCGCTCGTACTCGCGCCCCGGGTTGCCCAATCCACAGATGAGCTTCATGAAAGCTCCAAAAAGAAACGGGGCCGGGCCCCTGAGAGGCCGGCCCCGAGTCCAGGGTACACCGGAAGAGGACTACTTCTTCGCGGGAGCCTTGGCCGCCGCCGCGGGGGCCGCCGCCTTGTCGCCACCCTTGGCCGCCGCCGCGGGAGCCGCCGCCGTCGCAGCCGCCGCCGCGGGAGCCGCCTCGGCCGCCTCGGGCGCGCTGAGCACCGCGATGGTGTAGTTGACGGTCGTCTTGATGGAGATGCCGGCCGGCAGCTTGATGTCGTTGACGTGCATGGCCTCGGCGATCTTCAGCGCCGTCACGTCCGCCTCGATGCGCTCCGGGATGGCCGCCGGCAGGGCCCAGACCTCGAGCTCGCGGCGGGCCTGGGTGAGCAGACCGCCGTCCGCCACGCCCTGCGCCTTGCCCGTGAGCACGAGCGGCACGTTCACCTTCACGGCCTCGTTCTCGCGCACGCCGATGAAGTCCACGTGCAGGATGTCACGGGTGACGGGGTCCATCTGGTAGTCCTTCAGGAGGACCTGGTGGGTGCCGTCGGCCAGCTTCAGCTGGATGAGCGTGTTGAACTTGTGCGGCGTGTTGATGGCCGTGCGGACCGCCTTCGGGTCCACGGCGATGTGCACCGGCTTCTGCATGTGCTTGCCGTACACCACGGCGGGGACCAGCCCCTGGGCGCGCAGGCGACGGGCAAAGCCCTTGCCGGAACCTTCACGCGACTTCGCCTCGAGGGTGCTCTTCTCGGTGGACATGGAAAATCCTTGGGATGAGTGCTGCGGTTGCCACCGGTGCCCTGGCGCCCTCGGCATCCCGCCCCAGTGGCGGGCCCCGAAGACGGCGCCCCTGAAGTGAAGGGAACCGGTGGAGGGGGCCGGACATGCCAGCCCCCCGTGACGGAGTCAAGTCGCCCGGCGGGCGGGCGCTCCGGAGCTCAGACGAACAGCGAGCTGAGCGAGTCCGCCCGGTGGATGCGGGCAATGGCCTCGCCGAAGAGGCGGTCCGTGTTGAGCACGCGAATCTTCGAGCACGCCTGCGCGGCGGGCGACAGCTGCACGGTGTCCGTGAACACGACCTCTTCCAGCACCGAGTCCTGGATGCGCTGGATGGCGGGGCCGGAGAGGATGGGGTGCACGGCGTAGGCGACCACGCGGCGAGCCCCCTTGGCCTTGAGGGCCGCGGCGGCCTGGGCCAGCGTGCCGGCGGTGTCCACCATGTCGTCCACCAGCACCGCGTCCTTCCCAGACACGTCGCCAATGAGGTTCATCACCTCGGACGCGTTGGGGCGCGGACGGCGCTTGTCGATGATGGCCAGGCCCGTGTTCAGCCGCTTGGAGTAGGCGCGCGCGCGCTCCACGCCGCCCGCGTCGGGCGAGACGATGACGAGCTCCTGCGACTCCGGGAAGCGCTTGCGCAGGTCCTCGAGGAACACCGGCGAGCCGTAGAGGTGGTCGGAGGGGATGTTGAAGAAGCCCTGGATCTGCCCCGCGTGCATGTCCATGGACACCACGCGCTCGGCGCCCGCGACCTCCAGCAGGTCCGCGATGAGCTTGGCGGTGATGGGCGTGCGCGGCGCCACCTTCCGGTCCTGCCGCGCGTAGCCGTAGTACGGCATCACGGCGGTGATGGAGCCGGCGCTCGCCCTCTTCAGGGCGTCGCACATGATGAGCAGCTCCATCAGGTGGTCATTGGCCGGCGGGCACGTGGACTGGAGGATGAACACGTCCTGGCCGCGGACGTTCTCCCCAATCTCGACGTGGATCTCTCCGTCGGAGAAGCGGCCCACTTCTGCCTTGCCGAGGGGGCGCTTGAGGTACTCGCAGATTCGGTGAGCCAGGCCGGGATTCGAGTTCCCGGCGAAGATCTTGAAGTCGCGCGGCAGCATGATGGGGCCGCTGACTAACCTGGACACGGGCGGATGGGAAGGATGTTAGTCGAGATCCGCTGGCATCGGACCAAGCGTCCCGGCTTGCGCCTGATGGAGGTGCCGCTCGTACTCGATGAGGATGACACGCTCCATCTGGCTGCGTGTATCCGCGTTGAGCGGGTGGGCTATATCCTTGTACGTCCCATCCTTCCGCTTCTTCGCCGGCATCGCGATGAACAGCCCCGAGGAGCCGTGGATGACCTTCAGGTCGCGAATGACGAAGCAGTGATCCAGGGTGATGGTGACGTACGCCTTGAGCTTGTCCTCTTCGACCGGAAACACCCGGACGTCGGTGATGTTCATGGTCCCCCCCCGAACCCGAAAGGTCGGAGCTGGCGGGAAGCCTGGGACATACCGGGTGCAAAATGCAAGGGTATGGTGATGGCTTTTGATCGCGATTGTTCCACTCGCTCACAATCCAGAGGGGCGAGCGGGACTACCCAAGGGCTCCCGGCCAATGCAGAACCAGGTGGGTCAGAAAAGCCAGATGGTAGATGACGATGATGCCGTAGACGACGGCGCCCGCGCGGATGGCGATGCGACTGGCGCGCAGCCGGCGGTGCAGGCAGAGCAGCCACAGCCCCGCATTCACGATGAGCAGCTTGGCGAACATGAAGAAGAGCGGTGACTGCTCGTACGCCAGGCGCATCAGCGGGTTGAGCTCCTCCGCCACACCCAGCTGAAGGAAGAGCAGGGTGAACAGCCCATCCATCAGGTTCAGCATCAACAGCGCCACCGACGCGGGCGACGCGTAATAGGAAGCCCGCTCGCTCCGGACCGCGCCTCGAACCTGCTCCACCACCGTCGTCGCCACGCGCCACCCCCCTCTGTCCGACTTCGCCGGTGGTTCCTTTCAAGCGGCTTGCCAAGGAATGCGGGGGCGATGCGGGACGACGGGCGTGGGGGCAGGCGCACCCGTGGGAGCACCTTTCACGCGGACGCGGTTGGCGGTTGACTCCCGCGGGGGGGTGACAGACTATCCGCGCCCTTCCGCCCCCAGGCCAGGCGAGCGTTCCGTGCACCAATTCCCCAAAGATATCGGGTGGATAGAGGTCATCTGCGGCTCCATGTTCTCCGGCAAGACGGAGGAGCTGATCCGCCGCGTCCAGCGTGCTGTGTACGGCAAGCAGAAGGTGCAGGTCTTCAAGCCCCGCATCGACAACCGGTACGACGAGACGCAGGTGGTGAGTCACTCCAAGCTGAAGGTGACTTCCACTCCGTTGGAGCGGGCTGAAGAGATTTTTTACAAGCTGGAGCCCGACACGCAGGTGGTGGGCATCGACGAGGTGCAGTTCTTCGGCGCCGAAGTCGTCGCGGTGGTGGAGGCGTTGGCCAACAAGGGCCTGCGCGTCATCTGCGCGGGCCTGGACCAGGACTACCAGGGACGCCCCTTCGAGCCCATGCCGCAGCTGATGGCGGTGGCCGAGTACGTGACGAAGGAGCTGGCCATCTGCGTGGTTTGCGGCAATCCGGCCAATCGCTCCCAGCGACTCGTGTCCAGTGGTGAGCGCGTCGTCGTGGGCGCGGCCGGGGCGTATGAGCCGCGGTGCCGCAAGTGTCACGTGCCGGAGCCCACCGAGGGCACGCCGCCGCAGACGCTGGAGCTGTTCGACTGACACACACGGCCTCGGCCACGGGGTTGGGGCACGAGAGGAACCCAGCGCATGCGTGACACCCTGTACGCGAACGTGCCCTTCCAGTTGAACGAGATGACCCACCACTATGGACGAAACGTCCACCTGGTCGGCAATCCGTTCCTGCTCTCCCAGTTGGCCACGTTGTGCGCCAAGGGTGTCATCCAGCCGCAGATCAACCGGCTGGTGGAGACGCTCTACGTCGACCTGGTGAAGACGGTGGTGAACGCGGAGTTCCCCCGGAAGATGGTGAGCCTGCCCACGCGGATGATTGATTACACACCGCAGGGGCTCTACCAGGGGGAGGTCATCGACCCGCAGGTCCGGGTGGTGACGGTGAACATCGCGCGGGCGGGCACGCTGCCGTCGCAGGTGACGTATGACCTGCTCAACGCGACGGTGGACCCGACGGTGGTGCGGCAGGACCACATCATCATGAGCCGGATGATCGACCCGGCCGAGTCCGTGGTGGGCTCGCAGATTGGCGGCGCGAAGATTGGCGGGGACGTGGATGACGCCATCGTGCTGTTCCCGGACCCGATGGGTGCGACGGGGAGCAGCCTGTCCACGGCCATCAAGCTCTACAAGGAGAAGGTGCCCGGGACGGCCCGGCGCATCATCACCCTGAACCTCATCGTCACGCCGGAGTACCTGCGGAAGATGACGACGGACCACCCGGACGTCATCATCTATGCGCTCCGGTTGGACCGGGGCCTGTCTCCTCCGGAGGTGTTCGGCACGGCGCCGGGCGCGCTCTGGGAGAAGGAGCGGGGCCTGGATGACAGGCAGTACATCGTCCCCGGAGGCGGCGGCTTCGGGGAGATCATGAACAACGCCTACGTGTAGCGCGGAGGAGACCTTGGCGTTCTACGAGCAGGAAGTCGGAGTCCTGATTCCCGAGGACAAGCTGCAAGCACGCGTGCGGGAGCTGGGCGCGCAAATCACCCGGGACTACGCGGGCAAGGAGCTCACGTTCGTCTGTGTGCTCAAGGGCTCCACGTTCTTCGCCATGGACCTGGCGCGGGCGGTGGACCTGCCGCTGACGATGGAGTTCCTGGGCGTGTCCAGCTACCAGGGAGGCACGGAGACGACGGGAGAGGTGCGCATCACCACCGACGTCAGCAAGCCCATGGCGGGCAAGCACCTGCTCATCATCGAGGACATCATCGACACGGGGCTCACCATGAGCTTCCTGCTGGAGAACCTGCGGGCCCGGCACCCGGCGTCGCTGAAGCTGTGCTCGCTGTTGGAGAAGCCGTCGCGCGCCCGGACGAAGATTGACATCGACTACAAGGGCTTCGTCATCGACGACCACTTCGTGGTGGGCTACGGCCTGGACTACGGAGAGAAGCTCCGCAACGTGCCATTCATTGGCGTGATGAAGGGCAAGTAGTCCCCCGCTGCCGCGCGGGGAGCGGGTTGGCTCCTCGCGTGGCCGGGCGTCCTCGTCAGGGGAGGCGAAGCACCAGGCGCCTCGCGCGTGCTTCCTCCCGGACTCGAGGGTCGGTGGTTCGTTGTCGCCGGAACAACCATGCGCAGCTTCCCAAGTGGAGCCATTGGTGCCGCGAGGCGCTGGACGCAGGTGCAGTGTCCCAGGCGCGCGGGGCCGGAGAGGGTGCACATGCGTTCAACCAGGGAGAGGAAGGCCCCGGCCGCCGCCATCGCGGCCAAGGGCGAAGAGGCGATGCGGAAGTACGTGGCCGAGTTCGTCGGGACCTTCGTCCTGGTGCTCGGCGGCGTGGGAGCGGCCGTGCTGGCGGGGGACCGCATCGGTTTCCTGGGTGTCTCGTTTGCCTTTGGTCTGTCGCTGCTGGCCATGGTGTATGTCATTGGCCCCATCTCCGGCTGTCACGTGAATCCAGCGGTGACGGTGGGGCTGTCCCTGGCGGGCAAGTTCGAGAACAAACACATGCTGGGCTACATCGTGGCGCAGTGTCTGGGGGCCTTCCTCGCGGCGGGCGTGGTGCTGGCCATCGCGAAAGGGATTCCCGGGGGCTACCAGGCGTCTGTCTCCGGCTTGGGCTCCAACGGGTATGGGCTTGCATCTCCCGAAGGGTATGGCGCGGGAGCGGCCTTCCTGACGGAGGTGGCGCTCACCTTCCTGCTCGTGCTGACGGTGCTGGGGGCGACGGACGCGAGGGCCCCGGTGGGCTTCGCGGGGCTGGCCATCGGCCTGGTCCTGACGCTCATCCACCTGGTGGGCATCCCGGTGACGAACACGTCGGTGAACCCCGCGCGCAGCCTGGGGCCGGCGGTGTTCGCGGGAGGGATGGCGCTGGGACAGTTGTGGTTGTTCATCATCGCGCCGCTCCTGGGCAGCGGGCTGGCGGCGGCGGTGTACCGCACGCTGTTCCGTCCCGTGGCGGCCATCTCCGCGCGCACGGCGGAGCGCTCGCTGGATGCGCAGCGGGCCCAGCGCATCGCCGAGGACCGGGGAGACAGGACACACTCGCCGGTGTGAGGCTCCCAGGCTTGGAGGCCGGTGCGCCCGGGCGTATACGAGGAGTGCGCAGAGGGGCCGAGCCTCTGCCGCTCCCCGCTCCGGGATGACGGAGTGGAGTGGTGTCCTCCATGCTCTTCGAGCCGACGCGCCTGCTGGCCTTCCTCCTCGCCGGAGTGGCCCTCAACCTCACCCCCGGGCCTGACACGATGTATGTGCTGGCGAGGAGCATGGGACAGGGCCGGTCCGCCGGGTTCGTCTCCGCGCTCGGCATCTGCGTGGGCGGCCTCTTCCACATCAGCGCGGCGGCCCTGGGCTTGTCGGCGCTGCTCGCCACCTCCGCGGTGGCGTTCCTGGTGGTGAAGTGGGTGGGCGCGCTCTACCTGGTGTGGATGGGCGTGCAGATGCTGCGCAGCAAGACAGGGCCCCAGGCGGTGGAGGGACTCCAGCCCGCAAGCCTCTGGCGCATCTTCCGTGATGGTGTCGTCACCAACGTGCTCAACCCGAAGGTGGCCGTGTTCTTCCTGGCCTTCCTGCCGCAGTTCGTGGACCCGTCGCGGGGCTCCACGGGCCTGCAGTTCGTGCTGCTCGGCCTGCTGTTCGACGCCACGGGGACGCTGTGGCTTGTCTTCCTCGCGGGCGTGGCGGGAGGCTTCGGCGCATGGCTGCGGCGCAATCCTCGCTTCGCCGCGTGGCAGCAGCGCGTGACGGGCGGCGTGTTCGTCGCGCTGGGCGCGAGGCTCGCCCTCCAGGAGCGCGCGTAGGCGCGGCCCGCCAGCGGAAAGGGCTTCAGCGGAAGATGACGCCGCCGAGCAGGTAGAGGGTGTAGCAGGCCCAGGGCAGGAAGAAGGCCAGCGCCAGGAAGTTGAGGCCCGCGACCCACACGGGCACGGGCCGGTTGCGCCAGGGGAGCAGCAGCGCCGCGCCTCCCGCGAGCATGGGCACGGGCAAGAGGTTGAGGGCGGCCAGCTTGGCGCTGGTGAGGCCCCAGGCGCGCAGCACCTCGCCTGACTGAAGCAGGGCGATGAAGCGCTCCAGGCGGCCGGGGAGGGCGGAGGGCTGGAAGGGGATGGCGAAGCCCGAGAGGAACTGGCCCAGCCCTTCCCTCGCGCCCAGGCACGCCATGGAGACGCCCACGAGGAAGAGCCAGGGCACGAGGATGACGGCCAGGTGCAGGCCCACCGGCAGCCGACGCAGGCGGTTCTCCGGGGGCGCGTCCTTGGCGCCTTCCGGGGGCGGGCCATCGAAGCTCACCGAGCTGCCCAGGGCGATGGGCCGGAGCGACCACCGGATGCCGCTCAGCGTCACCGAGAACAACGTGGGCCCGTAACCCAGTTGCACCGACGTGGGGCGCGCCCCGAAGGAGGTGGCCACCGCGGACTGTCCCAGGGCCCAGAGGACATTGACGGCGAAGAAGAGCATCCAGAGCCAGAAGAGCAGGGTGGCACGTTCCATGGGAGTGCCCCCTGCTTAGCATGCTGGACGGAGGGCCTTCACCCCGCCCGCGTCACTGGCACGGACTGCTGGGGTTGTTCGTCACGGCGACCACGTCCAGGGTGATGGAGTTGGGGTGGGTCTCCAGGCTGTACCAGGAGATCTGATGGTGGCCGTTGCCGGTGCCCGACGGGTTCGCGAAGGCCGCGAGCCGGTAGCGCAAGGTCTCCGTGAAGGTGACGTTGCGGTTGGCGGAAATCATGCTCGCGCTGAAGCGCCAGGCCGAGACGTTCTCGACGGTGAAGGACGAGCCGGAGAGCGAGTTCAGGTTCTTCACCCGGCCGCCGTAGCCTCCTTCGTACATGCTGGCCCACCAGCGACCGAACTCGTCCGGCGGGTCGTTGATGACGTTCCACGGGTCTCGGATGAAGTGGTACCAGGTGGCCGTCCCGGAGGTGACGCCGCTCCGGTTCGACAAGCCCCAGCCCTCCTGCGTCCGCGTCGTGGGCCCCTGAATCGCGGACCAGTAGTTGGGCTGGCAGCCTCCGTCCTTCAGGTACTTCACGTGCAGCGGGACGGAGAGCTGGGTGACGAGCGGGGAGCTGTTGGTGGTGTCGGGGCTGGTGGAGAGCAGCGGCGCGTTGCGGTTGTTGGTGCACTGCGCCTGGAAGTCGAACTGCCAGTAGCCCTTGGCGTTGTCGGCGCGAATCATCAGCGTGCGAGGGCTGAAGGTCGCCTGCTGGACGCGGATGACGACGTAGTCCGCGCTGGCCTTGCCGTTCTCCCGGTAGACATAGAACGAGCTGTTGAAGCCGAACTCGATGGGCTGCGTCTTCCCCTTGGTCGCGTTCCAGTTCTCCTTGGTCAGCGTCGCGCCGTAGCTGCCCGTCAGGTTCCTGATGCCATACAGGACACCCTGGGGAGGAATCAGCCCCGGGCCGCCCGTGGTGGGCTGCGGGCCCGCCTGGTGGACCCCGAACATGCTGGCCCAGTCGCGCTGGGTTCCATCCTCCTCGCCGATGGCGCGGGTGGAGCGCGTGGGCGTCAGGTTCGAGGTGATGGGCCGGGCGGCGGGAGGTTGTTTGTCTCCGCCCTCGAGCAGGTGCTCGGTGACGCTGAGCCGAGGAGCCGTGTCGAGCACGGTGATGGAGTAGCTGGAGGGCGTGGTGGCCTTCAGGTCCCGGGACACCATCAGGGCGGCGGCCCCTTCCTCCACCTGGCACCCGATGATTTCCGCCAGGGCCTGACACGCCCTCGCATCGGGGTGACGGAGCACCAGTATCTTCCCTGTGTCGAGGGTGGGGCGCAGCAAGGGCGCATACTGCTCGGGCTGGGTCGAAGCGCAGTCCACCCAGTGCACCTCGGCGAGCTGGAGGCCCTCCGTGCCGGGCTTCGCGCAGATGTCTCCCTGGACCTTCAGCGCGCTGAAGTCCTGGCTCGTCGTGGCCCCCGTGAAGAGGATTCTCGGCTTCGTCCGTGTCGTCGGCTCCATATGCGACTGACCTCCGTGGCGTTGCACTGCGTTGGGGCACCCGGCGGACCGCGGACCGGGGGCTTCGACTGCTTCAGGTGGTGACAGCCGTGCCGCTCACTTCATGCCGGGCAGGAAGAGCTGCTCCGCGTGCAGGTAGCTGAGCGTGTACCCGAGGGAGGTTCCGAAGGTGCCTCCCAGCGACAGCGCGATGACCTTGCGCATCCCCTCCACCTCGAGCTGCATCGTGGGGCCGGAGAGGTTGTAGTTGGCCCGGCGAAGGCCATCCGTCAGTCCATCCACGGAGTCCAGCGAGCGGGCCACGCGGGTGAGCATGGCCTTGCCGCCGTTGGCGACGACGCTTCCCAGGGCTCCTCCCACACCGCCCAGGATCGCGGCGAAGGTGAGGTCCGCCGCCAGGGGCGCGCCCGCGACGGCATTGCCTATCAACTGGCTGCTCAGGCCGGACACCACGCCGCCAATGGCATCCACGCCCGCGCGCAAGCCGATGTTGAGCAGGCTTCGGCTCGCCAGGTTGAGGCTGGTCGCCGCCAGTTCTCCCACGCCGGCGAAGCCTCCGGCGATGGCTCCCGCCGCTGCGCCGATGCCCACCTGGGTTCCCCAATCCGCCCAGCTGAACTCCTTGCCCGTCGCGTTCGCGCTGATGTTGTAGGCCAAGCCGCCCAGGCCCGCGCCGACCATTCCTCCCACGGCCACGCCGATGGCGAACGCCGCGACCCCTTGCAGGCCCGGGACGAACGACAGCGCGATGCCTCCGGCGATGAGCGCGATGTCTATCGTGTACGAGACAATCTCCTGCCAGTGCTTGGAGACCCAGTTGGGCAGCGTGTTGGTGAAGAAGTTCGCGATGCTGTCGAAGAAGCCCAGGCCCATCGGGTCGATGAGGGTGACAGGGTCATTGAGGACGTAGGCGTAGCGGTTGAATGCCCCCATGCGGTCCTCGGACGCGCCCATCTGGACGTCGGCGCTGATGAAGCCTCCCAGCAGCGGGCTGTAGTAGCGCGAGGCCGCGTAGTAGAGGCCCGTGCTGTCCAGCTCCAGTCCCGAGTGCTTCCTCCGGAAGTCGTCGCTGCCCGAGCGCAGGCGGGGCGCACCGAACGGGTCGTAGTCCAGGGTGCTGGCCACCTGTCCCCGCTCCTCGGTCACCAGCGAGGTGCTCTGGGTGTTGTTGAGGTGGAAGTAGCGGGTGCCCACCGACGGCACGCCCGCGTTCGCTCCGGGCGGAGTGCCCGACTCCGCGAGGGTGACGGAGGAGACGAGCTGGTCGCCATCCAGGACGTAGCGCGTGTGCTGGCGGGCGCCGTTCGCGAAGACGACCACCTCGTAGCAGGGGGCCACGTAGTACGTCGTGAGCTGGGGTTCGACCTTCTTCAGCCGCCGCCCATCCTGGTCATAGGTGAAGCGGACCTCGCCCGCTTGCTGGAGCCGCCGGGCGGAGTCGTAGCTGAGCGTGAGGGTAGCGCCCTGGTACTTCAGCTCGACGAGGCTGCCATTGGCGTCGTAGCGGGTGTGCAGCGCATCGGGGCTCGCGGGAGTGTAGCCCCGGGCAATCTGATGGCCCGAGCGCTCCAGCGTCAGCCCCGCCTTGCTCGTGAGGCTGCAGGCCCCGTCATAGGCGAACTCCTGGAGGCCATACCCTCCGCCCTGCGCCTTCACCAACTGGCCCAGGCCGTCATGGGTGAAGCTCTGGGTGAGGGGTGCCTCCAGCCTGTCCCTCACGGCGCTCACCTGCCAGAAGGCATTCCACTCCAGGGTGCTCGCAGACGCGGGGCGCTCGTCCTTCGTGAAGACATCCTGCGTGAGCAGGTGTCCATCGGGCGTATACGTCCAGGTGGTTCGCACGCCATTGCCGTAGCGGGCCACCGCCGGGGCGCCCAGGGCGGTGAAGTCCGACTGGACGAGGTGCTCCTGGGGGCCCTCCGTGATCTTAAGCAGGCGTTGGAGCGCGTCGCGGTGGTAGCTCACCTCCGTCTTGGCGGCGTCGGGATAGGTGATGCGGGAGACGAGCCGCGTGGGCGTGAAGTCCTGGTTCAGCGTGTAGGCCGTCCCGTCGAGGGTCAGCTTCACGGACGTCGTGTTGCCGTCCGCGTCGTGCCCATAGGCATACGCCGAGCCATCGGGGAGCTGGACGCTGGTCAGCTGTCCCAGGGAGAAGGGGCTGGTCTGCTCGTCGTAGGTGTAGCGCGTCTGGTCCGTGCCGGCCGTCTTCGACGTCACGCGCCGGAGCGCATCATGCTGGAAGGTGGTGACGAGCCCGGCGCCGTCGGTGTGGGTCCATTCCCGCTGCTCGTCCCGGTAGGCGTAGGTCTCCCGGGTGAAGGTGGTGCTGCCGGAGCGGGTGGTGATGGCGGTGTTCCGGTCCAGGCCGTCATGGGTGAAGGTGGTCTCCACCTTCGGGTCCGTGGCGCTCAGGCGCCGTCCCACGGCGTCGTAGGTGTAGCGGGTGATGTGGCCCTGGCCGTCCTGGAGCTCGGTGAGGGCTTGTGAGTCGCCGTAGTAGCCGTGGGTCATCGTCCGGGTGCGGGGTGTGCTGGACGAGGCTCCCTCGGTGAGCACCACGCGATTGACGCGGGGATAGGCATACGTCGAGACGTTGGGGGCTGTGCCGGCGGCGGACGTCTCGCGGCGCACCACGCGCTCGTATTCGTCGTACGCCACGGCCTGGGCCCGCTTGGAGGTGTCTCCACTGAAGTAGGGCAGGCTCTGTTCAACGGGCTGGTCATGCGCGTCGAGGACGGTGTCCTCGATGATGGCCCGGCCCACGAGCGCGCCGTTCTCCTGTCCCTGGTTGGTCGTGCGGGTGACGCGGCCAAAGCCATCCACGTACTCCGTGCGCACCGCCCACACGTCCTTCTTCCAGTCCTGGCGCGTCAGCGTCTTGCGGAACCTGCCGGTGGCGTCGGCGCCGCGCTCGAAGCGCAGGGCGGGGACCATCGTCTCGCCGGGCCCCATTCGCTGGGTCTCCACGGGGCGGCCCAGGCCGTCGTGCTGGTGCACCTCGCGTGTGCCATTGGGCTGCGTCTGTGACGTCAGCACGCCGGTGGTGGCGTCGTAGTGGAACTCGAACTCCAGCGCGCGTCCGGAGGGGGGCGTGGGCAGGATGCGCTTGCTCGGGAAGGTGCGGTAGGTCGACTCGTAGACGTGGGTGACGACGCCCTTCGCGGGGTCCTCCATCCGCGTCTGATTGCCCCAGTCGTCATACTGGTACGAGTAGACCTGCCAGGTGTCCGCGCCGCTCCATCGCGAGTGGGTCTTCTCGTCCCAGGTCGTCGGGTCATACGTCTTGCGGTCCCAGCGCAACGTCTGGTTGCCCTGGGCGTCGGCGGACTGGCGCCGCTCGGTGAGGAAGCCGAAGCGGTGCTGCTCCACGCTGTTCTGGAACGTCTGCCGTGTGTAGAGCGTCGCGGCGGGGGCGCCGGTGGTGCTCTGGGTGATGGAGGTGGCGTTTCCGTAAGCGTCGTATTGGAAGGCCCGGGTCCTCACGCAGTCGGGCGTGTCCGAGGTCGCGAAGGTGTAGAGCTTCTTGCGCACCTCGGTCGTCTGGAGCTGGTAGACGCCCGCGCTGGCGGGGGTGGCGTAGTCGTATTCGGACCGCACCATCAGCGCCCGGTCCGAGGCCCTTCGCACCGTCTGCGACACCACCGCGTAGGTGCGAGGGAACTCCTGGTGGTACCGCGTTTCGGTGAGGGCGCCCGCGGGCCCCGTGTGCGGGTCCTTCTTGGTCCACGCCGCGAAGCCGAGCCAGCCCCGGCCCTGGAGGCTCATCCGAGCCCCCGCGAAGGTGAAGTGGTGGGCGTAGCGCTGCGTCTCCGAGTAGACCTGCGTGTAGTCAGACACCACGTAGCGCGGGTACTGGACGCTGCGGGAGGCGAAGCTCATCGCCACCGCGGGTGTCTGGGTTCCCGGATTCGTGGCCAGCGCATAGGTTGCCCCGGGGAGCTGGTTGTTGAACAGGGATTGGGTGTCGACGGTGTCGGAGGCGGGCGGCTCCCGCGTGTAGACGGTGGGATTCGTCAGGGGTTTGTAGGTGAGCTCGAAGCGGCCCCCCAGGCCGTTGGTGAGGCTGGAGACCAGGTCTGGGTATTCGACGGTTGCCGCCAGCAGATGCACCGCGCCGGAGCCGTCCACGTGCAGCAGGTCGGCCTTGCCCAGGCCCGTCAGTCCCAGCGCCGAGGTGGACTCCCCGGCCGCGACGAAGGCGGGCACCTGGGACACCTTCGCGTGGTAGCGCAGTGTGCTGCCTTCATTCAGGAGCACGGCGACGCGGCGGGGGTTGGCGTCCCCGTCGCGCCGGTACTCGCCGACGAGGACCAGGTCATCGCGTCCCTTGCCCGTGACGTCCGCCGGCATGATGTGGGGAATGACGCCGCCATACTTGAGGCCGGTGCTCCCCAGGTCCTGGACGACGAAGCCCTTGCCCGTGTTGTGCAAGGCCCGCAGGTTCAGGGTCGTCCCATCCGTGTAGGCATTGAGGAGGTCTATCTGCCCATCGCCGTTGAGATGGATGGGCAGGAGGCTGCCGCCCCACGTCACCCGTGCGGAGGAGGGGAGGAGGGGCGTGGTCTCCTGCTGGAAGCCCTGGCGCTCTGGAAGTGCCCGGAGCCCGGTGATCTTCAGGAAGCCGCCGTCGTTCGCGCCGTAGATGAGGTCCGTCTGCCCGTTGCCATCGATGTCCAAGGGCAGCAGGAGCCCGCCGAAGGGCAACGTCGTCGTGGTGGGCCCGGAGGCTGAAGGGGCGAAGCGGGTGCCGCTGGAGAACAGGACGTCCAGCTTCAGCACGCCCGCGTTGTTGGTGGCGTAGACGAGGTCCGTGCGGCCGTCTCCATCCACGTCCAGCGCGAGCAACTGCCCGCCCCACAACAGGTTCTCAGGCCCGGCGCCATGGGCGGCGCCCTCTCGCACCAGCGTCCAGCGCCCGTTGCGCTCGGTGGCCTTGAAGAGCGTCAGCCCCAGCTTGCCCCCGTTGTTGGCGGCATAGAGCAAGTCCATGCGGCCGTCGGCGTCCACGTCGAGCGGGCAGAAGGTGCCGCCCCAGGCGAGCTGTGCCCCGCCCAGGTCCACGGGATGGGGGCCGTCCAGCCCGCTGCCCGTGGAGAGATAGAGGTCCAGGCGGAGCTGCATGTTGGACTGATGGGCGTGCAGCACGTCCGTGAGGCCCTTGCCGCTCACATCCATGGGGATGCGCAGCCCGCCCGGCATGCTCTTGCCCAGGCTCCGAGGGGCCTGGAACAGCGTGGGGTCCGCCTCTGTTTGTCCCTGCCAGGAGAAGGTGGTGCGGGGCAGCGACGTGTCGCGCGCCTCCGTGGCCACGGACTGGAGCAGCGGCCGGCGGGTGGCTCGACTGGGTTGGTATTCGAAGCGGTAGGTCCTCGCGAGGACGTCCCCGACGGAGGTCTGCACCTGGGAGAGCAGGCGAGTGATGCGGATGGGATGGCCGCCCACGTAGGTGGTGGTGACGTCCTGGCGGTCCGTGAAGGTGAACCTCACCTGCCGCTTCCGGGCGATGGGGCTCTTGAGGTTGTCTGTGTATTCGATGAGCTTCGGGTAGTGCGCGTTGTTCTGTGCATCCAATTCGTACGTCACCGTCATGAAATTACCGTGACGGTCCGTGACGCGATTGAGAGACCAGAGGCGGATGGCCGGGAGGTTGGCGGAGGCGGGGACTCGCGAGTCCACCGTCGCCCCGTACTCCCATGTCTGTCCATCTCGCGTCTGGACGGTGAAGGATTGGGGGCCCCGCTGGACATCCCAGCCGGAGGGGTAGTGGGGGACCACCTTTCGCCATGTCTGGATTTCGGTGTGATAGGTTGTCTGGGGTTGTCCGTAGGTCCCAGACACCGCCATCAATCGCTGCCCGTCCAGGATGAAGCGGTCGTCCAAGTCATAGTTGACGCTGCCGTGGCGGCCATCCTGCGCGACCGTTCGCCCCGCGCGAGTGATGGAGGACAGGCCACTGAGGCCCCAGCCCACACCGAGGAGGCCGTCACTCCCTCCACTGTTGTAGGCAATGCCCAGGCTGGGGGCGAGGCCCGCCGTGCCCGGGGGGACCTTGAGCTCGAAGGCGTAGGCCGCGCCGCCATCCTTGTCGACGCTGAACTGGTCCGTAAGCCTTCCCGTGCTGTCTGCCATTGAATGCCCCCGTGAGTGTAGAAATCCATTGCCGGCGGTGCCCGGAGGAAGGGGGCACGCCGGGGATGGAACGACAAACGAGACACGTCCGCGGCCAGGCGCGGCGCGTGCTGGATTGGGATGTCAGACGGAGGTCCGCCGAGGCTCCCTGGAGAGGGATGGCCACGTGCGAGGATGGGGGACGCGCGGGAACCGCTTCTTACCTCCACCGCCTTGGCGAGTGGATGACCCAGAAGTCACAGCAGCCCGAAGTGAGCGGAAGTCTGATGAGGACGACTGGCCAAGTCGAGTCAAAGATTGGCAGGGGAGACCGGCGTACGTGGAGACTGTTTGCCATCGACACGGACGGGCGGATGCGGTCTCCCACCGGGTGTTTGTGGACCACCCGGGGGAAAGGCGGGCCCGGAAAGAGGGGGCCCGCCCTGCGGCGACTTCTAGAACGTGGCGTCGAGCACCACGTCGTTGGCGGCGCCCACGCCGACGGCGACCTGGTAGGCGGACACGCGGCGCTCGAAGAAGTTGGTGAGCTCCTGCACGTCCTGCAGGTCCATGAAGGAGAGCGGGTTCTTCGTCTTGAACACGGCGGGGATGCCCAGCATCTGCAGGCGCTGGTCGGCGACGTACTCCAGGTAGCCGCGCATCTCCTGCACGGACAGGCCCGCGACGCCGCCGCTCAGGAGGTCCTGGGCGAACTGCGTCTCGCACTCCACCGCCTCGCGCATCATCGCCTCCACGTCGCGCTCCATCTTCGCGTCGAAGAGGTCCGGCTCCTCCTTGCGAGCCACCTGGATGCACTCGAAGGCGAAGCCCATGTGGGCGCTCTCGTCGCGGAACACCCAGTTCGTCCCCGCGGCGAGCCCGTTGAGCAGGCCCTTGCTGCGCAGGAAGTACACGTAGGCGAAGGCGGCGAAGAAGAAGAGCCCTTCGATGCAGCCCGCGAAGCAGATGAGGTTCAAGAGGAACCGGCGGCGCTCATCCTTCGTCTTCAGCGCGTCCACGTCGTGGATGCTGTCCATCCACTTCATGCAGAAGCGCGCCTTGCGCTGGATGGAGGGGATGTTGTCGATGGCGGCGAACGCCTTGGCGCGCTCGGCCGGATCCGGCACGTACGTGTCCAGCAGCGTCAGGTAGAACTGGACGTGCAGCGCTTCCTCGAAGAGCTGGCGCGACAGGTACATCCGCGCCTCGGGGGCGTTGATGTGCTTGTACAGGTTCAGCACCAGGTTGTTGCCGACGATGCTGTCACCCGTCGCGAAGAAGGCGACCAGGCGGTGGATGAGGTGACGCTCGGCGTCCGTCATCTTCGACCGCAGGTCCACCAGGTCCGTGGAGAAATCCACCTCCTCCACGGTCCAGGTGTTCTTGATGGCATTCCGATACATCTCGAAGAATGCCGGGTACGCCATCGGGCGCAGCGTCAGGTTCAGTCCGGGTTCCAGCAGCATGCGTTGATCAATACATGCTCGGACGAAGGCTGATCAACTTTGCGCTCGGCTGGCTGCATCCCTCAACACAGTGCCAATCGCTTCGCCTTACACGACACGAGCACACGTCGACACGCGTGCTCGTGACGTCGAAGAAATCCGTGAAACACGAGGCCGACTACTGGCAGGCCTCGCACGCTTCCGGGTTTTCCAGCGAGCACGCGACAGCCTCGGCATCCGTCACCGTGGAGGCCGCGGCGACGGGCGCGGGCGTGACGGGCGCGGTGGCGGTGGCGCCGCTGCCGGACACCGTGGCCTTGGCGATGCGCGTGGCCGGGCGCGAGCGCAGGTAGTACGTCGTCTTCAGCCCCTTCTGCCATGCGTAGAAGTACATGGAGGAGAGCTTGCCGATGTTGGGCGTCTCCACGAAGAGGTTGAGCGACTGGCTCTGGTCGATGAAGGCGCCGCGGTCCGCCGCCATGTCGATGAGCGAGCGCATGGGCAGCTCCCACGCCGTGCGGTAGATGGCGCGCAGCGTCTCGGGCAGCTCGGTGAGCTCCTGGATGCTGCCCTCGGCGAGCTTGATGCGGTTGCGCACCGACTCGTTCCACATGCCGAGCGCCTGGAGGTCGCGCACCAGGTAGCGGTTCACCTGGAGGAAGTCGCCCGACAGCGTCTCGCGCTTGAAGAGGTTGGAGACCTGCGGCTCGATGCACTCGTAGCAGCCGGCGATGGAGGCGATCGTCGCGGTGGGCGCGATGGCGATCATCAGCGAGTTGCGCAGGCCGTGCTTCATGATGCGCGCACGCAGCGCGTCCCAGCGGGCCGGGTCCTCCGGCGTCACACCCCAGCTGGCGAACTGGAACTCACCCTGGGCCGCTCGCGTCTCCGGGAAGGACGGGTGCGCGCCGAACTGCTCGGCCAGCTCGCATGAAGTGGTCAACGCGGCGAAGTAGATCTCCTCGGAGATCTTCTTCGACAGCGCGCGCGCCTCGGGGGCATCGAAGGCGAGCTTGAGCTGGAAGAAGACGTCCTGGAGGCCCATCAGGCCCAGGCCCACCGGACGCCAGCGGCGGTTGGAGTCCGCGGCCGTGGGGATGGGGTAGTAGTTGAGGTCGATGACGCGGTCGAGTTGCTTGAGCGCGAGCTGGGCGTTGGCGCGCAGGCGCTCGAAGTCGAACTTCCCGTCCACCACCATGCGGCCCAGGTTCAGCGAGCCCAGGTTGCACACCGCCGTCTCACCCTGGCTGGTCACCTCCAGGATTTCGGTGCACAGGTTGGACAGGTGGATGACGTTCTGGGGCAGCCCGGTCTGGTTGCTCTTGCGGTTGCTGATGTCCTTGAAGGTCATCCAGCCGTTGCCCGTCTGCGCCAGCGTCTTCATCATCCGGGCATAGAGGTCGCGCGCCTTCACCTTGCGCATGGCCAGGCCGGAGGCCTCCGCCTCCACGTACGCCTTCTCGAACTCCGCGCCGAACAGGTCCGTGAGGTGCGGAACCACCTTCGGGTCGAACAGGCTCCAGTCGCCCTCCGACTCCACGCGCTTCATGAACAGGTCCGGCACCCAGTTGGCCAGGTTCAGGTTGTGGGTGCGGCGGGCCTCGTCACCGGTGTTCTCGCGCAGCTCGAGGAAGTCCTCGATGTCCGCGTGCCACGACTCCAGGTACACGCAGCACGCGCCCTTGCGCTTGCCGCCCTGGTTCACCGCGGCGACGGAGGCGTCCAGCGTCTTGAGCCAGGGGACGATGCCGTTGGAGTGGCCGTTGGTGGAGCGGATGAGCGAGCCGCGCGCACGCACGCGGTGGTAGCCCACGCCGATGCCGCCGGAGAACTTGGACAGCATCGCGATGTCCGAGTACTTGCGGTAGATGGCGTCCAGGTCGTCGGCGGGCGAGTCCAGCAGGAAGCAGCTGGAGAGCTGCTCGTGGCGGGTGCCGGAGTTGAAGAGGGTGGGGGAGCTGGGCAGGTACTCCAGCGAGCTGAAGAGCCGGTACAGCTCGATGGCCTCCCGCGCGTTGTCGCCGCTCAGCGCGCACGCCACGCGCAGGAAGAACTCCTGCGGCGTCTCCAGCACCTCGCGCGTCTGCGGGTTCTTCAAGAGATAACGGTCGTAGACCGTGCGCAGGCCGAAGTACTCGAACAGGTCGTTGCGCGTCGGGTCGATGGCCGCGTTGAGCTTGCGCGCGTTGGCCTGGACGAACTGGAGGAGCCGGTCCGCGATGAGGCCGTGCTTGTGGCCGGCGGCGACGGACTGGCTGAAGGAGTGGATGTCCTGGTTGCTGACCTCCTTCTGGATGAAGGTGGCCAGCAGGCGCGCGGAGAGGCGCGCGTACTCGGGCTCCTCGACGATGAGGGCGGCGGCTGTCTGGATGGAGAGGCTGTCCAGCTCGCGCGTCGTCGCGCCGTCGTAGAGGCCGGAGATGGTCTTCGTGGCCACGCGCATGACATCCACGCGGGACAGCCCCACGCAGCTCTTGCCCACCGCGCGCACAATCTTGTTCAGGTCCACCGACTCCGCGGTGCCGTTGCGCTTGCGCACGCGCATCTGGGTGGACGTGAAGTCGCTCGTGGCGGGCACGGGCTCACTGGCTACGCTCGCGGTGGGCCCGGGGTGACCATTGGGCGCGGGCGGAACAGGCATGGGCGCGGGGCTGGGCTTCACGGGCGTTTCGAAGTTCACGAGCGGCTCACTCCAAACGAAAGGCAAGAAGGCAAAGGCGTGGCCCTTGGGCAAGCCTCGAGCTTGCCCTGGGAGCGGTTCCCGAGCCACGAAAAATACTGCACGGATGTGTAGGGGAATAGGTCCGCTCTACCGCCGCGGACCTACCGTCTTGGGAAGCAACGGAGGCTCAGCTGACATACGGGGTAGATTGCTGTGTGTAAAGAAACCACAATCCCTCCCTGAGCCCCTTGGGACGCCGCCTGGTTGGTGGGGCGTCACAGACCGGGCACAAGGTATGGGGGGCCCCCGTTGGTGTCAACGCGAGATCTAGTGCTCGCGTAGGTCCGACCCTTGCAATCTATGATCGATCTCCAACAGCCTTCGTCACGTTCTCCTCACAACAGTGAGTGAGGAGATGGGCGACGCTCCGTACGCAGGTCGTGGAATCAAACCTGGGAGGGCGGATGCTCCGGGCCCCGCTCAGGGAGTCGTACCGGAATCGGCCCCATCCCCCACCGGGAAGGCAGGCTGCGCGGCCTCCGGAGGCGCCGGGGTGGGGGCAGGTGCGGGCGGGGTCGGCTGCGACTCCCAGGGTTTCTCCTGGGGCCCACTCAGGGTGTGGACGGCGCGGCGGAGGGACTCCTCCAGGGCGCGGGCGGAGGGGGCCACGACGGAGAGCATCTGGTTGGCGCTGCGCGCGTGGCGGCTCTGGCTCTCGGCGGCGAGCTTGAGCTGCACCATGGCGTCGCCGATGAGGCGGCGGGCGTCCTCGAGCTTCTGGCGGGCCTGGTAGTAGGCCACCTCGGTCAGGAGCTTCTGGAGGGTGAGGCGCTGCTCCTCGGTGACGCCGGAGAGCTTCTCGGCGCGGCGGAGGTAGTAGAGGCCCTGCTCGACGCGGGCGGGCTCCTCGGCGCCGATGCGAGGGCGGGCCAGGGACTCCAGGAGGGGGAAGAGGGCCCGGTCCAGCTCATCGCGCTCGGTGAACTTGCGGAGGATGAGGGAGGAGACGTCCTGGCCCTCCAGCGGGATGGGGGCGTAGGCGTCCGTGAGCCGAGGGTCCCCGGGGCGGTAGGGGGCGGAGCCCATGGGGGCCATGCGGCCCTTCATGACGACGAGCTGGCCGTCCACGGGCTCCAGGGTGAAGGTGCGCGCGTTGAGCTGGGAGAGGAGGAAGACGACCAGTCCGCCCAGCCCCAGAATCACGAAGAAGACGAGCAGCCGCGTGAAGGTCCGCCGTGCCCGATAGCCAAAACCCTGCTGTGCCGTTCCGTTCATGTCGCCTGCTCTCCTGACGTCCGGGCGCCGGGCCGATTTCGCGGCGCGGCGCTTTCCTTGGGGCGCGGAGGCCCACGGCTATACTCCTACCCCCGAACACACCCATGCATCACACATTCCGTCGCATGGGGCCCAGTGAACTGCTGCCCCGCTACATCTTCGCCGAGAGCCTCTTCGCCCGTCGTCGGGTGTTGGAGGTCGACGCGGTGGCCTCCACCGGAGGCGAGAGCGCCCGATTCCTCGTGGAGCGGGGGGCTCGCGCGGTGGTGGCCTGTGACGCGGACCTGAAGGCGGTCCATGCGGCGCAGAAGGCGCATGGTGGGCCCTCGCTGCGTTATCGCGCCAACATCTACGACGACTTCGAGCCGGGCAGCTTCGACGTGGTGCTGGTCGCGGACCTGGCCCCGTATGTCCGCGCGCCGGAGCTCCTGGCGGAGCTGGCGCGGCTGGTGGCGAAGCAGGGCTTCCTCGTGGGCGGCCTGCGCAACGTGGCGGGGCTCGCGCTGCCGCAGCTGATGGAGGCGGAGGAGGGCGGGGCGCCGCCGACGTACGGGCTGCTGCTGGATGCGCTCCAGGTCCACTTCCCCCATGTGGAGGTGGCGACGCAGTCGCCGGTGCTGGGCTACCAGCTCGCCTTCGAGAAGGGCGAGGGGCTCCAGGTGGACGGCACCCTCGTGGAGAACGGCGAGGCGGCGTACTTCGTGGTGGTGGCGGGGCTGGAGCCGTCGCGGGTGGTGGACCCCACGTGGGTCCAGCTCCCTCCGGAGCCGTTGGCCTTCACCCGGGGGAAGATGGATGAGGTGGTCGCGCGCGCGAAGTCGTGGGAGGAGCGCGGGGCCCGGTTGAAGGAGTCGTTGTCGCGGCTTCGCACGGAGCTGACGGACCGCGAGGCGCAGGTCGCCGCGCTCAAGCCGGAGCTGGAGGATGCTCGGGATGAGGTGGCGCGGCTCACCGCGCAGCTCGAGCAGGCGCGCGGCACGCCGGAGTCTCAGCGGGAGCGGGATGACCTGGCCGGCAAGCTTCGTCGGCGGGAGCTGGAGCTCCAGGTCGCGCACGAGCGGCTGGGGGATACGGACCGACGGCTGGCGGCGCAGCGGTTGGATGTGGAGGCGGCGCAGCGGGCGCAGGCGGAGGCGGGCGTCCAGGTGCTCTCGGCGCAGGAGACGCTCCGGTTGGAGCGGGCTCGCCGCGAGGAGCTGACGGCGACGTTGGAGGAGGCCCGCGAGCGGCTGACCCAGACGTACACCCAGGTTCGCGAGCTGCAGGACGAGCTGTCGACGCTGCGCATCGACCGGGAGAAGGACCGGCTCTCGTCGGAGCGGGCGGTGGAGCACTCCGAGGACCGCCGTCGTGCCGCCGAGGCCGCGCGGGAGCGGGAGCTGCGCATCGCCGAGCAGTACTCGTCGGCCCTGGCGGCGGTGGAGCACCTGAAGGAAGGGACTGCTCGGGCGGAGGAGTCCGCTCGGGTGGCGGCCGCGGCGGTCTCCGTGAAGGAGGCGGAGCTGGCTCGTGCGGCGCGTGAGCTGACGGATGCGTCGGTTCGCGTGGCGGCGGCGGAAGGGGCTCGGCGGGACGCGGAGGAGCGGCTGGCGGCGCTCGTGGCCGACGGGCGCGGGCAGGAGACGGAGCTCGTCGCCGCCCAGGAGCGCGAGGACCGGCTGCGGCGGGAGTTGGCGGCGCTCACCGAGGCCGAAGCGTCGGCTCGGGCCACGGCGGGGACGCTGGAGGGAGCGCTTCACGAGGCTCGGGAGCGAATCTCGGAGCTGGAGGCGGAGCGGGCTCGGCTGGAGGCGGGGCTCACGGGGGCGCTGGAGGCAGAGCGCTCCGGGGTTCAGGAGCGGTTGTCGTCGCTGGAGCGCGCGCTGGAGACAGAGCGCGCGAAGGCGGAGTCGCTGGGCGAGGAGGCTCGGACCGAGGCCGCGATCCGGACGGAGACCGAGGCGCGCAAGCTGGAGCTGGAGGAGGAGCGTCAGGCGCTCGTCCGGCGCGTGGTGGAGCTGGAGGCGGAGGTCTCGGCGCTGAGCCGAGGGCGTCGCGAGGATGCCGCGCGGGCGGAGGAACTCGCGGCGTCGCTTCTGGTGATGCAGTCGGACCTGGAGACGGCGCAGCAGGAGCGCGACTCCACGGCGGGGTTGGCGGCGCGGGTGGGTGGGGAGCTCGACCAGGAGCGAGAGGCTCGGGCGGCGGTGGAGGAGGCCCTGCGCGTCTCCCGCGGCAAGTTGGAGAGTGCGACTCAGCGGCTCGTGGAGGCCGAAGCCTCTTTGTCGCGGACGCGTGAGTCGTTGGATGCGGAGGTCGAGCGGCGCGCGCGTTGGGAGGCCGCGCTCGCGGACGTCCAGGTCCAGTTGCAGGAGGAGGTCGAGCGGCGCTCCAAGGCGGAGGCGTCGCTGTCCGAGGCCCAGGGACAGCTCCACGGCGAGGGACAGCAGCGAAGTCACGTGGAGGGGACGCTCGCGCAGTTCCAGGCTCGGCTCGAAGCGGAGGTCTCGCGGCGTGAGCGCGTCGAGACCTCGCTCGCGGAGACTCAGGCGCTGTTCGAGGCGGCGACCGAGGAGACAGCGCGCGTCGAGGTGTCGCTGGCCGAGGCTCGCGTTCGGATTCAGCAGGGCGTCGAGGCGAAGGCGGAGGTCGATGCCGCGCTGGCCGAGGTTCAGGCGCGTCTGGATAACAGCGCCGCGGCGAAGGCGGAGGTCGATGCCGCGCTGGTTGAGGCGCGGACTCGTCTGGGGGAAGGGGCGGAGGCGAAGGCGGAGGTCGATGCCGCGCTGATTGAGGCGCAGACTCGTCTCGAGGAAGGCGCGGAGGCGAAGGCGGCGATTGATGCCGCGCTGCTGGAGGCGCAGGCCCGTATCGAAGAAGAGGTCGCGGCGAAGGCCGGACTGGACGCCGCGCTGTCGGAGACGCAGGCCCGTCTGCATGAGGTGAATGCTCGTGCCTCGGCGGAGCTGGCCGCCGCCCAGGCTCGGATTCAGCAGGGGACCGAGGCCGAGACTGCGCTGGCGGAGGCTCAGTCCCGTCTCGAGCAGAGCGCCGAGGCGAAGGCGGAAGTCGATGCCGCGCTGGAAGAGGCCCGAGCCCGGCTGCGAGAGATGGATGCTCGCGTCCTGGCGGAGCTGGCCGAGGCTCAGGCGCGTATCCAGCAGGGCGCTGATGCGAAGGATGCGGTGGCCGCCGCGCTCTCGGATGCGCAGGCGCTCATCGAGCGAAGCACCGCGGCGAAGGCCGAGACAGAGGCCGCGCTCGCGGAGGCCCGGTCTCGTATCGAGGAAAGCGTCGAAGAGAAGGCGGCGGTAGAAGCCGCGCTCGCGGAGGCTCGGTCTCGTATCGAGGAAGGTGCCGAGGCGAAGGCGGCGGTAGAAGCCGCGCTCGCGGAGGCTCGGTCTCGTATCGAGGAAGGTGCCGAGGCGAAGGCCGAGGCAGAGGCCGCGCTCGTGGAGGCCCGGTCTCGCATCGAGGCAGGTGTCGACGAGAAGGCGGCGGTAGAAGCCGCGCTCGCGGAGGCCCGGTCTCGTATCGAGGAAGGTGCCGAAGAGAGGGCGGTGGTCGAAGCCGCGCTCGCGGAGGCCCAGTCCCGTATCGAGGCAAGCGCTGAAGCCACTGCGGCGCTGGATGCCTCGCTCAAGGAAGCCCAGGCTGTCATCGATGCGAGCGCGGAGGCGAAGGCGGCGGTCGTCGCCGAGCTCGCGGAGGCACGGGCTCTCGCTGAGGAACGCGCCGAGGCGAAGGCGGCGGCGGAGGCCGCACTCTCGGAAGCCCAGGCGCTGGTTGCCGCTCACATCGAGACGGCAGCCGCGCTGACGGATGCCCGGTCACAGCTCGAAGAAAGGACGGCGGTCGCCGAGTCGCTCACGAAGGCGCAAGCCCGGTTGAGCGAGGACCTGGCGGAGGCTCAGTCCAGTATCGAGGAAGGTGCCGAGGCGCTGGCGGAGGCCCAGACCCGTCTGTACGAGGTGAATGCCCGGTCCAGTGCCACGCTGCCGGACGACCCCCTTCGCCTTCAGGCCGAATCAGAGCAGCGCGCCCGGTTCGTTGCCGCGCTCGAGGAAGCTCGAGAGAAGCTTGCCGCTGAGCGAGAGAATCGTGGGCAAGAGCCCGCGTCGCTGGACGAAGCTCGCAGGCTGCTTGCCGCCGCGCGTGAGGCGCTGACGGCGGAGCTGGAGCGGACACGGGAGCGGGCTTCTGATGCGGACGCGGTGGTCGCGCGCCTTCAGGCGGAGCTTGCCTCGGAGAAGGACCGGAGGACTCAGGCCGAGTCCACGCTGGTGGCCGAGCGTGAGGCGCTGAGCTCGGTCCGCGTGGAGCTGGAGACGGAGCGTCAGGAGCGCAGCGACGGCGAGGCCGGACTGGCGCGGGTTCACGAGCGGCTCGAGGGAGAGCAGCGTGCCCGCTCCGAGCTGGAGTCCTCGCTTGCTCAAGCTCGCGAAGCGCTGTCGACGGAGGAGTCGGCCCGAGCGGAATCCGAGGCCGCACTCACGGAGGCACGAGCGTCGCTCACGGCCGAGCAGCAGGGGCGTGAGTCGATTCGCTCCGAGCTGTCCCGCGAACGCGAATCGCACGAGGCCGCGCTGGCGGAGGCGCGACGTGAGCTGGAGGCCCGTGAGCTTCGGATTCGGGACCTCGAGAAGAGCGCGGAGCAGTCCGTGACGGAGCTGCGCGAAGCTTCCGAGGCTCGCGCCCAGTCCGAGGAATCGGCTCGCGAGCTGCGTGAGCGCCTGGAGTCGGAGGTGACGAGCGCGAACGCTCGACTGGCCACCTCGGAACAGGCGCTGGGCGATGCGGAGGCGGCGAAGCGCGCGGTGGATGCGCAGCTCTCCGAGCGGGACTGGTCGCTGCAAGAGCTCCAGGCACAGGCGGAGCGGCTCCGCGAGGAGCTTCGCGAGAGCGAGGCGCGGGCCTCTCGGTTGTCGGAGTCCGCGTCGGCGCACGAGGCCGAGCGTCAGCGGCTCGAGGAGCGGGCGGCGACACATCAGCGCGAGCTGGAGGAGACCGAGACCGCACTGGAGGCCACGCGCCAGGAGGTGCTGGGGCTGCGGGGGGAGATGAACCACCTGATGGCCGCTCGGCAGGACGCGATGCGCCTGGGGATGGAGCTCCAGCGCGCCATGGCCGCGCTGCACGACCGGGGCATGCACATCGCTCGGCTCGACGCGGAGTTGGTGGATGCACAGGACCGACTGGCCGCACAGCGCGAGAACGCCGAGTTGCTGATGGTGCAGTTGGAGACGGCTCGCCGCTTCGCGGGGAAGGCCACCGCGATGGAGACCTCGCTCGAGACCGAACGTGCCTCGCTGGAGACCACCCGGGCGGAGCTGGCGCGCGTCACCGAGAGTGCCCGGGCAGAGCAGGCGCGCGCCTCGTCGCTGGAGGCGCAGCTGGAGCAGGCTCGCTCGGAGTGGGAGTCGAAGCTCACCGAGTCGACGGCCCTGCTCGATGCCGAGCGCATGGCGAAGGAGTCGCTGGAGTCGAAGCTCGAGGAGACTTCGACTCAGCTCGGCGTCCACCGGAACGACACGCTCGAGCTGGAGTTGAAGCTCACGGAGACGGCGGCCCAGCTCAACGCACAGCGGAACGACATCGTGGAGCTGGAGTCCAAGCTCGTGGAAACGGTGGCCCGGCTCGAAGTCGAGCACACCGCGAAGGACTCCCTCGCGTCGAAGCTCTCCGAGTCGACCGCCCGGTTCGAGGCCGAGCACACGAACAAGGTCGAGTTGGAGTCGAAGCTCGCGGAGACGGTCGCCCAGCTCGAGGCGGAGCGCACCGCGAAGGACGCCTTGGAGTCGAAGCTCTCCGAGTCGACCGCTCACGTTGCGGCCGAGCGGACGAACAAGGCCGAGCTGGAGTCGAAGCTCACGGAGTCGGCCGCGCAACTCGAAGCCGAGCGGACGAACAAGGCCGAGCTGGAGTCGAAGCTCACGAGCACGATGGTCCTCCTGGAAGACGTGCGCGCCAGCAAGGACAGCTTGGAGGCCCGTCTCTCCGAATCCGCCGCCCTCCTCGACGCCGCGCGGACGGCCCAGGACGCCTCGGAGTCGAAGCTCGAAGCCCGCATCACCGAGCTCGAGTCCGCCACCACGGAGAGCGCCGCCACCGTCCAGGCTCTACAGGAGCGCGCCGGCCGCGCCGAGTCGGAACGCGAGCGCCTCCAGTCCGACCTGACCGTCGCTCGGGCCGCCCGAGTCCGTCTGGAAGGGCGCATCACCGCCATGGAGACCGCGTCCACCGACGCCGTCCGGATGCTCGACACCGAGCGCGCCGAGCGGACCCTCGTCGCCGCGGCGCTCGAAGACGCACGCCGTCAGCTCCAGCAGCGCGAGGGCTCCACCTCCGACCGCCTCACCACCCTCCGCACCGAGCTCACGCGCCTCCAGGAACAGACCCAGGCCCTCACCGCGGAGAAGCAAGAGCTCCTCAACGACCGCTTCGAGCGCGCCCGCCTCGAGCCCCTCGTGAAGGACCTGCAAGCGCGACTCTCCACGATGGAGTCCGAGCGCGGCGAGCTCCTCAAGAGCCTCGAGGAGCTCAAGACCTCCTCCCAGCCCGAGGCCGTTCTCGAGATGGCCGCGGAGATGGAGCAGCTCCAGTCCCACGTGGAGCAACTCCAGGAGATGCTCGAGGTGCAGGAGAAGGAGCTGACCACCCTGCGCCGTCAGGCGGCCCGCTCGGGGGGCAACCCCCTCCAGGACGGCTCCGACCGCGCCCCCGCGGAGCCCAACGCCGTGAAGGGCACCGCACAGCCGCCCCCGGGAGGCACGCCCGCGCGCTCGCCCACCATCCCCCAGGTCAAGCCCCCACGGGGTGCCGTGCCGGCGCTCGACATGCCTCCTCCGACCCCGTCGAAGAAGGCGGACGAGCGCGAATGACGGCCCGCGACTAGGATTGCCCTCGTGGACGTTCGCGAGCGCATCTTCAAGTACCAAGGCCTGGGCAATGACTTCGTCGTCCTGGACCGTCGCCGGTCCGGGGTGGACATCGACGCCGAGACGTCGCGCTGGATGTGCGACCGCAGGCTCGGCATCGGCGCGGACGGTGTCCTCGCGCTCCTGCCTTCCGAGCAGGGCCTGGCCCGGATGGTCGTCCACAACGCCGATGGCAGCATCGCGGAGATGTGCGGCAACGGCCTGCGCTGCGCCGTGAAGCACCTGGTCGACCACTCCTCGGAGCACCCCGGCCGCCTCGACGTGGAGACCGGCGCGGGCGTGCTGACCTGCGTGCCCGGCTATGGCGATGGCGGCGTCGTCGCCGTGGATATCTCCATGGGCCCCGCGCGCCTCGTCGCGCCCAACCTCCCCTCGGGTGCCACGGGGCGCCCCTTCCTGGACTCGCCGCTGCAGGGCTACCCGGACCTGCGCGCCTCCGCGGTGAGCATGGGCAACCCCCACCTGGTCCTCCTGGACCGTCCACTGGAAGACGCGGCGACGCTGGGGCCGGAGTTGGAGCGGCACCCCGCGTTCAAGGACCGGACGAACGTCGAGTTCGTCCGGGTGGAGCAGGACGGGCTCACCGTCGTCGTCTGGGAGCGCGGCTGTGGGCTGACCCAGGCGTGTGGAACGGGGGCGTGTGCCTCGGCGGTGGCCGCGGTGCTGGCGGGGCGGCTGCCCGCGGACACCTGGCTGCGAGTCACCTTGCCCGGAGGCGACCTGGGCATTCTCGTGCCCGCCGACCTGTCCGACATCCGCCTCCGTGGACCCGTCGCGTTTGTCTTCGAGGGCGTTGTCGCGCTTCCATCGGGCCGGTAACCTCCGCGCTCCCCCTTCGCTCCCGGGTCTGACAGCGCGTGGCCGGTCCTATTCTCGTCGTTGACGACGACCTGTTCTTCCGCCAGCTCGCCAGCGACATGCTGGCCCGTCATGGGCACCGCGTGGTCGCGGTGGAGAATGGCACCCAGGCGCTCGAGGAGGCCGCACGCACGCCGTTCGACCTGGTCATCACCGACGTGGTGATGCCCGGCGTGGACGGCTTCGCGCTCACCGCCCGCCTGCGCGAGAGGGACCCGGACCAGGAGGTCATCCTGGTCAGCCATCGCCTGGACGTGAAGGGCTCGGAGATGGCGCTGCGCTCGGGCGCGGCGGACTGCCTCGTCAAGCCGGTGGAGGAGACGGACCTGGTGCTCGCGGTGGACCGGGCCCTGGAGCGCGCGGCCCTCCGTCGCGAGCGCGCGCAGCTCCGCGACGAGAACCTGGAGTTCGCCCGCTTCCACAACCTGCACCAGCGCTGCCTGGAGCTCATCTCCCAGTCGGACCTGGAGTGGCTCCAGGAGCGAATCATCTCGGAGCTGTCCGCGGTGTGCGACGCGCAGAGCGCCGCGCTGTGGGTGCTCGACGACCGGGGCGACCTGGTGCTGCGCGCGTACCGGGGGCTGCTCGACAAGCAGTTCCTCGCGGAGAAGATGAACCCGGAGGGGCCGCTGGCCGCGCGCTTGAAGGATGCGCAGCCGTGGCTCGCCCGGGATGAGCGCTCCGTGGTGCTGTACGTGCCGCTGATGGTGTCGGGGGAGATCGTCGGCCTCGCGCAGCTCTCCGACCCGCTGGCGGGAGACTTCCGGCCCGAGCATTCGCGGGATGCGCGCGTGCTCGCGGACTTCGCCGCGGTGGGCGTGAAGAACGGCCGGCGGATGATGGCCCTCCAGCGGCTGGGGCTCCGCGACCGCGAGACGGCGGCCTACAACCTCAGCTACTTCACCGACTACGCCTCGAAGGAGATCTACAAGGCGCGGCGCTACGGCCGGACCTTCTCGCTGCTGACCTTCTCCATCGACAACCTGCCGCTGGTGCGCGTGCGCCAGGGCGCGGCGGACGCGAAGAAGGCGGTGCGCGGCATCATCCGCGCGCTGAGCAAGATCATCCGCGACTCGGACGTCATCGCGAAGGCGAGCGACCAGGAGTTCTACCTGCTGCTGCCGGAGACGGACTTCTTCGGCGCGATGATGTTCGTGCGCCGCGCCGTCGCCGCCGTGCGCGAGGAGCCCGAGGTCCAGGACGTCGAGACGCGCCTGCCCCTGGCCCTGGTGGGCGGAGCCAGCACCTTCCCGAAGGACGGCGAGGACTTCGACGAGCTGGTGCACCGCTGCCGCCGCCGCATGGATGAGCGTCGCGCGTCGCTCCAGCGGCGCCTGATGTTGGACGGGCTGCCGTTCTGGGACGAGGTGGACCTGCTGCTCGGCACGCCCAACAGCCCCAAGCTCCCGCTGGATGATCGCGCCGAGCCCAGCCGCCGAGGCAAGGTGGCGGACGTCCTCTTCGACGAGCTCCAGGCGGAGATTGCCCGCGAGCTGATGCGGGACCCGGGCTCGCGGGGCCTCTTGTACGTGGGCGGGCCGGAGATTCGCTCGGACCTGCCCATCGCCTCGGGGCTGGAGTCGGCGCCGCCGGACCTGTCGTCGCGCATCTACCTGCTGGGGCGCCGGGTGGACCTGGAGTCGCATCCCGCGCTGACGCCCGTGTTCCTCGAAGGGGACGAGCGGGTGTCGCGGCACGAGTTCATCCTCTGGCTCTCGGAGAGCGCGGCTTACGCGCTCATCCAGCGGCGGGGGCGGGGCGCGACGTGGGGGTTCCACACCTCGGACACCGCGGTGGTGGACGGGCTCATCTCCAAGCTGCAGGCCGAGTACGACCTGCAGCCCTACTGACACGAAGCGGAGCGACACGTGGCCCAGGTCCGCAAGATTCTCATCGCCGACCCCGACCTCGAGTCCGTGCGTGCGCTGTCCCGCGCGCTGCGCACCAAGGGGTATCAGGTGCACTACGCGCCGGATGGCTCGCGCGCGCTGGAAGTGGCGGTGCTGCGCCACCCCGACCTCACGCTCTTCGACGAGGGCTGCCGCCTGTTGGAGGCGCGCACCTTCATCCAGATTCTTCGCACCAACCCTCGCACCGAGGACATCCCGGTGGTGCTCACCACGTCGAGCTTCGACGGGGATCGCTACCGGGGCCTGCGCGACGGCTACCTGCGCAAGCCCTTCAACCTGGACGAGGTGCTCAGCCGCATCGAGCACATCTTCCGCCGCAACGAGGCGGCCAAGGACCTGAAGGTCGAGCAGCAGGAGATTGAAGGCTCGCTCAGCCAGCTCAGCATCCCGGACCTGATGCAGCTGCTCGGGATGAACCGGCGCAGCGGGAAGCTGTCGCTGGAGCGGGGCAACGAGCGCGGCGAAATCCACGTGGCGGAAGGCCGCCCGGTGAACGCGAAGCTGGGCCGCGTGGAAGGGGAGAAGGCGCTGTTCCGGCTGCTGGCGTGGGCCGACGGCACCTTCACCTTCTCGCCCGGCGGAAGCCCGGCGCGACCGCGCATCAACCGCGCCATGGACGACGCGCTGCTGGAGGGCATGCGCCAGTCGGACGAGGTGAACCGGCTGATGCCGGGCCTGCCCCCGCGCCACACGCGCCTGATGCTGGCCCCGGACCTGGACCTCCAGCAGGACCAGCACCCGGTGACGGCGCAGGTGGTGGGGCTGCTGCGTCAGCCACGCGCGCTGGGCGAGGTACTCGACCTGGCGCCCGCCACGGACCTGGAAGTGCTGGGCGTGTTGTCCACGCTGATTCAGCGCGGGGTGGCGAAGCCCGCGGACGCGGACGGCGCGGACGCGAACGCCAATGAGCTCCTGGGGGCCGCGGAGGTGCACGCGCTGCGAGGCCGCATCCTGCGCACCAAGGCGCCCGCGAAGGTCGCCACCGCGAAGATCTTCGTCTGCGGCAGCGGCTCCTCCGCCGCGCGCCGGGTGATGGCGCGAGTGCCGGGCCTGGAGGCCCTGTCGGCCGAGCCCACCGCGGTGAAGAGCGGCTTCGGGACGCTGGGGCGATTGGTGCTGAGCGAGGTGCTGCGCCTGGACTTCTGCACGCTGCCTCCCGCCGAGGCGGCGCGGCCCCTGTGGCGGCCCTTCAGCGCGGGCGCGGTGGGCGCGCTCTTGCTGGATGTCTCGGAGCCGGCGGTGGGGCTCGCGCACTACCTGGCGTGGGAGGCGCGGATGCCCATCGTCGTGGTGGGCGCGGAGGTCCCCGCGGCGCTCCAGGGGGCCCCCGCGGGAGCACTTGGCGTGGTGGATGACCTGGGCGAGGCGCTGCGGGCCTTGCTGGTGCAGGCGCTCAACCCCGCGCCCATGCTCCCCGGAGTGCCCCAGGTGCAGCGGGCCATCGCCTCCGGGGCCTGAGTCTTCGCGCGGGTCAGGCGGCGGGCTTGGCTTCGATGCCCAGCGCCTCGTGCGCGAAGCGGAACATGCGAGCCCGCAGCTGCTCCAGGGCATCGAGGGCGCTCCGCCCCGAGCGATTGGCGGCGTCCTCCAGCCGCTCGCGGCAGCGCAGGTCCGCGCAGAGGATGACGCCCACCCGGCGCTTGCTCGTGACATCCGTGGTGAGCAGGGTGACCTCGCTCGACGAGCCGTAGTGGTGGCACCAGTCGCACAGGCGCGAGACGTTCTCTCCGCCCATCGAGTCGCGGCGGAAGATGATGCCGATGGGCTTGTGGCTGCCGGGCGCGGAGAAGATCAGATACACGCGAGCGCCCGAGGTCTCCGTCCACGCGAGGTAGTCACGCACGAACAAGGGGAACGAGAGACCCGGCGGCATCTCCATGACGCGGCGGTCTCGGGGGCGGAAGGACTGGATGAGCTCCCGGTCGGACTCGAATCGGAACACGGCTGCTCCTTGGCGGACGTCTGGACCTAACAGGCAGCGACTGCTGATTCTACCGGAACCCGGCGAGGAGTCGGCCCCCTCTTGCCCTGGCGGCGGGGGGAGGGGGCGTCACGGGTTGGCCTCACTGCGTCATTCCCAGACAGGGAAGACCACGACTCATCGGCTGACCGACGCATGACATGGCGATGGGAGAAGCATCGACACCCTGGCTCGGCGCCTCGCCGGCCACATCCCTGACTGGAGCCTCTCTCCCATGGACCGAGCCCCGCTGCCGTCGAGCAAGGAGCTCATTGCGAGGACCCGCCCCTTCGCCGCGCAGGACACGACGCGCTCGGGCTGGAACCTGATCGCCACCTATGCCGCGCTGGCGGCGGCCGCGACGTTGGCCGTGGCCGCGCCCTGGTGGCCCCTGCGCGCCCTGGGCGGTGTCCTGGAGGCGCTCGTCCTCATCCGCGCCTTCATCCTCTTCCACGACGCGATGCACGGCGCGCTCCTGCCCTCCTCGAGATGGGCGAAGGTGCTCTTCCATGTGCAGGGCATCCTCACGCTCACGCCCGCGCGCATCTGGAATGACACCCACAACCATCACCACGCGAACACCGCGCGGCTGGCGGCGGACTCCGCGGGCACCTTCGTGACGTGGACCACCGAGCAGTGGCGACAGGCCTCCGTCTGGCAACGGCTGGCCTACCGTGTCGAGCGCCATCCGGTGACGTTGCTGTTCGGCTATGTCACGGCGTTCCTCTACAGCCTCTGTCTGCTGCCCTTCGTGAAGAACCCGAAGCGCTACTGGACGTCAGGTCTTGCGCTGGGCGTCCACGTGGCGCTGTCGGTGGTGCTCTGGGTCTTCGCGGGGCCGGCCGTCTACCTGTTCGCCTTCGTGGGCCCGCTGTTCCTGGCCTACGCGCTGGGCACGTACCTGTTCTACGCGCAGCACAACTTCGACGACGTCCACATCCTGGCGGAGTCCCACTGGACGCACTCGGACGCGGCGCTGGAGGCGTCCAGCTACCTTCGCTGTGGCAAGGTGATGGCGTGGTTCACCGGCAACATCGGCTACCACCACGTGCACCACCTCAACCCGCGCATCCCGTTCTACCGGCTGCCGGAGGCGATGGCCGCCATCCCCGAGCTCCAGCAGCCCCACGTCACCACGCTGAGTCCCCGGGACATCGTGCGCTGTCTGCGGTTGAACCTGTGGGCGCCGGAGCTGGGTCGGATGGTGCGCTACCGCGACGCCTGGGCGCGAGGCTGAGTCCTCATCCGTGCCCGGCGCGCCACGGGTGGGCACGCCGGGCCGGAGGAGGTCTTCAGTTGTTGAGCATGGGGCGGCCCTGGTGGGCCACCAGCAGGTCATGCATGTCGTTGGCGTGCTCCTCTTCCTTGGCGAGGATGTCCTCCAGGAGCCGCCGCGTGGTGGGGTCCCGCTCCGCGAAGAAGCGGACCAGGTCGCGATACGTCTCGATGGCGATGCGCTCGGCCACCAGGTTCTCGCGAATCATGTCCACCAGCGTCTGCCCCTCGACGAACTGGCTGGAGCTGCGCTCCATCAGCCCCTCGGGGTTGAAGTTCGCGTGTCCCCCCAGCTGATTGATGCGCTCGGCGAGCCGCAGCGCGTGCTCCTGCTCCTCGCGCGCGTGCTCGGCGAACTCGTCCTTCACCGCTTCGCTGTGGATGCCCACCGCGGCGATGGAGTTCGACGTGTAGCGCAGCACGCAGACAATCTCCGTGGCGAGCGCGTCGTTGAGCAGCTTGAGGGTGGTTGCCACGTCGCCCTCGTAGTTCTCGGTGAGGGCGCCTTCCTCCAGGTGCTCGCGGGCGCGGCGGCGAATCTCCTGGAGGTTGCTGACGAAGGGCTGTGTCTCGGACATTCCGGGCCTCCTTCCAAGCGGTCAGTGCGTGACAGGAAGGTTCGGCGTCCGGCGCGGAATCGACCACCCTCGCGCGGGGCGCCGGTGCCTGTCCGCCCCTCCCGGGGGGACGGACTCAGTGCCTGGGGTGCGGCGCTTCGTGAGGCCCGGCGTGCGGCGGGGTGTGCGGCTCGGCGGAAGGCTCGGTGGGGCGCTCGGTCGGTGGAGGCGGGGGCCTGGGCTCTGGGTGCTCCTCGGCGGGCGGGGACGTGTGGTGCTCGGGGGGCGCGGACGGAGCGGGGTGCTCGGACGGAGGCGGGGGCGGCTTCTCCGGAGGGGACTCCGCTTGGGACGCGGGTGGCTGGCCGGTGGGGGGCGCGCTCAGGCGGGCTCGGCGCACGGGCTGTCCGGTGACCTGGGTGAACGCCTCGGCCGAGGGGCCTCGGTTCCACTCGCCGGTGCGTGCCTTCACCCGCTCACCCGCGAGCTCGGTCTGCTGGAGGATGCCGGCGACCCGGTCGGGCGCCACCACGTAGCGGCCCACGTCGGGGCGGGAGAAGTCGTGGACGTTCACGAAGTTCCACGCGAGGTCCACGTCCACGCCGGGCGGCGCGAACGGCACCCACCCCACGAAGCCGTCTCCCCAGCGCCAGTCCACCCAGGACGGCGCCCACTCGTCATCGGGCCACCACACCCAGCCCACGGAGGGCTGGAGGAACCAGCGGCCGTAGTGGAAGGGCGCCCACCCCCAGGCCCAGTCTGTCTGGAACGTCCAACCCCAGTCGCTCATCGCCCACTGCCCACCCGTGGAGTAGGGCACGAAGCCGTCGCCCACCACGGAGGCGGAGGGCTGCCACACCCACCCCGCTTCCGGGAGCTGGGTCCAGGTGCCATAGGGTGACAGCACGTCGCGGAACGTGGAGACGGGACTGCCCAGGGTCGGCGAGGTCGCTGTCACCTGGGGGCCGTACTCCTCTTGCGCGCTCGCGCAGCCCATGGCGAGCAACAGGGCGCTCGCGCACAGGCCTCCATTGCGGAGCCAGTGAGAGGGTTTGGTCGTCCAGGGGGCCATGGTCGTTCTCCGGGGGAAGACTCCACTCCCCAAGGTGTGTCGTCCCAGTCGGGGAAGCCGCCCCCCGGGGCGATGTCACGGGGCGCCCGATTGCTCGGGGCAGGGAGGCGCGGCGTCGGGGCGCGTGCCTCGTGGTCCTGCTCCCTGGGCGGGCGTCGGGGCGGTTACCGGCTCGCTTCGCCATGGGCAGACAAGGCAGACTGTCGGGGTGCGCTCGAGAATGTCCGCGGTCGCGGTCGTGCTGTTGCTGCCTGCCGTCGCGGTGGCGGGAATGCCTCACTTCTCGTTGACGGAGCTCGCCAGCGAGCGACTGGAAGCCATCTCGTTCTTCCTCGCCCTCTACGCGCTGGTGTCGGTGGGCGTCTGGGGCCTGTGGCGCCGGCTGCGCCGCGATGTGACGCGCCTGCCCGCGCTGAGCTTCGGCTCGGCGCTCGCGATGGTGTTCCTCCTGGGGCTGGCCCTTCAGCTCGTGCTGTCGATGATTGCGGGAGGCCGCGAGCTGATGACTCCGGGCGCGTGGGAGAAGTCGGGCGTCACGCATCGCCTCACGCCGACGCAGCTCCCCTCGGATTCGGAGCTGGTGCTCCAGGCGCGACGCCAGCGCTTGGACGAGCTGCGGCTGGCGCTCTGGGCGTATGCCGCGGACCACGGACGTGTGTTCCCCGCGAGCGACCACGGGCCGGAGCTTGCGCCCGCGCGCTGGAAGGTGCTCGGGGACTCCGGCATGCACTTCATCTACGTGGGAGGACAGAAGGCGGATGAGTCGTCGCTGCCGCTGGCGTATGAGCCGGGCATCTTCGGGCGCGAGCGCTGGGTGCTCTTCGCCAATGGCGACATCCAGCGTCTGCCCATCGAGGCCATCCACCGCGCGTTGATGGCGGAGGCCACGCCATGACGCGGTTCAGGCTCCTCTCCTGGATAGGTGTCCTCTTCGTGGGGCAGTGCTTCCTCCTCGCGCTGGGACAGACTTGGGTCTTCCTGGCGCCCTTCCTGCTCGTGTTCGGGTGGATCTCCTTCCTGCAGCGGGTGCTTCCCGAGGTGACGTTCAGCGGGAGGGCCATCGCGGAAGCGCTCGGGGTGACGGGCGTGCTGGCCGTCGGCGCGCATGTGTTCCTGCGGCGGCTGTGGCGCCAGCGTCGCGCGGACTCGCCGGGGCCTTCCGAGTGGCCCGCGCGCTGGAGCGTCATGCTGGTGGCCGCGATGGTGCTGCTCTTCACCGCGACCATGGCCTCGGTGGGCGTGGCCCATCATGTGGGGTGGATGATGTCGGGACGCGTGCCGCTGACGCGCAGCTCCTGGCCTCAGTGGAACATCGATGGCTCGCGCTCCGCGGGCCTGCTGTGTGAGACCGCGCTCACCCACGTCAAGGCGGGGACTCCCACGGAGCGGCTCTCGCTGAAGCTGCTCGAGGACCCCGAGACGCGAGCGCGGGCGGAGGCCCTGCACGTCGTCTCCAGGGTGAGCGAAGACCAGGAGCGCTATCTCCTGGTGTTCCCTCGAGACCCTCGCTCACGCGAGGAGGCGGGGGGCGCGTACTGTGGCCCGGGACTGGAGCGCGCGCGGCCACTCGACGCGGCGGCGGTGCAGGCGTGGCTCGCCGAGCCGGGGCGCTCGCCGCCACCTCCTCCCTCGCCCGAGTCGGTGCAGCGGGGTCTTCCATGACGCCGCGCCGCGTTGGGTTGGCGGCTCAACAGTCGGGGGACGGTGCGGGGCGCGGGTTGCCGTGGGCGTGGCGAGTCGCCGGATAATCACCGCGCATGGGAACGCTCACGCTCAGCGCCTCCGCGCACCTGTGGGAGCAGTTCCTCGTCGGCGCGCTCGACGGGGAGCAGGCGACGATTCCGGAGGTGCCTCCCATCCTCTCGAGGTGGCAGCGCTCGCGAGCGCTGGGGGCCCCCTGCACGGGTCTCCCGCACGAAGGACCCAGCGTCGGGAGTGCCGCGCTCGTCGAGCGCCGCGAGCGGCTGGAGCCCGTCTGGCACGAGGTGCGAGACATCCTGGACGTCCTCGCCGCGGCGCCACTGCCCTCGGGGCGGGTCGCGCTGCTGGCGGACCGGGAGGGCGTCATCCTCGCCACGCGCAGCTCGGGGGGCTCCTTCGGAGGGCACGCCGATGACGTGCGGCTGGTGGCCGGGGCCTGCTGGGACGAGGTGTCGCGCGGCACGAATGCCATCGGCACCGCGTTGGTGGAGTCCTCCGCGGTCGCGGTGGTGGGGCCCGCGCACTATGCGCAGCGGCACCATGGACTGGTCTGCTACGCGGCGCCGGTGAGGGACGCGTTCGGTGAGCTGGTCGGCGTGCTGGATGTCACCGGCCCCGCGAGCGGCGCGGATCCGCTGGTGCTGGTGGCGGTGGCGAGCATCGCGCACTCCGCGGAGGCACGGCTGCGCGAGGTGGCCTGGGCGCGCGTGGCATCCGCGGTGCGAGGGAGACTCGAGGCGCGGCTGGCCCGGGAGGATGGCCCCGTGCTGCTCATCGAAGCCCCGGGGCGGGTGCGGCGATTGAACGGGGCCGCGCGGACGGTGATGAGCCTGTCGCAGGGCTCGCCTGGGGAGCTGTCCTCGGGGCGGGTGCTCGGCTTGTCGTGGGCGGACTTGAAGGACGCGGCGCTGCGGGGGCATTCGCTGGAGGCGTGTCAGCCGTCGACGGGCGCGCGGTGGCGTGTCCAGGTGGAGGCGGTGGGGGAGGGGGACGTGACGCTCGCGGTGCTGGTGCGGCTGGAGCCTCGGCTCACGCGTGCGGTGGCGAAGCGGCTTCCCGTGGCGGAGGACGCCGGGCCCGAGGGGAGCGCCTGGGAGGCGCTGAAGGGAAGTGACTCCCAGCACCGGGCCATGCTGAAGGAGGCCGCGCGCTTCGCTCCGACGATGCTCCCTGTGCTGCTGCTCTCCGAGACGGGGACGGGCAAGGAGCTGCTCGCGCGAGCGGTGCATGCGGCGAGCTCGGTGGCCTCGGGGCCGTTCGTGGCGGTCAACTGTGGAGCGCTGTCGTCGGCGTTGCTGGAGAGCGAGCTGTTCGGTCATGCGCCCGGAGCCTTCACGGGGGCACGCGCGGGCGGGGCGGAGGGGAAGCTGGCGGCGGCGGACGGGGGCACCTTGTTCCTGGACGAGCTGGCGGAGATGCCCGCGGCGCTGCAGGTGTTGCTGCTGCGCGTGTTGGAGGACGGTGGATACTCGCGCGTGGGCGAGTCACACGTGCGGCACTCGCGCTTCCGCCTCATCGGCGCGACGTGCAGGGACCTGGATGCGGCCGTCCGGGCGGGCACGTTCCGTGGCGACCTCTACTATCGCCTCCAGGGCGTGATGCTGCGCCTTCCTCCGCTGCGGGAGCGCGACGACCTGGCCATGCTGGCTCAAGAGCTGCTGGGGCAGCTCTCGCTCGAAGGGGGCCATCCCGCGAGCACGCTGTCGACATCGGCGCTGGAGCGACTGAAGAACCACGGCTGGCCCGGCAACGTGCGCGAGCTGAAGACGGTGCTCCGATTGGCGCTGGTCCGCGCGGGGGGCGCGCGTGAGGTGGATGTGGCCGCGCTGCCCCCCGAGCTGGGACTCGGCCCCGGGGCCGTTCCGCGCGCGCCCGGAGGGGCCCGCGAGGACGCGGCGAGTGCCACGGGCCTGCGAGCGCTCGAGGCCCAAGCGGTGCGCGAGGCGCTGGAGCGCAGTGGGGGCAACATGGCCCGCGCGGCGCGGCGGCTCGGGGTCGCCCGCAGCACGCTCTACCGGATGGTGGAGCGCTTGGGGCTGGTGCTTCCACCGCGCGCCTGAGCCGGGTGCGGGGGCACGCGACAGTGTCGCGGGACGCTCCACGCGTGTCCGACAGAAGTGTCGCATCGCGGGACACGACGCGTCGCGGTGTCGGCGGTGGGACAGGTGGCACGCGGGGTGCTCTGGGGGCCGCGGCTTCCACCCGCAGCTCCACCTGAAGGAGAGCGTTCATGATCTACGCCGCCCCCAACCAGCCCGGCTCGAAGGTGAAGTTCAAGTCCCGCTACCAGAACTTCATCGGTGGCCGTTGGGTCGAGCCCAAGCGGGGCCAGTACTTCCAGAACATCACGCCCGTGACGGGCCAGGTCTTCTGCGAGATTCCCCGCTCCACGGCGGAGGACATCGAGCTGGCGCTGGACGCGGCGCACGCGGCGAAGGCCGCCTGGGGCCGCACCTCGCCCACCGAGCGCGCCAACATCCTGCTGAAGATCGCCGACCGGCTGGAGCAGGAGAAGGAGATGCTGGCGCTGGTGGAGTCCTGGGACAACGGCAAGCCCATCCGCGAGACGCTCGCGGCGGACCTGCCGCTGGCCATCGACCACTTCCGCTACTTCGCGAGCTGCATCCGCGCGCAGGAAGGCTCCATGAGCCAGTTGGACAGCGACACCGTCGCGTACCACTTCCATGAGCCGCTGGGCGTGGTGGGGCAGATCATCCCGTGGAACTTCCCCATCCTGATGGCGGCGTGGAAGCTGGCCCCGGCGCTGGCCGCGGGCAACTGCGTGGTGCTCAAGCCCGCGGAGCAGACGCCCGTGGGCATCCTGGTCGTCACCGAGCTCATCCAGGACCTGCTCCCCGACGGCGTGCTCAACGTGGTCAACGGCTTCGGCGTCGAGGCCGGCAAGCCGCTGGCGAGCAGCCCGCGCGTGGCGAAGGTGGCCTTCACGGGAGAGACGACGACGGGGCGCCTCATCCTCCAGTACGCGAGCGAGAACCTCATCCCGGTGACGCTGGAGCTGGGTGGCAAGAGCCCCAACATCTTCTTTGACGACGTGATGGCGCAGGACGACGACTTCCTGGACAAGGCGATGGAAGGGTTCGCCATGTTCGCGCTGAACCAGGGAGAGGTCTGCACCTGTCCGTCGCGCGCGCTGGTGGGCGAGCGCATCTTCAACCAGTTCATCGAGCGGGGCCTGGAGCGCGTGAAGCGCGTGCGGCCAGGCAACCCGCTGGACACCGACACGATGCTGGGGGCGCAGGCGTCGAACGACCAGCTCGAGAAGATTCTCGGCTACATCGACATCGGCAAGAAGGAGGGCGCCAAGGTGCTCACCGGCGGCGAGCGCGTGACGCTGCCCGGCGACCTCAAGGACGGCTACTACGTCGCGCCCACGGTGTTCCACGGCCACAACAAGATGCGCGTGTTCCAGGAGGAGATCTTCGGACCCGTCGTCAGCGTCACGACGTTCAAGGACTTCGACGACGCGATGCGCATCGCCAACGACACGCTGTACGGCCTGGGCGCGGGCGTGTGGACGCGCGATGGCAACACGGCGTACCGGGCGGGCCGCACCATCGAGGCGGGCCGCGTGTGGACCAACTGCTACCACCTGTACCCGGCGCACGCGGCGTTCGGTGGCTACAAGCAGTCCGGCATCGGCCGTGAGAACCACCTCAAGATGCTGGCCCACTACCAGCAGACCAAGAACCTGCTGGTGAGCTACAGCCCGAAGGCGCTGGGGTTCTTCTGATGAGCGACACCCGTGCCGAGCCCGGCGCGGGTGGGCAGGCGGAGCCGGAGGTGGCTCGGGTGGCGGTGACGCCCGAGGCCGCCTCCGTCATCCGCTCGCTGCGCACCGAGCATGGGCCGCTGATGTTCCACCAGTCGGGAGGGTGCTGCGATGGCAGCGCGCCCATGTGCTACCCCGCGAAGGAGTTCCGCGTGGGCCAGCGGGACGTCTTCCTGGGTGACGTGGAGGGCTGCCCCGTCTACATCGGCGGCGCGCAGTTCGAGGCCTGGCAGCACACCCACCTGACCCTGGACGTGGTGCCCGGCAGAGGCGCGGGCTTCAGCCTGGAGTCTCCCCGGGGCGTGAGGTTCCTCACCCGCAGCCGCGTCTTCACCGACGAGGAATACGAGCGGATGAAGCGCCAGCCCCCGCCACGCCGAGGCCCGCCGGAGTAGGGACCATACAGAACAGCTTTGCTCCATGAAGCCGTAATTCTAGAAAGGTCCTTGGCGCCTTCGCGCCGTGGTCCCGCTCTGGAGTTACGCTCGATGCGAAGCCCTCTCCTCCGTTTTTCGTCTCCCGTGGTGCTGGCAGGACTCGTGTTGATGGGTTGTGGAGGGAGCGCCCCCGAGGCGGAGGCTCCCAACCCGTCTGCGCCGGAGGGCACGGAGGTGCCCGCTGGAGAGGTTCGCGCGATGAGCGGGCCCATCGCCTCCATCCTGTGTCTGCGCCCGGAGTTCGGCGGGGTGGACTGCACGGGCTCGGCGACCGGCGGCACTCCGCCGTACAGGTACTACTGGGGGCGGCAGGTCTATCACTACGAGGGGTCGGTCCATCACACGCTCCCCGGCTCGCTGGGGGGCTCGACTCGGAACTACCCCTGCTACGCCCCGTCGGACGAGTGGCCCGCGACGTATGAAATCCTCCCCACGCTCTTCGTCCGAGACGCGGCAGGTGTTCAGTCCTCGACGGTCTCCGACTCGTGGCAGGCCTGCCAGCCTTGAGGGTGCTCCCGGGAGGGGCCTCTGTTCCTCCGGTCCGCTGCCGGGGCCAAGCTGTCTCAGGGTGACAGGAGTACCCGAGTGGAATGACAGCGGGCGCCGGGACTCGGGGCCCGCTGTCGGAAGCCGCCCCTCAGGCCGCCGCTTCGTCGAGGATGTCGAGCGCGTCCCGGACGCCGGGCAGGGCGGAGAGCAGCTCCAGCTCGGCCGTCTGGAGGACGGAGGTCCGCTTGCCGGAGACGCGCTCCATCGTCAGCTCGATGCGGTGGTCGCCCTTCGCGTTGACGCGGCGGAAGATGCGGGCGCGCCGCCCCTCCGCCCGGCAGGCGAGGATGTCCTTCTGGAGGCTGCGCAGGCGCCGGAAGACCTTGAGCGCCAGCCGCCCCTCGGGGGTGTCGAAGGTGTGGAAATGCCGATTCCGCGACAGCGGCTGGCTGGGGTCGTGAAGCCGCTCCACGAGACGCCGAACGAATGGGTCCATCGACGACGGAGGATAACATCCGGTACCCTGCGGCTCAGCGATGCCTTGGAGAAATCGAACCCTGCCCTGGACCCTGGCCCTCCTCCTGCCGCTTGCCTGTAAGGAACCGGAGGTGGCCGCCGTCCAGAACCGTGCTCAACAGGCCCAGGCGGCCCTGGGCGAAGCCCGCGCGCACCTCGCCAACGGCCAGGCCCCCGCGGCCCTCACGGCGCTCAAGCGCGCGGCCACCGCCGCCCCGGACAGCGCGGAGCCCTACCTGTTGATGGCCGACGCCCACCTCATGAACAACAACATGGGCGCCGCCATCATGTCCCTCAAGCAGGCGGAGGCCCTCATCCCTGGGACGGACCCCACCATCCAGAAGCAGCTCTCCGAGCTGTACCTGAGCAATGGCAACACCCAGGAGGCCCTCACCATCCTCACGACCCTGCGCGACTCCCGGTTGTTGACGGAAGCCGACACGCTGGGGCTGGCCCGCTTCCAGGCCCGCGAGGGGCAGATAGAAGCGGCCTTCGCGACGCTGGAGAGTGTGCTGCGCGACAGCCCGGATGACCCGGAGGCCAAGGCCATGGAGGCCGAGGTCCTGCTCATGAAGGGCGACGAGCTGCTCGCCGCCAACCTCATGGACAAGCTGCTCCAGCAGAACCCCGCGCACACGTCCGCGCGCCTCCTGCGAGCGCGCTACTTCCTGGTCAACGGCGTGCCGCAGATGGCGGAGGCGGACCTCCAGGCCGTGGAGGGCAAGGACGCCCGACGCGCGGACGTCATCATGCTGCGGGCCCGCGCGCTCCTGGCGCAGGGCCGCGCCACCGACGCGGAGGCCACGCTCAAGCCCCTGGTGGACGCGGAGCCGCAGAACGCCGAGGCCCTGGCGTGGATGGCGGAGACGGTGCTGGCGCAGGGCCGCCGCGCGGACTCGCTGACGCTCGTGGACCGCGCGCTCCAGTTCCGCCCCCGACTGGCCCGGGCCCTCTACGTGCGCGGCCGCGCGCAGGAGGAGGCCAACGACAAGAAGGGCGCGGAGGAGAGCTACCGCTTCGCCCTCAGCGCGGAGCCTCGCTTCGCCCCCGCGCACTCGCGCCTGTGGCGGCTGTACCTCCAGACGGAGCGCAAGGTGGATGCGTACTCCGCGCTGGAGCGGCTGCTCGCGCTCAGCGAGGCGTCGCAAGAGGAGAAGGTCGCCCTCGCGAAGCTCTCCGCTCAGCTCCAGACGCAGGTGGCGCGCGCGACGAAGCTCATCGACGAGGCCCTCAAGCGAGAGCCGGACAACACCGAGTACCAGGAGGTGAAGAAGGCCCTCCTGGCGCTGGCGCCGAAGCCCGAGAAGAAGAAGCCCACCGGGCCCATCATCATCCGCGGCGGCCGCCGCTGACCTTCGCCTTCGCCGGCGGCAGCGAGGGGGCTCCGGGCAGGCCCGGGGCCTCCGCCACCACGCGCTCCAAGGCCTTGAGGCCCTTGCGCTGGCCCACCGCCACCACCGTGAGGTTCTCCTTCCGGAAGTAGCGACGGGCGACCTCGCGGACGCGCTCGGCGGACTGTGAGTCCACCAGGTCCGCGCGGTGGGCGAAGGTCTCCGGCGCGCGGAACAGCTCCGTGCCGCCGAACCACCCGGCCAGCTCCCCCGGCGAGTCCTGCGAGAACTCCAGCAGCATGCGGTGACGGCGCTTGGCGCGCGCCAGCTCCTCGTCGCCAATCAGGTCGTCGCACAGCGTGCCGAGCACCCGCAGCGACTCCTGCACCACCTGGGACGCCTTCTCGGGGGCGCTGGCGGCCTCGATTTCGAACAGGCCCGCGTCGTCGTACGCGTCCAGCGAGGCGTGGACGGAGTAGGCCAGCCCGCGCTTCTCCACGATTTCGAACGGCAGGCGCGAGGACAGGCCGTCATCCATCACGCGGCGGATGATCTGCAGCGCGGCGTAGTCGTCGTGCTGCTCCGGCACGGTGCGGAAGTTGAGGCGGAACTCCGTCTGCGATTCGTCGTGCGAGACGAAGTGCAGCAGGGGGCCCGGCGCGGCGGGAGGCGGAGGCGTCTCCGTGCTCGCGAGGCCCTTGGGCAAGCGAGCGAAGGCGCGCTCGGTCAGCTCCAGCACCTCGTCGCGGCGCACGCGGCCCGCGGCGGTGACCACGATGTTGCCGGTGACGTAGTGCTGGGCGAAGTGCTCCAGCACCTGCGAGTGCTGGAGGGCGGAGACGGAGTCGCGCGTCCCGGCGATCTTGAGGGCCAGCGGGTGGTTGGGGAAGAGCAGGTGCTTGGACAGGTTGTCCAGGTCGATGTCCCGGCCCTTCTCGTCGACCTCGTCCAGCATCTCCTCGAGGATGATCTGCCGCTCCACCTCCATGTCGGTGAGGCGGGGGCGGGTGAGCATGTCCCCGAGGATGTCCAGGCCCACGCGGAAGTGCGCCGGGTGCAGGGGCGTGTAGTAGTAGCCGTGGTCCCGGGTGGTGACGCCGTTGAGGTTGCCGCCCACTTCCTCCACGGCGGCGTTCATCTTCACGGTGTCCGGCCAGCCTTCACTGCCCCGGAAGAACAGGTGCTCCAGGTAGTGGCTGACGCCGTTGTTCGCGGCCGTCTCGTGCCGGCTGCCGGTGCGGACGTAGATGGCGAGCAGGGCGGTGTGGAGGTGGGGCGTCTCGACGGTGACGACGCGGAGCCCGGAGGGCAGCACGTCCCGATACGATGTGAAGCTCATGCGCGAGGAAGCCTTAACACGAAGGCCGTGCCCTGGCCGGGAATACTCTGGCAGGAGAGCGAGCCGCCGTGTGCCTGGAGAATCTGTTGACTCACCGCCAGCCCCAGGCCCGTACCGCCCTCCTTGGTGGTGAAGAACGGCTCGAAGAGGTGCTCGCGCACCTCCTCCGTCATGCCCTGACCTGTGTCCTTCACCGTCACCTCCACGTCCTGCTCCAGGGGGCGGGTGGCGATGGTGAGCAGGCCCCCGTGGGGCATCGCCTCGCGGCTGTTGCGCAGGAGGTTGAGGAAGACCTGGCGCAGCTGCCCCTCGTCGGCGAGCACGGCGGGCGTCTCCGGCGCGAACTCGCGCACCACCTCCACGCCCGCGCGCATCAGCTCCTCGCGTGAGAAGTCCAACACCCCGTCGAGGACCGCCGTCACGTCGCGAGGGTCCAGGTCCGGCCGCTGGGGCCGGGCCATGCGCAGGTAGTGCTCGGTGACGTCCGCCAGTCGGTCCACCTCGCGGGTGACGGCGGACAGCAGGTCCTTCACCTCGCCGGCCTCGCCCGGGTCCGGGAAGGTGGCCTGCTCCACCGCGTCGCCCAGCAGCTCCACGTTGAGTCCGATGGAGGACAGCGGGTTGCGCACCTCGTGGACGATTTGCGCGGAGATGCGGCCCACGGCGGCGAGCTGCTCGGCGCGCATCAGCGCCTCCGCCTGGGCCTTGATCTGCGCCTCGCGGGCCTGGAGCGAGCGCGCCATCTGGTCGAACGCGCGCGCGAGCACCGCCACCTCGTCGTGGCCCTTCACGCCGAGCTGCGCGCTGTAGTCGCCCTTGCCGATGCGCGACACGCCCTCGATGAGCGTGCGCACCGGGCGCAGCGTCCGGGCCGACCACGCCGTGGCGCCCAGGCCCAGGAGGATGGCCGCGACGGAGAGGCTGATGATGGCCAGGCCCGTCTGCCGCTCCCGCTCCTCGGCGCCGTCCACGCGCTCCCGGATGCGGTTGGACAGCGACAGGCGCAGGAGGCGCAGCTCGCGGCCGATGGCGTCCTCCATGCTGAGCACATCCGCGGTGGCGCGCTCCACCTGGGCCTTGTCCGGGGCCTGCTTGCTGAAGGCGTCGAAGACGCTCTCCGCGGCGCGGCCGTATTCCCGATAGCGCGTGTCCAGCTCCGCCAGCCGCGACTCCAGCTCCTGGATGAAGCGCACCTCGCTCTCCGGGGCCATGGCGCGAAGCTGCGTGGCCCGCTCGCGCGTCGCCGCCAGCCGCTGGGAGATGAACGTCGTGGGCACGTAGACGCGCGCCAGGCGGATGATGGCGCGGCGAATCTCCGCGCTGTCCTCCTCCAGCATGCGCGAGGTGTGGCGCTGCTGGTTGGCGTGGTTCATCTCCATCTCCGCGGCGTCCTGGGAGAGCTGGAGATAGCCCTGGCTCACCAGCCGGATCTCCAGCCGGTTGCGGTGCAGCTCCGCGACGCTGAAGAGGGACACCAGGCCGAAGGTGACGAGCACCACCGCGTAGCCCAGGAAGATGCGGGTGGCCAGGGAGAGCTTCATGCGCGCGGAGGCCGGACAGAGGCCAGGAGGCCATCGCTACGCGGCCCGGGGCTGGGACGCAAGCAAAGCCGTCCTCCCGGGTGGGCGCAGGCCCTCCTGACCCATGGACTCATGGCGGGGGAGGATAGCCCGGCGGCGGGCCCCGGGCGCGGGGGCATTCGCGCAAGTCAGTTGCAATCGCCCCCGGGGCCGGGCCGTAGAGCGGCGGTGAGCCTCCTTGCCCGCTCCCCCGGGAACCGCGCCGTGCCCTCGTCGTTCCACCTCCTCCTGGGGGCCTTGCTGGCCCTGGGGCCCCTGTCCTCCAGTGCTCAGTCCGCGCGGCCGGTGGAGCCTGCCCCGCCGGCCCCGGTGGTCGCGGACGAGGCTCGGAAACTCCTGGGCATCTGGGCCGCGGAGCCCGTCTTCGGGCCGGAGGTCCAAGGCGAGCTCACGGTGGTGCGCGAGGGCGGCGCCTGGCGCGCGAGCATCGCGGGTTTCGAGGTGCCGGGGCGCGTGGACAAGGACGTGCTGACGGTGGCGCTGCCAGGAGGGCAGGGGACGTTCCGAGGCAAGGTGGGCGCCGATGGCAAGTCCCTCCGAGGCCACTGGGTGCAGCCCCAGGTCGTCGTCGGAGGTGTCCAGTACGCCTCGCCCGTGGAGCTGCGAGCGCTGCGCAAGGGTGCCTGGCGAGGCACCGTGACGCCCTGGGCGGACCGGCTCACGTTGTACCTGGGCGTGTACGAGCGCCCGGATGGCTCCATCGGCGCGTACCTGCGAGACCCGGAGAAGGGCTTCGGTCGGCAGTTCGCGTTCAACGTGACGCTGCGGGAGGGCGCCGTGACGCTGGTGGACCCGCGCGGGCCGACGACGCTCGAGGGCACACATGACGCGGGGCAGGACCGGCTCACCGTGTCCCTCTTCTTCCTGGGGCCGCTCCAGTTCACCCGGAGGGACCGGGACCAGGCGGTGGGGCTCTACGCGCGCACGCCCGCGCTGGGGCCGTATGTCTACCGAGCCCCTGTCGCGGAGTCGGATGGCTGGACGACGGCGTCGCTCCAGGACGTGGGCATGGACCCCGCGCCCATCGCCGCGCTGATGCAGCGCATCCTCGACACGGAGCCGGGCCCCACGGCGAAGCCGCTCATCCAGGGCGTGCTCATCGCGCGCCGGGGCAAGCTCGTGGTGGAGGAGTACTTCCACGGCTTCGACAAGGAGCGCCTGCATGACCTGCGCTCCGCCTCCAAGACGCTGGCGCCCGTGCTGGTGGGCACCGCCATCGAGCAGGGCGCGAAGCTCTCCGCGCAGACACCGGTCTACTCGATGTTCCCCGCGTACAAGCCCTCCGCGCCCCTGGACCCGCGCAAGGCCCAGCTCACGCTGGAGCACTTGATGACGATGACCTCGGGGCTCGACTGCGATGACAACAACGAGGAGTCGCCGGGCGGAGAGGACCGCGTCCAGTCGCAGGAGGGGGACTGGTACACGTACACGCTGGACCTGCCCATGGGCCGGGCACCGGGAGGCCCGCAGGCGGTGTACTGCACCGCGGGCATCAACCTGCTGGGCGGCGTGGTGCGCAACGCGACGGGGACGTGGCTGCCCGAGCACTTCGAGCGCACCGTGGCACGGCCGCTCCAGTTCCGTCGCTACGCGATGAACCTGATGCCGGATGGCGAGGCGTATCTCGGCGGCGGGCTCTATGCGCGGCCTCGGGATGCGCTGAAGCTGGGGCAGCTCTACCTGGCGGGCGGCGTGTGGAAGGGGCAGCGCGTGGTCAGCAAGCGCTGGGTCGAGCGCTCCATCGCGCGTCACTCCGTCATGAGCCCGGAGCGCACGTATGGCTATGCGTGGTGGCGGCACGAGCTGAAGGTCGGCGAGCGCGTGTATGCGGAGTACGAGGCGGGCGGCAACGGAGGCCAGTACGTCATGGTCATCCCCGAGCTGGAGCTCACGGTGATGTTCACCGGCGGGAATTACGGTCAGTTCAACCTCTGGAAGACGTTCCGGGAGGAATTGCTGCCGCGCTACATCCTCGCGGCCGTCCGTCCGTAGGCCCGCTGGGCACCCGCCCGCGTCTTGGCTCGACGCCTGGAGGCAAACGCGGGTAGAAGGCCGGGCCATGGAGCCCGTCTCGAAGAAGAAAGTCTCGCTGGTGACCGAAATCTCGAAGGAGTTCACCTTCGAGGCCGCGCATCGCCTCCCGAATGTCCCCCCCGGCCACAAGTGCTCGCGCGTCCACGGGCACAGCTACCGCATCGAAATCACCGTCCGGGGACCGGTGGACCCTCACTTCGGCTGGATTGTCGACTTCTCCGAGCTCAACGCCGCCTGGCAGTCGCTGCACGCGCAGCTGGACCACCGGCTGCTCAACGACGTGGAGGGGCTGGAGAACCCCACGAGCGAGCTGCTGGCGGCCTGGGTCTACGAGCGGCTGAGCTTCCCCAACTTCCCCGCCGCGCGCGTGGTGAAGCTGCGCGTGTCCGAGACGTGCACCTCGCAGTGCACCGTCTACCCGGCCGAGGGCTGAGCCCTCAGGTCTCCACCTGGCCCAGGTTGGCGTGCAGCACGGCGCCATTCACCGTGGCCGTGGTGGCGCAGAAGTAGAGGACGTGGGCGATCTCCTCCGGAGTGATGAGTCGCCCGAACGTGGACTTGGAGGCGATGGAGGCCCGGAGCTCGGGCTTGTCGCCCAGGTGCTCGCGCAGGAGCTCCGTGTCGGTGAAGCCGGGGCACACGCAGACGGTGTGGATGCCCGTGCCCACCAGGTCCTGGCAGGTGGCGCGCATCAGCCCGACGAGCGCGTGCTTGGACGTCACGTAGGTGGCGTTGTTGCGCACGGCCTTCTCCGACAGCGTGGAGCCCACGTAGAGGATGGAGGAGCCCTCGCGCAGGTAGGGCCGCGTCAGCCGGTTGAGCACCGCGGGCGCGACGAGGTTGACCTCCAGCACCCGGCGCAGGTGCTCCGCCGTGAGCGCGAGCGCGTCGTCGTGCTCGTAGAGCGCGGCGTTGTGCACCAGCGTGACGCGGCGAGGAGACGGCCCCAGGTGCTCGCGCAGCGCGGCCTCCACGCGAGGCTCCCAGTCGCCGGAGCCCAGGTCCACGCGCAGGTCCACGACGCCGGGCACGCCGCTCTCGCCGCGCGACAGGTTCAGGACGCTCCAACCTTCTTTCTGGAAGCGCGCCGCCGCTGCTTGTCCGATGCCTCGGCTGGCGCCAGTGATGAGGGCCCAGTCCTTCACGCCGCCTCCCACTCCCAGGAGGACCACTGGCCGGGGCCGGAGGCACACTTCACCACCAGCTTCAGGACACCATCGCGGCGCATCGCGGAGCCATCTCCCACCAGCTCCTCGCCGAAGACGCGCGCCAGCTCCTCCAGCGTCACGTTCGCCACCGGGAGCACCGTCACGTCGCGGGCCAGGAAGCGGAGCTCCTCGCCGTTGAAGTGGGCGAGCACATCGCCCTTGGCGTTCCGCTCCAGCTTGAGGTGGGGGGAGCGGTCCGGGAGGAAGAAGGTCTCGTTCCAGGAGTGGCAGCGCTCGATGATGGTCCGCTTCAGCGGGCCGTAGTCGGAGAGCATGCCGTTGTCGGTCACCTCCCCCGTCAGCGCGACGAAGACGGTGAAGTTGTGGCCGTGCAGGTTCTCGCGGTGCGTCGCGGAGAAGATGGTGAAGTGCCCGGCCGAGAACTTCATCTCTTCCTTGTGCAGCTCGAGGGTCGTCGTGCGTGGCATGGGCTCCCCAGGGGTTAGCACCAAGCCCCATCCACCTCAACGGGCGTGCTCCGGGCCCGGTGCGAGAAGTGTCACGCCCTGGCACGTCCTGGCGCGGCGGAGGGGAAATGCGCGATTCTGGAGGGCCCCATGCTCTGGTCCCTCCTTTCGCTGGGTGTGCTCCTGTCGGCGAAGCCGCCATCGGACGAGAAGGTCTTCGTCCCGTGTCCTCTGTCGACCCCGGAGTGGGCGGAGGCCCGGGAGCGCTTCCGGGCCCTGGATGCCCGGGTGGAGGCGCTGCCGGACGAGGACGATGCCCGGTCCACCGTGGTGGCCCTGGGCGAGGTCCTGAAGTCGCGCTGCTTCGAGATGAGCCGCGAGGAGACGTCCTCGCCCGTGTCGGAGGAGGAGCCTCCACCGGCGCTGTCGCTGAAGGCGTGGTGGCGGCAAGGCGGGCGGGCGTGGGTGGAGTCGTACCTGGAGCTGGGCAAGCCGGAGGTGCGCACGGTGGTGTTGCCCCCCGAGGTCCGTCCCGCGTTGGCGCGAGAGACGGCGGCGCCGGACCACCGGCTGGCGTCGCTGCTGTGCTCGGCGGCGGACCGCGAATGCGCGAAGCAGATGGTGTCGTGGGAGGTGAAGGCGGAGGCGTCCTTCGCCCGCGAACGCGACCGGGTGGCGAAGACCACGGACCTCGACGAGAAGATTGCCGCGCGGTGCGTGGCGGAGGCCCGCGCGAAGCCCGCGCGCTGGCGCTACACGTCCTGGCGGAGCTGCCAGCGGGACTCCATCAGCCATGGCACCCAGCCTCCTGTCATCCGGATGCGGATGCCGACGGACGGCTGGCTGGTGATGCGGGGCCGCCGGGGGCACCACTCCTTCTGCGACGAGGTGCGTGCCTACCACCTGGGCACGGGCACGGCCTGGGTCTCCCAGAGCTGCAGCGAGCTGGCGCTCTACGAGGATGACGCGCGGCTGGGCCAGGTGGACGTCCAGGCCACCGACGCGGCCCGCAGCGCGAGGGTGGCGGTGGGCACCGTGTCGCTCGACCTGCTGCGGGAGATGGCGCGCGCGGTGCTGCTGGCCGATGAGCCCATGGCCCACGGCCGCGCGTCGGCCATCTCCGTCCCGGTGCCGAAGGGCTATCGAATCGAATGGCGGGAGCGGAAGTCGGGCCTCTCCTCCGTGGGCATGGGCGGGGGCGCGGGGTGGTTCACCTCCGGGCAGACCCGCCTGACGTGGACATGGTTTCCGCCCGAGCGCGCCGAGCCCCTGGCGGGCGAGCTGACCTGGCCCGATTCATCCCAGCCGATGGAGGACCTCGCCGACCGCCTCGTCGTCGAGGCGGAGGAGACCTTCAAGCAGGGTTGCCCCGCGCGCCTCGCGCCCGCCGCGCTGCTCGACTTCACCCAGCCCCCGGGCGTCAACCGGCTCGATGCCCCCACGGGAGTCGCCCGCCCCCAGGACGCGCTCCTCACCGCGCTGAGGACCTGGCAGCCGCCGCCGGGCTGCTCCGTCCCGAAGGAGTAATTCCTCCCGCCCTCCCGCGTTTCTCCCAGTGCTTGGGAAGAATGCGTTGCGAACCTCGCGAGGGGGTAATTAGTAATGGGCCATGTTGCAAATTACCTCCCTGGTGAGGCGTGTCAGGTCCCGCGCGCGAGCTTCGTCGGCGCGCTGTTGTCGTCATTTTTCGCGATAGCGCTTCATCGGGTCTCGTGTGGGGGGACCGTACCCGCTCGATGACCTGGTGTTCCGCGGTCGCGGTTCCCAGCTCGAAAGTCCTAGGCCCATCAGTCACCCGGCGGTGAGTCCCGCTGGCCGGGAGACGTGTGTGTCGTTGTCCCTCGTCCTGTAACCCGGGGCCACCTGTCAGCGCGCGTGGGCGCGAGCGCTCGAGGTGTGTCCCGACCCCTGAAAGTCCTGGAGTCAGCCATGAATTGGAGACGTGCAGCGGTGGGAGGGGCGTTGGCCCTCCCGCTGGTGGTGGGCGGTCTTGTCCTCGCGAAGGGCGAGGGCGCGGATTCGCAAGGCGGCGCCCCCAGCGCCCAGGTGCCCGCGACGCCCGTCGTCGCCGCGGAGGTCCTGAGCAAGCCCGTGGCGGACGTGGCCGAGTTCACCGGCGTGCTCGCGGCGGTGCACAGCGTGGAGTTGAGGCCCCGCGTGGGCGGCTACATCGAGTCGGTCCGCTTCGCCGAGGGCGGGCTCGTCACGGCCGGGCAGGTGTTGTTCCAGCTCGACGCGCGCACCTTCGAGGCGGCCTTCGCCCGGGTGAAGGCGGAGCTGCTCCAGGCCGAGGAGCGGCGGACGCTCGCGGAGAAGCGGTTCGAGCGCGGCGAGAAGCTGGTGGCCGAGCAGGCCATCTCCCAAGGCGACTTCGACGTGCTGGTGGCGGAGCGCGCGGAGTCTCGCGCCCGGGTCGAGTCCGCGAAGGCGGCGGTGCGCGCGGCGGAGATCGACCTCCAGGACACGCGCGTGCGCTCACCGGTCAGCGGCCGGGTGGGCCGGGCGCTGGTGACGCAGGGCAACCTGGTGAGCGGCGGCAGCGCCAACGCGACGGTGCTCACCACGGTCGTCTCCGTGGAGCCGTACTACGTCTACTTCGACGTGGACGAGGCGACGTACCTGCGCTTCTCGGGCACGTCGTCGGGCGCGCGCGGCAAGGATGGCCGCGTCAACTCGGTGCCCGTCCGCGTGGCGCTGCGGGGCGAGGACGGCTTCTCTCGCGAGGCCCGGCTCGACTTCCTGGACAACCAGGTGTCGGTGGCGACGGGCACGGCGCGGGCTCGGGCGGTGCTGCCGAATCCGGATGGGAAGCTGACGGCGGGGCTGTACGCGCGCGTGCGGCTGGAGACGGGCGCCGCGCGCCCCACCATCCTCATCCAGGACCAGGCGGTGGCGACGGACCAGAAGGGCCGCTACGTGCTGGTGATTCGCGCGGACCAGACGTTGGAGCAGCGGCGGGTGGAGTTGGGGCCCCTCGAGGGTGGCTTGCGCGTGGTGCGCGGCGGCCTGTCGGCGGGTGAGCGGGTGGTTCTCAAGGGGTTGGCCCGGCCGGGCATGAAGGTGGCGCCGACGGTGGTGGCCATGGCCGACTCCGAACATGTGGGAGGCGCACGGCCGTGAAGTTCGCGCACTTTTTCGTCGACCGGCCCATCTTCGCGGCCGTGTTGTCCGTGCTGCTGCTGATAGGCGGCGGCTTGTCCCTGGTGCAGTTGCCCCTGGCTGAGTATCCCGCCGTGTCGCCGCCCACCGTGGTGGTGAGCGCGGCCTATCCCGGCGCGAACCCCTCCGTCATCGCGGAGACGGTGGCCGCGCCGCTCGAGCAGGCCATCAACGGCGTGGAGGGCATGCTCTACATGTCCTCGCAGTCCACCACCGACGGTCGGGTGGCGTTGACCATCACCTTCGGCATGGAGGTGGACGCCGATACCGCGACGGTGCAGGTGCAGAACCGCGTGGCGCGAGCGATTCCGCGCCTCCCGGCGGAGGTGCAGCGGCTGGGCGTCATGACGGAGAAGACGAGCCCGGACATGCTGCTGGTGGTGCACCTGGTCTCCCCGGACGGGAAGCTGGATCCGCTCTACCTCTCCAACTACGCGGTGCTTCAAGTGAAGGACGTGCTCCAGCGCGTCTCGGGCGTGGGCGGCGTGGGGGTGTGGGGCGCGGGTGAGTACAGCATGCGCGTCTGGTTGGACCCGCAGCTGTTGGCCGCGCGCAACCTCACCGCGAGCGACGTGGTGGGCGCCATCCGCGAGCAGAACGTGCAGGTGGCCGCGGGTGTGGTGGGGCAGCAGCCGGATGAGCGCTCCGCCTTCCAGCTCACCGTCACGACGCAGGGCCGGCTCACGGACGAGGAGCAGTTCCGCGACATCGTGGTCAAGGTGGGCGAGGCCGGACAGGTGACCCGGCTGCGCGACGTGGCGCGGGTGGAGCTGGGCGCGAGCAACTACTCGGTGCGCGCCCGGTTGGATGGAAAGCCCGCGGTGGCCATCGGCATCAACCAGGCCTCGGGCTCCAACGCGCTGGACGTGTCCGCGGGCATCCGCGCTCGGATGGAAGAGCTGAGCAAGGCCTTCCCGGAGGGCATGGAGTACCGCATCGTCTACGACCCGACCCTTTTCGTCCGCGCGTCCATCTCCAACGTGGTGCAGACGTTGGCGGAGGCGGTGGTGCTGGTCGTGCTGGTGGTGCTGCTCTTCCTCCAGACGTGGCGCGCCTCCGTCATCCCGCTGGCCGCGGTGCCCGTGTCGCTGGTGGGCACGGCGGCGGTGATGCAGATGATGGGCTTCTCGCTCAACACGCTGTCGCTCTTCGGGTTGGTGCTCTCCATCGGCATCGTGGTGGATGACGCCATCGTCGTCGTCGAGAACGTGGAGCGGCACATCGAGCAGGGCTCCAGTCCCAAGGAAGCGGCCCGCAAGGCGATGACCGAGGTGACGGGCCCCATCATCGCGATTACGTCCGTGCTGTCCGCGGTGTTCATCCCCACGGCGTTCCTGGGTGGCCTCACGGGGCAGTTCTACCGGCAGTTCGCGCTGACCATCGCCATCTCCACCATCCTCTCGGCCTTCAACTCGCTCACGCTCAGCCCGGCGCTCGCCGGAGTGCTGCTGCGCGGGCACCACGGCCCGAAGGACGGCCTCACGCGCTTCATGGAGAAGGCGTTCGGCGGCTGGCTCTTCCGTCCCTTCAACCGCTTCTTCGACAAGGCCTCCGCGGGCTACGTGTCGCTGGTGCGGCGGGTGGTGCGCATCAGCGTGGTGGCGCTGGCCATCTACGTGGGCCTGCTGGGCCTGACGTGGCTGGGCTTCAAGAAGGTCCCCGCGGGCTTCGTCCCCATGCAGGACAAGTACTACCTGGTGGGCCTGGCGCAGCTGCCTCCGGCTTCGTCGCTGGAGCGCACGGACGCGGTGGTGAAGGAGATGTCGGACCTGATGCTGAAGGAGCAGGGCGTCGCCAACGTGGTGGCCTTCACGGGCCTCTCCATCAACGGCTTCGTCAGCTCTCCCAACTCAGCGGTGGTGTTCGCCATCCTGGATGACTTCGAGAAGCGCAAGTCGCCGGACCTGTCGGCGAACGCCATCGCCGGGCGCCTCCAGGGGAAGCTGGGCGGTATCGAGGAAGGCTTCGCGGCCGTGTTCCCACCGCCTCCCGTGCCGGGCATGGGCACGCTGGCGGGCTTCAAGCTCCAGGTGGAGGACCGCGCGGGTCTGGGGCCGGAGGCGCTCTATTCGGCCACCCAGGCGTTGGTGCAGAAGGCGTCGACGGACCCGTCGCTGACGGGGTTGATGACGACCTTTGAAATCAACGTGCCGCAGCTCCATGCGGACGTGGACCGGGTGAAGGCGAAGCAGCAGGGCGTCCCGCTGAGCTCCGTCTTCGAGACGCTCCAGATTCAGCTGGGCTCGCTCTACGTGAACGACTTCAACCGCTTCGGCCGCACGTATCAGGTGAACGTGCAGGCGGACGCGAAGCACCGCATGGAGTCGGACGACATCGGCCGGCTTCAGGTGCGCAACGAGCAGGGCGGCATGGTGCCACTGGCCTCGCTGGTGGAGGTGGGGCCGTCGTTCGGTCCGGACCAGGTGCTGCGGTACAACGGGTATCCGGCGGCGGACATCAACGGCGCGGCGGCTCCGGGCGTGAGCACGGGACAGGCCGTGGCGGCGATGGAGCGGCTGGCGGCGGAGACACTGCCCGCGGGCATGACGTTCGAGTGGACGGACCTGACGTACCAGGAGAAGCAGGCAGGCAGCGAAGGACTGTTCGTCTTCCCGCTGGCCATCCTGCTGGCGTTCCTCATCCTGGCGGCGCAGTACAACAGCTGGACCTTGCCGCTGGCGGTGCTGCTGACGGTTCCGCTCGCGTTGCTGAGCGCGCTGGCCGGTGTGTGGTTCGTGGATGGGGACAACAACATCTTCACGCAGATTGGCCTGGTGGTGCTGGTGGGCCTGGCGGCGAAGAACGCCATCCTCATCGTCGAGTTCGCCAAGGCGCAGGAGGATGAAGGCATGGGGGTGGTGCAGGCGGCGCTGGAAGCGTGCCGGCTGCGTCTGCGGCCCATCCTGATGACCTCCATCGCGTTCATCATGGGTGTGGTGCCGTTGGCACTGGCCACGGGCGCGGGCGCGGAGATGCGCCAGGCGATGGGCGTGGCGGTGTTCGCGGGCATGCTCGGCGTGACGCTGTTCGGTCTGGTGCTGACGCCCATCTTCTACATCGTCATCCGGAAGCTGGCGCTGCGCGGCGAGGAGCGTCCTCCTGCGGAGGTCCCGGCGGGGATGTCGGGTGCGGGAGGTCACTGATGACCGGCGGAGAGGACTTCCGCTGAAGTGAAACACGAGGGCCGCCTTCCGTTGGGGAGGCGGCCCTTCTTCTTGGTGGCTCCCGGCACCCGCGGCCCTAGACTGGCGCCGTGTCCAGGCCTTCCGAGCAGAGCCCCGCGGGCGGATTCCGTGCCCGCCTCCATACCGTCATCTTCGAGGCCGATACCCCCGCGGGGAAGGCGTTCGATGTGGCCCTGCTGTGGGTCATCGTCTTCAGCGTCGCGGCGGTGATGCTGGAGAGCGTGGCCTCCGTCCGTGTGCGGTACGCCACGGCGCTGAGCGTGGCGGAGTGGGCCTTCACCATCATCTTCGCGCTGGAGTACGTGCTGCGGCTCGTGGCGGTCCGCAGGCCGCTGGACTACATGCGCAGCTTCTTCGGGGTGGTGGACCTGATGGCCATCCTGCCCTCGTTCCTGAGCGTCATCTTTCCGGGGGCGCAGACGCTGTTGGTGATTCGGGTGCTGCGTCTGCTGCGTGTCTTCCGGGTGCTGAAGCTGGGGCACCTGTTGGGGCAGGCGGAGGTGCTGATGACGGCGCTTCGCGCGAGCCGGGCGAAGATCACCGTGTTCCTGGGCGTGGTGCTGAGCATCGCCGTCATCATGGGGGCGCTCATGTACATGGTGGAGGGAGAGCGGCACGGCTTCGACAGCATTCCCCGCTCCATGTACTGGGCCATCGTGACGATGACGACGGTGGGCTTCGGCGACATCACCCCGAAGACGGTGCTGGGTCAGTTCATCGCGTCGGTGTTGATGATCATGGGCTACGGCATCCTCGCGGTGCCCACGGGCATCGTGTCCGTGGAGCTGGCGAAGGCCTCACACGTGAGCCTGGACACCCAGGCGTGTCCAGGCTGTGGCAAGCAGGGGCACGACCTGGATGCGCGCTACTGCAAGGCGTGCGGGACGGTGCTGGATTGGGCCGTCTCGAGGTCCGAGTCGCGGTGAGGCGACCCTTCGTGCTTCCGTGTCGTGGCTGACTTCGGGTTTGCTGCGGGCCAGCGAAGCCTTGTTCCCTCTCCACCCGAGAAGTGAGCCCATGCGCGCATTCCTGACGACCGTGGCCTGTTCGACTCTTCTGTCCTTCGCGGGGACCGCGCAGGGGCAAGCGGCTCGGAAACCCACGGACCAGCGTGGCAACCTGGCCCCGGACCGGGCCGCTGGCAGTCAGCAGTCAGTCCCCCTGGAGGAGCCGACGCCCACTGGCGCGCCCGTCGAGACGGCGCCTCCCAACGTGCCCGAGTTCAAGCCGGCCTTCGCGGGCCAGACGCGCGCGCCCGCCGTGAAGACTCGCACCGCCCTCCAAGTCACCGAGGTGGCCTCCGGCTTCAACCACCCCTGGGCCATCGCGTTCCTGCCGGACCGGCGCATGCTGGTGACGGAGAAGCCGACCGGGAAGCTCTTCATCGTCACCCCGCAGGGCAAGAAGTCCGCGCCCATCGAGGGCCTTCCGCCCGTGGATGGCCGTAACCAGGGCGGGTTGCTCGATGTCGAGGTGGGGCCGGACTCCGCGACCAGCGGCCTCATCTACTGGAGCTATTACGAGCCTCGCGAGGGCGGCAACGGGCTGGCGGTGGCGCGCGCGAAGCTGGTGGACGGCGCGAAGCCCCGCATCGAGGGGCTGAAGGTCATCTTCCGCATGCAGCCGACGCTCGAATCGACGCTGCACGCGGGAGGCCGGCTCGTCTTCACTCCGGACGGCCTGCTGTTCATCACGCTCGGCGAGCGCTCCGTGATGGAGGGCCGCGTCCAGGCGCGTGACTTGAAGAGCGACTTCGGAAAGATTGTCCGCATCCGTCCGGATGGCTCGATTCCCCAGGACAACCCTTTCGTGGGCCGCAAGGACGCGCGGCCTGAAATCTGGTCGCTGGGCCATCGCAATGTCTTGTCCGCGGCGCTCGACAGCCGTCATCGCCTCTGGGAGGTGGAGATGGGGCCGCGCGGGGGCGACGAGCTCAACCTCGTCGAGGCGGGCAAGGACTACGGCTGGCCGACCATCGGCTATGGCGAGGAGTACTCGGGCGCGCGCATCCACAAGTCCACGCAGGGGCCGGGCATGGAGCAGCCCGTGTATTACTGGGACCCGGTGATTTCGCCCTCGGGCATGACCATCTACTCGGGGGACCTCTTCCCGGAGTGGAAGGGCAACGTCTTCATCGGCGGCCTGTCCAGCCAGGCGCTGGTGCGGCTGGTCCTCAAGAACGACCGCGTCGTGGGAGAGGAGCGGTTGCTCCTGGACCAGGACTCGCGCATCCGCGAAGTCGTCCAGGGCCCCGAGGGCGCGCTCTACCTGCTCACCGACGAGCGCAACGGACGGCTGCTCAAGGTGACGCCGCGCTGAGTCGCGGCGCTTCGGTCACCGCAACATCCGGGTCGCAATCCCACCTGCGCTGCGTCATCTCCTGGGTCTACCGGGCCACTTCGTGAGGGGCCTCGTGCGGAAGGGAGCAGGGCATGCGGAGCGGACAAGGATTCAGCGGGAGGGCCCGGCCATGAGCGCACCGGCGCGTGTGAAGCGGGCGGTGCGAGGGCCCTCCATCGAGGAGCGGCTGGAGTCACTCGACTGGACGGCCCTTTCCTCCGAGCTGGACGCGCGAGGCTGTGCGAGCCTGGGCGCGATGTTGACGCCTGACGAGTGCTCGGCGCTCGCCGGGCTCTACGCGTCGGAGGCGCCGTTCCGCAGTCGCGTCGTCATGTCGAGGCACGGCTTCGGGCGAGGGGAGTACAAGTACTTCGCCTATCCGCTCCCCGACGTCATCGCGCGGTTGCGACACGGGCTCTATCCGGCCCTGTCCTCCATCGCGAACCGGTGGAACGAAGCGATGCGCATCGACACGCGCTATCCGGAGACCCACGAGGCCTATCTCCAGCGGTGCCATCAAGCCGAGCAGCTCCGGCCCACCCCGTTGCTGCTCCAGTACGGCGAGGGGGACTACAACTGCCTCCACCAGGACCTCTACGGCGACGAGGTGTTTCCCCTCCAGGTGGCCTTCCTCCTGTCGGAGCCGGAGCGCGACTTCACGGGAGGCGAGTTCGTGCTCACCGAGCAGCGCCCGCGCATGCAGTCCCGCGCGGAGGTGGTGCCCCTGCGTCAGGGGGATGGCGTCATCTTCCCCGTCCACCATCGGCCCGTGCAGGGAACGCGCGGCACCTATCGCGTCAACATGCGCCACGGCGTCAGCCGCATCCGCGCCGGGCATCGCCACACCGTGGGCATCATCTTCCACGACGCCCGCTGACGCGGCAGCCGCCACGGCCTTCGGGCAAGCACTCGTCGGACCTCCTTCGGGGGCTGCGTCCCGCGAAAGATGCGGGTGGGGCGGGCCGGGTCTCGCGGCTATCATCCACGCCCACGGTGGACGGGCGCGCGATGCACGACTTTCAGGCGATTCTCGATGAAGTGATGGCGGCGGTGCGGCCCGTGGTGGGGCAGGGGCGCGTGGCGAACTACATCCCCGCCCTGGCCTCGGTGGACCCTTCGCGCTTCGGCATGGCGCTCGCGACCGTCGACGGAGACGTCTTCGGCGTGGGGGATTGGCGCATGCCCTTCTCCGTGCAGAGCATCTCCAAGGTGTTCGCGCTCGCGCTGACGCTGTCACGCGACGGGGACGCCATCTGGCGCAGGGTGGGCAAGGAGCCCTCCGGCAATCCGTTCAACTCCCTGGTGCAGCTCGAGTACGAGCAGGGCGTGCCGCGCAACCCCTTCATCAACGCGGGGGCCCTGGTCATGACGGACCGGCTGCTCAGCCTCACGGGGGACTCGCGGGGCGCGGTGCGCGACTTCCTCCGCGCGGAGAGCGGCAACCCGGCCGTGGACTTCGATGCGGTGGTCGCCGCGTCGGAAGCGGAGCACGGCCACCGCAACGCCGCGCTCGCGCACTTCATGAAGAGCTACGGCAACATCGAGAACCCGGTGCCCCTCGTCCTGGAGCACTACTTCTGGCAATGCTCGCTGTCGATGAGCTGCGCGGACCTCGCGCGGGCGTGCGGCTTCCTCGCGAGGCATGGGCGGACGGCGGGCGGGACGCGCTTGCTCTCGCGCAGCCAGGCCAAGCAGGTCAACGCGGTGATGCTCACCTGCGGCACCTACGACGCCGCGGGAGAGTTCGCGTACCGCGTGGGCCTGCCCTGCAAGAGCGGCGTCGGAGGCGGCATCATCGCCGTCATCCCCAATCGCTGTGGCCTGTGTGTCTGGGGCCCGGGGCTCGACTCGCACGGCAACTCGGTTGCCGGTGTGGAAGCCCTGGACCGATTCACGACGCTGACCGGGCTCTCGGTGTTCTGAGGGCGGAAACGCGAAACCGGTCCTCGTGGAGATGCTCTTCCGCCGAGGACCGGCCCCCACCGCCCATCCTTCACGCCCGAGCCGTCCCATGGCGAAGCAGTCCAGCCACTTCGCTGCTGTGACTCGCCCGTCCGTCCCGCCGCCGCCGCCCGTACCGCTCCTGCCCCGACCTACCCGCCGCCCGTGCTGCCCCGACCTGCCCGCCGCCCATACCGCCCGCCCTCCACTCTGTGCCGTGGTGGGCGTCGCCAGAGGACTTAGCAGGGCGCGTGCCGCTTCCTTGGGGCTGGAAGAGCCCAACGTTTCCAGGGACTTGCGACACTCAGAAGCCCCGGGGCGCGAGCCGCCCCGGTAAGAAGTCGGGTCGTGCCGGGGCTGGAAGCGGGAGCACCGCTTCCAAGGCCTCCGGCTGGCTGCTCACGGCGCGTGGGCAGGCGCGGGAGCGTCGTCCTCCGTGACCTCGCGCCGGGCCTCGCCGCGCACCTTCTGCATCAGCACGTACAGGCCTGGGATGAAGATGAGGTTGACGATGGTGGACACCAGCATGCCGCCGAAGACCGCCGTGCCCAGCGAGTTGCGCGCCGCCGCGCCCGCGCCCTGCGCCGTCATCAGCGGCACGACGCCCAGGAGGAACGCGATGGAGGTCATCAGGATGGGCCGCAGGCGGACCTCGGACGCTTCGATGACCGCGTCCAGGGCGCTCTTGCCGCTCTCCCTCAGCTGCTCCGCGAACTCCACGATGAGGATGGCGTTCTTGCTGGCAAGACCCACCAGCATCACCAGACCCACCTGGCAGAACACGTCGTTGGCATAGCCGCGCAGGAGCTGCATGCCCAGCGCGCCCATGATGGCCAGCGGGACGGAGAGGATGATGACGAACGGGAGGCTGAAGCTCTCGTACTGCGCCGCCAGCACCAGGAACACGAACAGCAGACCCAGGCCGAAGATGATGAGCGTCTGCCCACCGCTCTCCTGCTGCTCCAGGCTGATGCCCGTCCACTCGCCCGTCATGCCCTGCGGCAGGTTCTCCGCCGCCAGGGTCTGCATGGCCTGCATGGCCTGACCGGAGGAGACACCCGGCGCGGGCGCGCCGTTGACCTCCGCAGAGCGGAACAGGTTGTAGTGACGGATGACCTGCGCGGACACCGTGGGCGTCACCTTCACCACCGACTCGAGCGGAATCATCTCCCCGCTCTCGCTGCGCACGTAGAACGAGCCGATATCCTGCGGGCTGTCGCGGAACTGCTGCTCGGCCTGGAGGTACACGCGGTAGGTGCGGTTGGCGTAGTTGAAGTCGTTGACGTACTGGCTGCCCATGTAGACCTGCAGCGTCCCGAAGATCTGCTCGATGGGGATGCCGAGCGCCTTCGCCTTCTGGCGGTCCACCTCCACATCCAACAGCGGCGTGTCCGCGTTGAAGGCGGTGAGCACGCCGCGCAGCCGTCCGTCGGCGTTGCCCTTCGCCACCAGCTCCTGCGTGGCCGTCGCGAGCTCGTCGAGGGTGCGCGTTCCGGCGGCGTCCTCGACGATGAACTGGAAGCCGCCGACGCTGCCGACGCCGCGGATGGCGGGAGGCTGGAAGGGGATGACACGCGCGCCGCCAATCTTGCTCAGCGGGCCACGCAGCCGCTCCACCATCGCCGCCACCGTCTGGTTCTTGCCGGGGCGCTCCTCCCACGGCACGAGGCTGGAGAACACCGTCGCCAGGTTCGGACCCGAGCCCTGGAAGGAGAACCCGCCGATGGCGAACATGGCGCGAACCTCCGGCTGCGCCTTGAGGACCTCCTCCACCTGGGCCAGCACCTTCTCCGACTGGGCCAGTGACATGCCCTCCGGGCCCTGGATGGAGATGATGACGTAGCCCTGGTCCTCGTCGGGGATGAAGGCCGTGGGCGCCATGCGGAACAGCGCCACCGTGGCGGCGATGCACGCGAGGAACGCCACCAGCACGATGAGGGGGCGCTTGAGGAACACGCGCAGGCTCCGTCCATACAGGGAGCGCGTCGCGTCCAGCACCTTGTCCACCCAGCGGAAGAACACCCACTTCTCACCGGGGTGGTGCTTGAGCATCCGGGCGCTCAGCGCGGGCGTGAGCGTCAGCGCGCAGAACGTGGAGAGCGCCACGGACGCGGCGATGGTGAGCGCGAACTGCCGGTAGATGGCGCCCGTGGTGCCGGGGAAGAGGGCCACCGGGACGAACACCGCCACCAGCACGATGGAGATGGCAATCACCGCGCCCGCCACTTCCTTCATGCCCTCGCGCGCGGCCTGTCGGGGTGACAGCCGCCGCTCCACCATCAGTCGCTCGATGTTCTCGATGACGACGATGGCGTCGTCGACCACCAGGCCCGTGGCCAGCGTGAGTCCGAAGAGGGTGAGGGTGTTGATGGAGAAGCCCATCAACTGGACGAAGGCGAACGTCCCCACCAGCGAGACGGGCAGGGTGAAGGCGGTGATGAGCACGCTGCGCCAGCCGTGCAGGAACAGGAAGATGACCAGGATGACGAGGGCGATGGCCTCCACCAGCGTCTTGAGCACCTCATGGATGGACGCGCGCACCGCGAGCGTCGTGTCCGTGCCCGTCTGGTACGTCATGCCCGGAGGGAACTGCTGCGACAGGCGGTCGAGCTCCTTGAAGACACCGTCGCGCACATCGAGCGCGTTGGCGGTGGGGAGCTGGAACACGGCGAGACCCACGCCCGTCTTCCCGTTGAAGCGCAAGAGCGTGCCGTAGCTCTCCGCGCCCATCTCCACGCGGCCCACGTCCTTCACGCGCACGCTCTTTCCCGTCGCGTCGCGCATCAGGATGATCTCGCCGAACTCCTCCGGCTCCACCAGCCGGCCGCGCGCGCGGACCGCGAGCTGGTAGGGCTGCTCCTCGCTGGAGGGCGGCTGGCCCACCTGGCCCGCGGCCACCTGGAGGTTCTGCTCCTGGAGCGCGCGCGTCACGTCCTGCGGGGTGAGCTTGCGGCGCGCCAGCTCCGTCGGGTCCAGCCACAGGCGCATGGAGAACTTGCGCTCGCCGAAGATGCGCACCTCGCCGACGCCGCGCACGCGCTTGATGGCGTCCTTGAGATTCACGTCGGCGTAGTTGCTGAGGAACTTGGCGTCGTAGCGGTTGTCCGGGCTGGACAAGCCCACGGTCAACAGCATCTGGCTGGAGGCCTTGTTGACGACGATGCCCGTCTGGTTCACCTGCGCGGGCAGGCGGGCGGCGGCGCGGCTGACGCGGTTCTGCACGTCGACGGCGGCGACCTCGATGTCGCGCGTGGCCTCGAAGGTGACGGTGATTTGACTGGTGCCGTCGTTGCTGCTGGTGGAGGTGATGTAGCGCATGCCCTCCACGCCATTGAGCTCCTGCTCGATGGGGATGGTGACGGCGCTCTCCACGACTTCGGCGCTGGCGCCCACGTAGGTCGCCGTCACCGTCACCTGGGGTGGAGCCAGGTCCGGGTACTGGGAGATGGGCAGCGTGGGGATGGCGATGGCCCCCACCAGCGTCAGCAGGATGGAGCAGACGATGGCGAAGACGGGTCTGCGGATGAAGAAGTCGACGAACACGGCGTTCAGGCCCTCATTCTCGTGACGGCAGCCGGGCCTCGCGCGCGGGTGCGGCGAGGCCCGGGCCTGCTCAGCGGCTGCCCGCCGTGGCTGCACCGGCGCCAGGGGCGGCGTCGGAGGACTTCACCTTCACGGCCATTCCGTCGCGCAGGGCCTGGAGCGACGAGACGGCCACCCGGTCGCCCTGCTTCAGTCCGCTCTCGATGACGTAGGCCATCTCACCCAACGAGCCCAGGGTGATGGGGCGGCGCTCCACCACCGTCTTGCCTTCCTTCTCCTGCACCACCATGGCGAAGGGCTGGCCGCTCAGGCGCACCACGGCGAGCGCGGGCAACTGCAGCGCGTCCCGCTTGGAGTAGACGATGCGCGCGCGCACCAGCTCGCTGGGGCGCAGGCCCACCGTGTTCTGGAAGGCCGCCTTCACCTCCACCAACTGCGTGCGAGGGTCCGCCTGCGGCGCGACGAAGAACAGCGGGCTGGTGAGCAGCACCTGGCCCTTCGAGTCCAGCACCTCCAGCACCGTGTCCGGCTTGAGCGAGCGGGCCCGCTCCGACGGCAGCGACACGCTGACCTCCAGCACGTCCGCCTGCGCGATGCTGGTCAACGGCGTGGTGGCGCCCACGAAGTCACCCAGGCGCACCAGCACGTCGCCCACCGTGCCCGCGAAGGGCGCGCGCACGGCGTGGAACTGCAGCTGCACCTGGCGCTGGGCCACCTGCGCGGCGGCGGACCGGGCGGCGGCCTCGGAGGCCTCGAGCTGCGCGCGGCCTTGCTCCATCTCCTGCGCGCTGGCCAGGCCTTCCTTGTAGAGCGCCTCCGTGCGCGCGAAGGTGCGGCGCGCCAGCTCCTTGTTCACCTCGGCCGAGCTCTGCTGGGCCTGGGCGCTGTCGAGCGCGGCCGTCTCGGTGCGCGAGTCGACCTCCAGCAGTGTCGCCCCGGCCTCCACCTTCTGGCCGGGCTTCACGTGGATGCGCCGCACGTAGCCGGCCACCTGCGGAAGCACCGTGATGTTCTGCCGCGACAGGAGCGAGCCCAGGTACTCGCTGGTGTCCCGCACCTCGCTGGGCGCCAGCGTCAGCACCTGCACCTCGCGCGGAGGCGGGGCCGCGGGCGGAGGCGGCTTGCCCCCGCACCCCGCGGCCACCAGCAGGGCGGTACTCCACAACGTCATCTTCAGCGCCATCAGGGGGCGCACCCGCTTCACCAGTCGCACCGGGCCTCCGTCAAGAATGCGTCCAGGCGCGCCTGGACAAGCTCGAATTCGCGCAGCGCCAGCGTCAACTCCGCCTGGCGCAGGGCCGCTCCGCTCTGCACCAGCTCAAGGCTGCTGCCTCGGCCCACTTCAAAGGAGCGCCGGGTGAGCCGGTCCGTCCGGTCCGCGAGCTCGCGTGACTCCGACGCCGTCTTCACCAGGGCTTGTGCCACGTCCACGCCGCGCCGGGCCTGCTCCACCTCGACGGACGCATCGCGGCGGTTGCTCTCCAGCGTCTGCTCCGCCTGCTTCTCGATTCCCTCGCGCTCCCGCACCAGCCCTCCGCGCAGGCCGCCTTCCCAAATGGGGACGGACAGCACGGCGGCGATGCTCCACGACGAGAACCGGCCGAAGTCCGGGTCCGTCGTCACGCCTTGAAGGTTGCTCGTCAGGCCCAACGTGGGCAGGTAGCCCGCGGAGGCCTGCCGTCGGCTGTCGCGCGAGGACTCCACCTGCGCGCGCGCGGACACCAGGTCCGGACGGGACTCCAGGTCCTCCAGCGGCGTGCAGGCCTTGCGTGCATCCTCCATCAGCCCATTCAGGTTGAAGGACGACGCCACACCCACCGCGTGGCCGAAGCCCAGGGCGATGCCCAGCGCCTCACGCGCCCGGCGGAGCTGTTCGTCACCCGCGACGAGCGAGCCTCGCGCCAGCGCCACATCCTGGTTCACCCGCACCACGTCCAGCTGGTTGCTGGCGCCCAGGTCGAACGAGCGCGTCGTCAACGCGGAGCGCTCCAGCGCCTGGAGCAGGCCCACGCGGTTGAGCTCCGCGGCGCGCTCGGCCGCGACCGTGGCGACGAGCGAGCGCGCCAGGCCCAGGGTGAGCCGGCGGCGCATGTCCTGGAGGCTCGCCACCGCGCCACGCTCGGCGGCGGCGTTCGAGGACAGGTTGCGCCACGCGCCCACATCCACCAGCGACTGGCTCAGCGACGCGCTGACCGTGCCGACGATGGGCGTGGTGGGCTTGCGCCCCTCCAGCGCGGGCGTGGCGAACACCCCCACGGGCGTGTCCGAGTTGAGGAAGTCATGCGCGGCGCTCGCGGAGGCTCGGGCGTTGGGCAGGAGCGCGGCCAGGGCCTGACGCCAGCGGCCCTCGGCGCGCTGGACGCCTGCCTCCGCGGTCCGCAGGTTCGTGGAGCGCTCCCGGACAAGGGCCAGCGCCTGCTCCCAGGTGCCGACCTGCTGCGAGGCGGGAGGGACCGGGGCCAGCATGGGGTCCTCCACCTTCGTCTGGAACGGCACGGGGGGAGGGACGGGGGCACTCGACGCGGGAGGCGTCGAGCTCGCGACGAGCGCCAAGAGGAGGACGGTGGGGGAAGACATACCAAGGGGCCAGGCAATGTTGACGACAGGTGTGGATCGACTCCCCCCAACAGCCAACCGCGCAGCCGATGTAATTGACAACCATTGTAGGCGACAACTATTTCGTAGGCTGAGATGACCTTCGCGGAGCAACTCGCCTCGCTGCGTCGCACCGTCCGCCGCCACCTCACCGAGAAGCTCGGGGCGCGGACAAGTCGGCCATTCACTCAACTGCTGGCGCTGAAGGTCATTTCCGAGGGAGTGAGCCGGCAGGCGGCGCTCGCGGAGCGGCTGTTGGTGGACGCGCCCGCGGCGAGCCGGCTGGTGGACCGCCTGGAAGAAGATGGGATGGTGGTGCGGCGTGCGGGCTCGGACCGGCGGTGCTTCCGCCTGGAGCTGACGGCGGAGGGCGTGCGCGAGCTGGACCTGCTGATGGACGCGCTGCGGGAGCAGGACGGCGAGCTGGGCGAGTTCCTCCCGGAGCCGGAGCTGCACGAGCTCAAGCGGCTGATGCAGAAACTGCAGTCCGGGCTGGCCCTGCGCGCGGGGGGCGCGGGCTGTTCCGCCGCGGACACGTGTGGACCGGCGCTGGGGCTCGAGCCCGAGAACGGCGAGGGGCCCGGCTCCCGGAAGTGATTCCGGAAGGCCGAGCCCCAGGCTCGTCACGACAAGGTGTCTTCGTCAGGCCTGCTGCGCGGGCTTGGCCTCGGCGTCGGCGGTGGCCTCGGGAGCGGGCGCTTCCGGGGCGGCGGCCTGCGTCTCGGACTCGGCTCGCACGCGGATGGTCTCCTCGGTGCGCTGGTCGCTGGCGGCCATCTCCTCCGGGGTGAGCTCGGTGCGGTCGGCCAGGATGCCGGACTTCTTCTCCAGGTCCTTGATGGCGCGGCGCATGAGGTCGCGCTCCAGCAGGGTCCGGTTCAGGCGCTTCTCCAGCGCCTTGTACTTGTCCTTCATCAGGTCCAGGTCGCCCTTGGTCGCGGCGTAGACGCGCTGCTGCGTGTCCGCGCGGCCCTTGACCCGGCGCACTTCCTTCTCCAGCTCCACGGCGCGCGTGCGGTCCTTGGCGGCGGCCTGCTCCAGGCGGTCCATCTTCTCGCGGTCCGCCTCGCTCAGCTCGCGGATGACGCGGCGGGGCGTGCGGTCCTCGCGGGGGGCCTCGGCGACGGGGGCCACGGGCGCGGCGGCGGCCTCACCCTCCTGGGCGGGAGCCGCGGCGGGCTGCGGGGCGGCGACGGGCGCCGGAGCCTGCGGCTCGCGGCGGCGGCCACGGCCCTCGGTCTCGGTCTTCAGGCGCTGGTTCTCGGTGAGCACCTGCGCCAGCTCCAGGCGGGTCTGCTCGAGCTGGATGGACGCGTTGCGCTCCACCTCGGCGCGCGCCTTGGCCAGGTCCTGGGAGCCCTTGTCGGACTCCTTCGTCTCGAAAATCTTGCGCTTGGCCTGCTTGAGCTGCTCCTTGACCTCTTGGAGCTGCCCACGCTGCTCATCCAGTTCCTTCTGCTTCCGCAGCAGCTCACCTTCCGCCTTCGCGCGCGCGGCCTTGTGGTCGGCTTCCAAGTCGCCACGGGGCGCATTGGAGGATGAAGAGGAGGAGGGGAGCGCGGCCTGCTTCGGGCCGCCGAAGAGATTGAAATACAGAGAGATGGCGAGCCCGACTGCCAGGGCGATGACCAGGACCAACACGGGACGACCTCCACGGGAGGGATCTGCAAAAAGCGGGGCAGCCTAACGCCCAGCACAGGCCCGTCAAGGGTGGGCCGGTGCTATCCCCGGGTTTTGCGCCTCCATGCCCTGTTCCCGCCCGCCGTGCACGCTGGAAATCCACACCCCCACGGGGAGGAGCCGTCCAGGCGGGGACTTCCCCGCTTCGCCGGGAGCCGCGATGCTGCGCCGCCCCGCGCTCCCCTGGAGTACACCCGTCGCATGGCCCACCTGGAGCTGAGACCCAAGCTGCGCGTGTCGAGCTTCCGCAAGCTGGCGGTGGGGAGCTGGGAGACGGCCTATGACCCCACCGTCTACGGGACGCTGACGGTGCGGATGGACCGCGCGCTGGCCTACATGGAGGCCTTCCGGCGGAGCACGGGGCTGGAGCTGACGGTGACCCACCTGGTGCTCAAGGCGCTGGCCCAGGCGCTGCGCCGCTGCCCGGACGCCAACGCGGTGCTGCGCTTCCACCGCATCTACCTGCGCCAGCGCATCACCGTGTCCGCGCTGCTGCGGACGGACGGCGGGCCTGGGGAATGGGCTCCGGTGCGGGTGGAGGACGCGGACCAGAAGGGGCTGCGCGACATCGTCCAGGTGCTGGAGGCCGGGCGCGGAGCGTCGGCGACGCCGCGGGTGGGGCGCTGGCTCGAGTGGATTCCCACGCCGCTGGTGGGGCTGTTCACCCGGTGCGTGTCGTTCCTGGCGGTGACGCTCAACCTGGACCTGGGCCGCTTCGGGCTGCCGAGGGACGCGTTTGGCGCCGCCATCGTCACGGACGTGGGCGCGCTCGGGTTGGATGGGGCCTACCTGCCGCTGGTGCCCTTCACGCGGGTGCCGGTGTTCCTGGCGCCCGGCGCCGTGCGTGACACGCCGGTGGTGGAGGACGGGCGGGTGGTGGTGGGGAAGGTGATGAGCCTCAACGCGTCCATCGACCACCGCTTCATCGACGGCTTCCACGCGGGCGTGCTGGCCACCGCGCTGAAGGAGCTGCTGGAGGACCCCGAGGCCGCGTTCGGTCCACCGGGTGCGGCGGCCTCGGTGGGCTGACGCGGGAGGACGGTCCTCCCACGCCACCCTGTTGCATCAGTAGGCGTATTCCCAACCGCCGCGCGACCTGGAGCCGCCCGTGCTCGCCCTCATGGCGCGCAGCCGGCGCACGCGCTCCGGGATGGGCGGGTGGGTGGCGAAGAGCGACATGACGCCGCCGTGGTGCAGCGGGTTGACGATGAACAGGTGCGACGTCGCCGGGGCCCTGTCGTAGGGCACCCGCTCCGCGCCGCGCTCCAGCTTCAGCAGCGCATCCGCCAGGGCATCCGGGTCTCCAGTCAGCTCGGCGCCCGTCGCGTCCGCGCCATACTCGCGCGAGCGGCTCACGGCGAGCTGCAACAGGGTGGCGGCGACGGGCGCCACCAGCAACAGGCCCAGGTTGGCGAACGCGTTGCCCAGACCGCCCTCCTCGTCATCGCTCCGGCTGAGCATGGAGCCGCCGAAGAAGAAGAGCGTCTGCGCCGCGTAGCTGATGATGCCGGCGAGCGTGGCGGCCACCGTGCCGATGAGCGTGTCGCGGTTGCGCACGTGGCCGAGTTCATGCGCGAGCACACCTTCGAGCTCCCGCTTGTCCAGGATCTGCAGGAGGCCGGACGTCACCGCGACGGCGGCATGCTTCGGGCTACGGCCCGTGGCGAAGGCATTGGGTGCGGCCGTGGGCAGGATGAAGACCTTGGGCTTGGGCATGCCCGCGCGCGCGGCCAGCCGCTCCACCATCTGGTGCAGCCAGGGCGCCTGCTCGTAGGGGAGCGGCTTCGCGCCGTGGATGGCCAAGGCAATCTTGTCGCTGAACCAATACGAGCCGAAGTTCATCACCACGGCGAAGAAGCCGGCGAACATCAGGCCTCGGGCGCCGCCCAGTCGCTGGCCGATGACGAGCACCAGCGCGGTGAGGCCCGCGAGCAGCACCGTCGTCTTGAGGGCGTTGCCCAGGCGGTGCCACCCACCGCCGCCGTGCAGCGCCGGACGTCCGCCGCCGTTCCGGGAAGTGTCGCGGGTGCCAGGGTCAGCCATGTCGTCTCGTTCCTTTCAGCCGCTCAGGGGCTTCAGAAACGTAAACAGGGAGGCGGGCTCGTCAATGAAAGCCCCCCAGCGGCTCCATGAATCCAAGGGGTTGGAGCCTCGGCGGGAGACCGGCCAGGCGGGCGAGGCTCAGTGCGCCTGCGCGCGCAGGGTGGGGCGCAGCCGGATGGGCGGCGAGTCGGGCGCGGGGAGAATCCAGGGCTTGGCGCCCAGGCCATCGACCTCTCGCGCGAGGTCCACGTCCGGGTCCACGAGCAGCTGCGCCGCGCGCCCGTTCAACGACACGCGCGCATCCGCGTGCACCTGGACGGGGCCCAGTCCTCGCGCCTCGAAGTCGCGGGCGATGTGTCGCGCGAGCTGGAGGATGAGGTCGGGCTGGACGGACATCTCCCGCTCTTGAAGTCGCGTGAGGTACTCCCCCGGGGAGACGTGCCACTCGCGCCCCGTGGCCGACTGGATGACGATGAACGTCACGCTGCCGTTCTTCTCGCGCGCCATCACCCGCCAGGAGAAGCGCATGCCCTGCTCATGCCAGAGCACGTTGCCGCCATACAGGTGCGTGCGCAGCGGCATCGCCACCTGGAGGAGCGCATAGGCCAGCACCACACCCAGCGCCGCCTGGCCCTGCCAGCCGGGGACTCGCGGCGCGGGAGCGGGCGGGGGCTCGATGCCCTCCGCGCGCGACACCCCCCGCAGGCGCGCGGCCATGCGGCGCGGCCAGGATGAGTCGAAGAAGACGAGCGCCGCCGTCACCATGATGAACGGGAACATCCCGATGGGGAACAGCAGGGACGTGGCGGCGTGGAAGACCACCACCACGACGTAGGCGAACGGACGCAGCCGGCGCGAGAGCAGGAACGCGGCGATGGTGGTGTCGAAGAGGAAGCCCGACCAGGCCGCGGCATAGGCCACCCAACGCTCCTCGAGCAGCGGGCCCACGAAGGGCATGCTCGTGCGAGCCGCCAGCCAGATGTTGAGGGGCTGCGCGTGGATGAGCCAGTCGGCGGTGAGCTTCGCCAGGCCCGCGAACACGTAGACGACGGTGACCTGGAAGCGCAGCAGCAGCGTGCACCACGCGGGCAGCGTCTCGCTGCGCAGCGCGGGCTTGCGCCACGCGTCGATGGAGAACGCGCGGTGCGCGGGCACGAAGATGAGCAGCCCGAGCAGCAGGCTCACCAGATAGTAGTGGTTCAGGTAGTTGCTGACGTCGACGAGCTGGACGTACGAGAAGGCGACGAAGAGCAGCACCGTCGTCACCCGGTAGAACAGCCCCGCCGTCAGACACAGGCCCAGCACGCCGAGCGCGGCGAACACCGCGTGCATCCACGGCGCGGGCAGCGCGGGCACCCAGTCGAAGCCCCAGTAGGTGAAGTGGAAGCGGGGGCGGGTGAACAGCACGTCCACCCAGCCGTAGGCCAGGAAGCGGATGGACGAGACGGTGATGAGCAGCCCGAGCGCCATCCGGAACGCCACCAGCGCCGCGATGTCGCGCGGTGCGAGCAGCAGGCTCCAGAGGCGTTCGAGACGGGGCCGCTCAGTCATTGTCCCCTTCGACGGACTGGGGCAGCTCCAGGTCCAGCACGGTGACCATCTCCGTCTTCAGCACGTCCGTGACACCCTTGAACGCGTCGTGGAGCGCGCGCACCGAGGCCTTGTCCGCCGCCAGCGCGTCCTTCAGGTCCGCCTCCTCGATGCGGCCCAGCGCGGTCTCCACTCCGACCAGTCGCTCCCGCATCTTCTGTGCGAGTGCCTCCGCGCCGGACGCCGCGAGCAGGTCGTCGAAGCCCGTGCCGGAGTAGCCCTCGCCGCAGCCCTCCGCGAGCAGGCGGAAGCCCTGGAGGTTGGCGCGGAGGTTGGCCTTCGAGCGGTGGGCGAACTGTGACTCCAGATGCTCGGGGCACGACTCCGTCGAGCACTCGCGCAGCCCCAGCGGCCGCGCCAGCTTCAGGTCCTTGCCTTCGCGCTCGAAGTAGAACATCGCGTCGCTGACGGAGTTGAGCGCGGCCTGGCTCGTCGGGAACACGCGGTTGCCGGAGCCCGCCGTCTCCAGCGTCTGGAGGAAGTTGTCCTGGTCCGCCGCCCACGCCTTCACGAGCTGCGCGGCCCGCTGGCTCACGTCCTTGGCCACCACCGCGGCGTAGGCGCGCTTGCGAGCGGCCCGCTCATCCGCGGCCAGCGCCGCCCACGTCCCCTGCGCGACGATGGGCGAAGTGCCCTGGCACGCCGTCGACGCGTCCTCGTGGAACAGGAGATATTCCAGGGCATACAGCCCGCGCCGGCTCACCAGCGACGTGGGGAAGCTCTCCGCCTCGTAGCTCTTGCTGACAATCTGCTCCTCGACGGCGCAGCGGCTCACCAGCGGCCACGAGTAGACGTTGTCGCGAAGCTCCGCGCCGCCCGCCGCGCTGCGCGGTGCCGCCGGGCCCACCTGCATGACTTCCGCCACCTGCCACACGTCCATGGCCTCGTGGTACGCCGCGCGCGCCTGCGCTTGATTCGTCGCATCGGGCTGGCTCGCGTACCGGCTCACCGCCTCCGACAGCGCGACGCTCGCCGTCTGGAACTGACGCGCCGTCTTCTCCACGCACACGCCCGTCGCCTTCAGCAGCGCCACCCGCGCCGTCTCCGTGGGAGTGGGCTCGGTGGGGCCCGGGGTCTCCTTCTTGTCGGACCCCTTGCACCCCGAGATGAAGGCCAGGGCGGCGAGGAGCAGGAACGCGCGGGGGTGGCGCGAGGCGAAGGGGCTCGGCGTCAGGTGGTCCATGGACGGCTTCTTACCCATGAAGTTGCCAATGACAATCAATTTCAAAGTATCGGGGCGGGTTGCCAGCTACCCGGGAGTTGCCGCCTTGACATCTTAAGGGCTCCTGGCTTAGGCAGCCGATCCTTCGATTTTGATAACGATTATCGCTAGCAAGTTACAGAGCATTTCCCAGGGAGAGGGGTTCACGATGTCGAGCCGGATGGAGCAGGGCAGGTCGTTCGCGGGCGTGGCGGTTCTCACGCTGGCGCTGGCGTTCATGGGCAGCGCGTGTGGCGACGACGACCCGAAGGAGCCGCAAGGGACGCCGGACTCGGGCAGCAACCCGGACGCCGGTCAGCCCGACGCGGGGCAGCCTGACTCCGGCCCCGCCGCGGTCGACAGCGACGTGGCGCTGGCTCGCTTCACCGAGAACGGCACGCTGGACACGACGTTCGGCGCGGGCGGCACCGCGCGCGTGGACCTGACCACGGTGTCCGGTGGCACGCGTGACTCCTCCTACGGCCTGGCCGTGGACGGCAACAACCGCCTGGTGGTCTTCGGCAACCGTCGGGGTGACGGTGACCGCGTGGACGCGGACCGCTTCGTGATGCGCTTCACGGCGGACGGTGCCCGTGACACGGCGTTCGCCACCGAGGGTGTGCACACGCTCAACATCAGCAACCTGAGCGACGGCGCGCGCCACGGCATCGTGGACCGCAGCGGCAGGATTGTCGCGTCGGGCTACACCAGCCAGCCGACGGGCGTGGGCGCGCAGGCCGCGAACCGCATCGTCCTGCTGCGTCTGGATGACACGGGCAAGCCGGACAACACCTTCGGGTGGAAGGGCGTCGTGAACTCGGCGCCGTTCCTGGGCCAGAGCGCGGCCAACCCCGAGTGGGGCATGGCCGAGGCGTACGCCGTGGACCAGTTCTCCGACGGCAGCTACGTGACGACGGGCTACGGCCGCAGCGCGGCGTCGGGCACGGTGGACGTGGTGAACTTCCGGTTCACGGCCGCGGGTGTGCGCGACGAGAACTGGGGCACGGGCGGCGTGGCGCTGCTGGACCTCATCGGCGACCAGGACCGCGGTCGCAACCTGATTGTCCTGAATGACGACCGCGTGTTCACGGTGGGCAGCGTGACGCCGTCGGCCGGGAAGGTCGCCGCCATGGTGTTCATGCTGGACAAGAACGGCGCCCGCGACACGACGTTCGCGGCGGAGGGCTACAAGTTCTACGACTTCGAGCGTCCGGAGCAGGCGTTCTTCGGCGTGGCGAAGTCGAAGGATGGCAAGTGGGCGGCCGCCGCGGGTTACCGCACGGGTGCCAGCCAGGACGACGACAGCGTGCTCGCCATCATCCCGGTGGGCGGCACGGGGACGGAGTTCGCCAAGGCGGTTCCCATCTCCGAGACGGAGAATGACCGCTTCACGAGCGTGGCCTTCGACGAGTCCAACCGCGTCTACGCGGCGGGCTACGTCACCGAGGGCGGCGACAACCGCATGGTGATTGCGCGCTACAACACGGACGGCACGCTGGACACCACGTTCGGCGCGGGCGGCATCGTCAAGCACAACTTCGTCGTCGGGAAGGTCGAGGAGGCCGTCCGCGGCATCGTCATCCAGACCGGCGGCAAGGTCGTCGTCGCGGGCACGGCCGACAAGTAGCCGTCGCGCGAGTTCGTAGTACGTAGTGCCCGAGCCGGAGTGGAGGGTCCTCTCGGGGACCCGGCCCCTCCGGCTCGTGGCGTCTGACGCAGTGCCGCCGCACCACCGAGACAAGGGCGTACTTCGCTGATGGCATGGCTCAAGGACAGGTCGAGGCGGGCACGGAGCGCTCTGGCTCCGTTGCTCATGTGGGGATTGGCTTCATCCGCGGTGGCCCAGACGGTGCAGCCCGAGGCGAGCGCGGCTCCAGCCCAGCCCGCGGAGACGGGCCCGGTCGCGCCGGTGGAGGCCGTCGCGCCCTCGGCTCCCGCTGTCGAGCCCCCGCCCGCGCCGGAGCTTCCCGCCGAGACTTCGCCGGTGGCCACGCCCGAGGCCGCGGAGGCGCTCGCGACGCCCGGTGACGCGCCGACGGTGGAGCGTGCCGGAGGCGAGCCGCCCGCGCCCACGGTGGATCTGTTGCCCGAGGCGGACTCGAAGAAGTTCGAGAGCGTGGTGGTGGGGACTTCGGAGACGCGGACGAGCGGCTCGGTCCACATCGTCAAGCCGGCCCAGCTGGAGCGCTACGAGAAGGACGACCCGAGCACCGTGCTGATGAGCGTGCCGGGCGTCTACGCGCGCGGCGAGGACGGCTTCGGCTTGCGGCCCAACGTGGGCCTGCGCGGCGTCAATCCGGACCGCAGCAAGAAGGTCACGCTGCTGGAGGACGGTGTCCTCTTCGGCCCGGCGCCGTACTCCGCGCCCGCGGCCTATTTCTTCCCGCTCGTCACCCGGATGCAGTCGGTGCGCGTGCTCAAGGGCCCGTCGGCCATCCAGCATGGTCCGCAGACGGTGGCGGGCTCGGTGGAGTTCATCACCCGGGACATCCCCGCGTCCGAGTCCGCGTGGCTGGACATCGCTGGCGGCGGCTACCTGTACGGCAAGGCGCACGGCGTCTTCGGCGCGAGCACCGAGCGCGCGGGCTTCCTGGTGGAAGGCATCCACCTGCGCAGCAACGGCTTCAAGGAACTGGACGGAGGCGGCACCACGGGCTTCCGCCGCAACGAGTGGATGGCCAAGGCGCGCTACCGCCTGGTCCCCGAGGGCGAGGTCCGCCAGACGCTCAACATCAAGCTGGGCTACTCGGACGAGCTGTCCAACGAGACGTACCTGGGCCTGTCCGACGAGGACTTCCGCGCCGACCCGCTGCGCCGCTATGCCGCCAGCGCGCTGGACCAGATGAAGTGGCACCGCACCCAGGTGGCCGCCAGCCACGTGCTGGAGTCCGGCTCGCTGGCCATCACCACGACGGCCTACCGCAACGACTTCGCGCGCGTGTGGCGCAAGGTGAACCGCTTCGGCGGCGCCGCCATCGCCAACGTGCTGGCCGACCCGACGAGCGCGCGCAACGCCATCTACTACGGCGTGCTCACCGGACAGCTCGACACGTCGTCCACCCAGGACACGCTGTTCATCGGCCCCAATGACCGCAGCTTCGTCTCCCAGGGCGTCCAGAGCGTCGCGCGGTGGAGCACCACCACCGGGCCGCTGAGTCACAGCATCGAAGTGGGCGCCCGCTTCCACTACGACAGCATCGACCGGAAGCACTCCGAGGACGCCTACAACATGGAGGGGGGCGAGCTGGTCCGCGCTGGCGAGCCCACGTTCATCACCGCGAGCAACAAGGACGCCACCCACGCCATCGCGTTGCATGTGACGGACGCCATCGCCTGGGGCCCGTTCGTGCTGACTCCAGGATTGCGCCTGGAGATCATCCGCTCGCGCGCGGCGGACCGGCTCAAGGGTGAGGCCAAGGAGGGCTCGCTGGAGGTGCTGATGCCCGGCATGGGCGCGTATGGCGCGGTGACGCCCGAGCTGGGCTTCTTCGCCGGCGCGTACCGGGGCTTCTCGCCTCCGTCGCCGGGCCAGCCGGACTCGGTGAAGCCGGAGAAGAGCATCAACTACGAAGGCGGTGCCCGCTGGACGCGCCGAGGTGAGCGCTTCGAGGTCGTCGGCTTCTTCAACGACTACACGAACCTCACCGCCATCTGCACCTTCTCTGGCGGCTGCGTGGATGAGGACCTGGACCGGCAGACGGACGCGGGGCGCGCGCAAATCTTCGGACTGGAGGTCTACGCGGAGAAGACCTTCCGGCCCGGCGGCGGACTGACCTTCCCGCTCTCCGCTTCGTACACGCTCACGAGCACGGAGCTGCTGAACGACTTCCGCTCGGCGGACCCCCAGTTCGGCGCGGTGAAGGCGGGAGACGAGCTGCCGTACGTGCCTCACCACCAGGTGTTCGCCTCGGCGGGTGTGGAAGGCGCGCTGGGCGGCGTGTTCGTCAGCGCGCTCTACATCGACAGCATGCGCGAGAAGGCCGGGCAGGGTGAGGCCGCTCCGGGGGAGCTGACCGACTCGCTGCTGACGTTCGATGTGAACGCGAACTGGAACTTCACGCGCTGGGGGCAGCTCTACCTGAGCGCGCGCAACGTGCTGGACGCGGAGGACATCGTCTCGCGGCGTCCCTATGGCGCTCGTCCCAACGCGCCGCGCACGGTGATTCTGGGCTTCAAGCTCGCGCACAACTGAGTGGCGAGAACCGCGCGCGCCCTGGCTTCACCTGGCCAGGGCGTGCCGTGAAGGCTCAGAGGTAGAAGCGGTCCGTCACGCCCGCGGTGCGCTGGAGGATGGCGCTCCAGCCCAGCCACAGCTCGATGCCGCTGCGGGCGGTCTCCGACTCGGCACCCAGCGCACCGAGCGAGCCCGTGCAGCCGGCGAGCGTGCACAGGCCCGACTCCTTCAGGTGCTCCAGCAGCGCGCGGAGCGTGGGCATGCCGCGCGACTCGAAGCGCTCGGAGATGTCGTCGCGGCCCTCGAAGTCCGGCTCATCCAGTGAGCCCTTCAAGAACCGCTCGAGTGCCCACCAGAAGAGGTACACCTCCGCGCGCCGCCCGGACGCGGTCGCCGCGGCGGCGATGGACAGTCCCTGGTGGACCCGGTCGTAGTCTCCGCCGTGCAGGAAGACGACGACCTTGGGCAATGCGGGCGCGCTCACGCGGGGCCTCATACCGTCCAGCAGCCGCATCCGTCCATTGGCGTCCCGCAGCGAACCGCTCGGGGTCCTTTGGCTTGCACCGCTCCCCTGGCGCTTGCTAGGAAACCCGCGCCCCTTCAAGCACTTACACGACTTGAGGGTTTTCGGGGACGGACCGGCTCAGCCATGGTCGAGGACATCACAGCACGGCGTAAGGACGCTCACCTCGACTTGTGCGCCAAGGGCGAGGTGGAGCCCGTCGAGAACAGCACCCTGCTGGAGCACGTGCACCTGGTCCACTGCGCCATGCCGGAGATGGCCGTGGAGGACGTGGACCTCTCCACTCCGTTCCTGGGCAAGCAGCTGCGCTACCCGTTGCTCGTCACCGGAATGACGGGCGGCACCGAGCGAGCAGGCGCGGTCAATCGTGACCTCGCCCTGGTCGCCGAGCGCCATGGCCTGGCCTTTGGTGTGGGCAGTCAGCGCGCCATGGCCGAGGACGCGGCGAGGGCGGTGACGTTCCAGGTGCGGCAGGTGGCCCCCACGGTGGCGCTGCTGGGGAACATCGGGATGTACCAGGCGGTGGGGTTGGGCGTGGACGGGGTGCGGCGGTTGATGGATGCGATTGGCGCGGATGGAATCGCGCTGCACCTCAACGCCGGGCAGGAATTGACCCAGCCGGAAGGCGACCGGGATTTCCGAGGCGGTTACGAGATAGTGCGGGCGTTGGTGGGAGCGCTGGGCGAGCGGCTCTTGGTGAAGGAGACCGGGTGTGGCATTGGCCCGGAGGTGGCTCGCCGGCTGGTGGAGTTGGGGGTGCGCAACCTGGATGTGTCCGGGCTGGGCGGCACTTCGTGGGTTCGGGTGGAACAGCTTCGGGCCTCGGGCGTACAAGCCAAGGTGGGGGCGGAGTTCAGCACGTGGGGGATTCCCACGGCGGCGGCGGTGGCGACGGTGCGCACGGCGGTGGGGTCGCAGGTCCGACTGGTGGGCAGTGGTGGGATTCGCACCGGGTTGGAGGTCGCGAAGGTGCTGGCGCTGGGGGCGGACCTGGCGGGCATGGCGCTCCCGCTGTTCCGGGCGCAGCAGGAGGGCGGGGTGGAGGGGGCGGAGCGGGCCTTGGAGGTCATCCTCACGGGGCTGCGGCATGCGCTGGTGCTGACGGGGAGCAGGAGCTGCGCGGAGTTGCGGCGGCGTCCTCGGGTGGTGGGCGGGGTCTTGAAGGATTGGATGGCGGCGCTGTAGTGCGGGTGTCCGTCGACGTGGGAAAGAAGGAAGACTCAATATGTCTGAGACGGTGACGTCCCGGCTCGCCGGGTTCCACAAGCTGCCGATGGACGAGCGCCTCGCGCAGCTCGCCCGCATGTTCCGGCTGTCGCCCGGTGACTTGGAGCAGCTGCGTGGGACCGAGGCCCTGCAACCGGTGCTGGCCAACCAGATGATTGAGAACGCGGTGGGGACCTTCTCCCTGCCGCTGGGCCTGGGGCTCAACCTCCAGGTCAACGGGCGCGACTACCTGGTCCCCATGGCGGTGGAGGAGCCGTCCGTGGTGGCCGCGGTGTCGTTCGCCGCGAAGATCGTCCGCGAGGCTGGCGGCTTCATCGCCGAGGCCGACGAGTCGATGATGATTGGCCAGATCCAGGTCACGCGGTACGGCGACCCGACCGAGGCCACGGAGAAGATTCTCGCGCACAAGGAGCAGATCCTCGCGCTGGCCAACAGCTTCCACCCGGCCATGGTGGCCCGTGGCGGCGGCGCCAAGGACGTGGAGGTTCGCGTGCTGCCGGCCCCCGAGGGCCCGCGCGGTGAGCCGCTGCTCGTCGTCCACGTCCTCATCGACACGCAGGAGGCGATGGGGGCCAACCTCATCAACACCGTGGCGGAGGGCGTGGCGCCGCTCGTGGAGCAGATTACGGGCGGCAAGGTGTACCTGCGCATCCTCTCCAACCTGGCGGACCGCCGGCTGTCGCGCGCCACGTGCCGCATTCCGCTGTCGCTCCTGGCGGACTTCGAGATGCCCGGTGAGGTCATCGCCGAGGGCATCGCGCAGGCCAGCCGCTTCGCGGAGGCGGACCCGTACCGCGCGGCCACGCACAACAAGGGCGTGATGAACGGCATCGACTCGGTGGCCATCGCCACGGGTCAGGACTGGCGCGCCATCGAAGCGGGCGCGCACGCGTTCGCCTGCCGCGGCGGCCAGTACCGTCCGCTCTCGACGTGGTACCTGGAGGAAGGGCACCTGGTGGGCCGCATCGAGCTGCCCATGGCGCTGGGCATGGTGGGTGGCCCCATCAAGGTGCACCCGGGCGTGCAACTGGCGCTCAAGCTCGTGCGCGCGAACAGCGTGCGGGAGCTGTCCATGGTGTTCGCGGCGGTGGGGCTCGCGCAGAACTTCGCGGCGCTCCGGGCGCTGGGCAGCATCGGCATCCAGAAGGGCCACATGGCACTGCACGCGCGCTGCGTGGCGGTGACGGCGGGCGCGCGCGGGGACTGGGTGGAGAAGCTCGCGGACCTGCTGGTGAAGGCGGGGCACGTGAAGGTGGAGAAGGCGCGGGAGATTCTCGCGAGCCTGTCCGCCGAGGACGCCGCGGCAGCCACCGGTACGACACTCTGAGCGCCGTGGCCCCTGGAAATTCCCTGTCCACGTTTGGCGCTGGCAAGGTCATCCTCCTGGGTGAGCACAGCGTCGTCTATGGCCACCCCGCGCTGGCGGGCCCGCTGTCCCAGGGGGTGAAGGCGCGAGGCGTGCCGGCGAAGAAGTGCCAGCTCGTCCTGCCCTCCACGCTGAACCGGGCGCAGCGGACGCTGTTGCAGGGCGCCTTCAGCCGCGCGGCGAAGCTCGTGGGTGAGCCTCCCGTGAAGGTGTCGTTGGACCCGGAGCTGCCGCTGGCCGTGGGGCTGGGCAGCTCCGCGGCGCTGTCCGTCGCGTGCGCGCGCATGCTGCTGCTCGCCGCGGGCAAGCCGCCTTCGTCCAAGGAGGCCGCGCGCCTGGCGTGGGCGATGGAGCAGGAGTTCCACGGCACGCCCTCCGGCGTGGACCACACGACGAGCGCGGAGGAGCAGCTCTTGCTCTACCGCAAGCAGCCGGGTGCGTCCTCGGTGGGCAAGGGCAAGACGGTGGAGAGTCCGCGCGCGCTGAAGGTGGTGGTGGCGCTGGCGGGCGAGCGCAGCCCCACGAAGAAGACGGTGGCGGCGTTGCGGCAGCGACAGGCGCGCTGGCCGGAGCGCTACCAGCGCATCTTCAAGGAGATGGGGAAGCTGGCGTCGGAGGGGGCGAAGGCGGTGGAGGCGGGAGACCTGGAGGCGCTGGGTGACGCGATGAACGTCAACCAGGGGCTCCTGTCCGCGCTGGGCCTGTCTTCGACGCCGTTGGAAGAGATGGTGTATCGACTGCGGAGCCTGGGCGCGCTGGGCGCCAAGCTCACCGGCGCGGGTGGGGACGGCGGGGCCGTGGTCGGTCTGTTCACTGATCCTGAGTCCGCGGTGGTCCAGCTCACGCGGCAAGGTGTGCGCTGCTTCAGCAGCCAGCTCGCGGGACCGCGGGCGTCGTGAGAGTTCCCATGAAAGCCACAGCCCTGGCGCATCCCAACATCGCCCTGGTGAAGTACTGGGGGAAGCGGGACGACGCGCTGATTCTTCCGCACCAGTCCAGCCTGTCCATGACGCTCTCGCCGCTGTCGGTGACGACGACGGTGGAGTTCGGCGTGGCGACGGATGCGGTGGACATCAATGGCCACACCGCGAAGGGCAGCGAGCGCGAGCGCGTGCTGAAGCTCCTGGAGTCGGTGCGCGCGCAGACGAAGCAGGACCTGGGGCCCGCGAAGGTGGTGTCGCGCGGAGACTTCCCCATGGCGGCGGGACTGGCCAGCAGCGCCGCGGGCTTCGCGGCGCTGGCGGTGGCGGGTCGCGCGGCGGCGGGGCTCCCGTCGGATGCGCGCGCGGCGAGCATCCTGGCGCGGCTGGGCAGTGGCTCCGCGTGCCGCAGCGTGGAGGGGGGCTTCTGCGAGTGGCTGCGCGGCGAGCGTCCGGATGGCGAGGACAGCTACGCGGTGCAGCGCTTCGATGCGGCGCACTGGCCGGACCTGCGCATGGTGGTGGCTGTCGTCGACCGGGGCGAGAAGGACGTGAAGTCCCGCGACGGCATGAAGCAGACGGTGGAGACCAGTCCGTACTACCCGGCCTGGGTGCGCGACGCGGAGGCGGAGGTGCCTCGCGCGCGTGAGCTCATCGCCCGGAAGGACCTGCAGGGGCTGGGAGAGCTGTGTGAGCGCAACGCGTGGCGGATGCATGCCACGTCGCTCGCGGCCGACCCACCGCTCTGCTACCTCAACGCGGGCACGCTGGGACTCATCCAGCAGCTGCGCGAGGCGCGCAAGAAGGGCGTGCCCGTCTGGTTCACGCTGGACGCGGGGCCCAACCCGGTGCTGCTGACCAACGCCGCGAACGAGGTGGCGGCGGAGGCGCTGGCGCGGGCGTGCGGCGCGCTCGACGTGGTCCGCTGCGTGCCCGGTGGCGACGCGGTGCTGAAGCAGGAGCACCTGTTCTGATGGACCGCGCCCTCTCGGCGCCGGGCAAGCTGTTCGTCTCCGGCGAGTACGCGGTGCTGTGGGGCGGGGTGGCGCGAGTGGCGGCGGTGGCGCCCCGCACCGAGGCCTATGTGCGGCGGCGCGAGGATGCGCGTGTCCACGTCTGCCTGGAGGAAGGGACGCTCGCGGGCAGCGTGACGCCCAAGGGAGTGCGCTGGGCACGCGAGGTGCCGCAGGGCTTTCTCTTCGTGGCGCGTGCGCTCGATGAGGCGCTGCGAGCGCATGGCCGCGCGAGCCAGGGCTTCGACCTCGCGATAGCGCCCTCCGCGGTGGGCCCCAATGGCCAGAAGCTGGGCATGGGCGGCAGCGCGTGTGCGACGGTGCTCGCGGCGGAAGGTGCTCGCTACGTGCTCGAGGAGCGCCACGACACGCTGAAGCTCGCGCTGCTGGCGCACACGCTGGGGCAGGGCGGCAAGGGCAGCGGCGGCGACGTGGCGGCGAGCTTCGCGGGAGGAGTGCTGCGGTATCGGCGCTACGACGTGTCGCCGCTGGTCGACGCGAGCAACGGTGGGCGGCTTGGGGCCGCGCTGGTGGAGTCCCCCTCGGTGGACGTGTGGCGCCTGCCCGTGCCTCGCGTGGCCATGGCGTATGCGTTCACGGGCGAGAGTGCTTCCACGAAGGTGTTGATCGGCCAGGTGGAGGCGCGGCTGGAGGAGGTGGGCCGGCGCGCCTTCGTGGCTCGCTCGGACACGGTGGGGCAGTCCGTGGAGGAGGGCCTCGCGGGGGGCGACTTCCGCGCCTTCACCGAGGCCGTGACAGCGCAGCACGCGCTGCTGCTGGAGCTGGGCCCGCTGGAGACGGAGGCCATGCGGCGCGTGCTGTCGATGGCGTCCGCCTACGGCTGCGCGGGCAAGCTGTCGGGCGCGGGGGGGGGAGACGGCTGCATCCTCTTCGCACCGGACGCGGAGGCGCGCGCCGAGCTGTGCAAGGGACTGGAGGCTCGCGGCTTCCACACCCTGCTGCTGGAGCCCGAGTCCGGCGTCCGCGGAGAGACGCACGTGGACGCGCGGCTTCGCGCGTGGATGGACGCGCTCGTCTGAGTCAGAACATGTGACCGAAGGTGACGTAGACGCGCTGGCGTCCCGTCTCCGTCGAGCGTGCGTAGTCCAGGCGGACGATGGCGGCGCGCCGGGACAGGCGCACGCCTCCGCCGATGCCCGGGTGCCACTCGTGCCACTCGCCGTCCGGGACGCCCGGGTGCCACACGCGGCCCAGGTCCAGGAACATCACCGCGCCCACCTTCATGCTCTTGCCGAACACCTGGAGGTTCGTGGCGTGGAAGCGCAGCTCCGTGTTGGTGAACGCCTTGATGTTGCCGGAGAAGCGGTTGCGCTCGATGCCGCGCACGCTGCTCATGCCGCCGATGCCCTCGGACACGTTGACGCCGCCCGTGTTGCTCCACTCGAAGAACGGGACGTCGCCGAACAGCATGTCCAACGTCAGCCGCTGCGCCAGCGTCAGGCGCGAGGACAGCCGCACGTAGCGGCGCTCGCTCAAGGTGATGCCCGCGTACTGGTAGCGGCTGCCCGTGGCTTGTCCGGAGACGCGCAAGGCAATCTCCTCCACGCCCCCCTCCAGCGGGTCCGTCTCGTCGTCGCGCGTGTCCCACAGCGCGCCGACCAGGAGCTGGCCCGTGGAGCCGCCCTCGATTCCGAGCGGACGCTGCTGCGTCAGCATGGAGTGGTCATACGCATCCACGCTCGTGTAGCGCCACGCGTAGCCGACGTAGGACTGGAGCGGATGCTCGGGGCCGAAGGGCCGGCCGCGCAGGCGGAACCACCCGCCGGGCGCGCCCTTGTCGAAGGCGTAGCGCTCATTGTCCACGTCGCCGCGGAAGTCCGGTGCGGACAGGTTGCCCGCACCGAAGAAGGGGCTGCGCAGCTCCCGCTTGTACTCGAGCCCCGCCTCCAGCCGCAGCGGCCCGATGAGCCGAGGTCCGTCGTAGCGCAGGTAGTGGCTCTGCACGCCTCGGCTGCTGAACAACACCTGCGCGCCGATGCCGTGCGCGTACGGCGTCTTGCCCGGGCCGTACAGGTAGATGCCGCCGACCGCGCCGTAGCTCAGCCCGTGGTCGGAGCTGAACGTCATCATCGGCAGCGCGATGATGTCCGAGCCGGAGTCCGTCTGCGTGGGGGGCAGTCCTGGTGCTGGCCGGGAAGGCGACTTCACCGGCGCGGCGGCAAGAATGACGAGCAGGACAGCGGGAAGGAGCATGGGGACCGTGGTGACGCGTCACTGTGTCGGAACCATCCCGACAGAAGGACGGCGCTACTTGCCCGCCTGCATTCCAGGAGGGCTGCCTTCGACTGAAGGCGGCCGTCCCCCCAAGTGCTCATTTTGGCTGCTGGGGGAGGGGAGCCGTCAACGTGAGTGCTGCCATGACTCCAACTTCTGGGATGTGGGCGAGTGCGCTTGCACGGCGGATTCGCTCAAAAGTTCCGCCCGTGGCGGCGCATGGGCGCAGGAACCTGTTGATTGTCCACCTTGACGGCGTACCCAAAGCCCTCCTGGACGAGGCGATGGTTGCCGGCCAACTGCCGTTCTTCTCCCGACTCATCCGGTCCGGCGAGTTTCACCTGGATGACGCCTTTTGGGGCTCTCCGACCTCGACGCCGTACTTCCAAGCGGGGCTCCTGTACGGGCTGAGGCACTCCAACCTGCCGGCGTACTCGTGGTTCGACCGTGCGCTGGGGCGCGAGCTGCGGATGAACGTGCCCTCGGACGCGCTGGAAGTCGAGCGGCGGCTGCGGGGCACCGGGCGCGACAGCCTGTTGGATGGCGGAGGCCATGGGTACTTCACGCTGTTCCGTGCGGGCGCGGAGAACGCGCTGAGCATGAGCACGCTGGGCAGCCTGAAGCTGATGGCCCACGCCTTCTCCTTCGAGATGCTGGGGCTGTCCTCGGCGAGGACTCGAAGTGTCTGGTCCTTCTTGCGCTCGTTGGGTGTGGAGGCGTGGCGCGCGGCGCGGGAGACGGTGCGGTGGGCGCGCGCGCTGGGGAGCTGGAGCCACGAGAGCGCCTTCCTCGCCAGCCGCATCTTCTTCCAGCGATTGGGGTGGAGCTTCGCGCACACCAAGGCCTTGGTGGACATGGCGCGCGGCGTGCCCGTCATCTACCTGGTGTACGGCAACTACGACGAGACGGCGCATCGCAGAGGTCCCCGCTCGCCGCTGGCGCGCTCGGAGCTGCACCGCGTGGATGCGTACCTCGCGGAGCTCTACGCGATGGCGCGCGCGGTGGAGCGGCCCTACGACGTCGTCATCCTCTCGGACCACGGCCACGTGGACAGTGTTCCCCTGGAGCAGCGGCAGGGCGCACGGCTGAAGTCCGTGCTCTTCGATGAGGGGCCCGCCGTGCCGCTCTCCGACGATGTGGCGCGCGGCTTGTGTGATGGACGCTCTCGGCCGGAGCAGGACGTGCGTCCTCGTGAGCCCTTCACGCCCGTGGTCGTCGAGTGCGGCAACTTCGCCCACGTCTATCTCTCCGGTGAGCGCGAGGCGCTGGACGCACACGACGTGTTGGCGCGCTACCCGGACATGCTGGCGCGCGCGACGCGAAACCCCGACGTGGGGCTGGTCGCGATGAAGCGAGGCCCCTCCGCCGCGCTGGTGGTGCAGGGCGGCGTCTATGGCTTGGAGGACCTGGAGCGCGCGCCGCTGGCCTCCGAGTTCAGCCGCCCCGCCGTGAGGGACTTCCTCCGAGGTCTGCCCTCCATGAAGACGGCGGGAGACCTGGTGCTCTTCGGCGAAGCGGTGCGCCGAGGCGGCACGGTGGGCTTCGCCTGGGAGTTCGGCTCGCACGGGGGGCTGACGCGCACGGAGGCCAACAGCCTGGTGTGCTGGCCCGCGGATGCCCCCGTGGACCTGTCCGGCTTGAGCCACTGCGCGGACCTGCATGACCGGCTCGCCGAGGCCTACCTGGAGCCCGCGCATCGCTTGCGGTGGGCACCGTGACTCGGGTGCCACGGCCGTCACCGAGAGGCGGGAGTCTCTCCAAGGTGTTGTTCGTGGTGCTGGGGACGCTGTTCTCCCTGGTGCTGCTCTCCACGGCCTTCTTCCGCTGGAACCCGCGCGGGCCGGGGCCGCTGCTGGTGCCGCGCTTCTCGTTCGCGGACTTCCTGGGGGACCTGCCCGGGCACCTCGTCTGGCTGATTCCCTTCGTGCTGCTCCAGGGGAGTGTCATCCCGCTGCGGGCCGTGCAGTGGCAGAGCACGCTGCGCAAGCGGGTGCCCTTCCGGGAGCGCTACCACCTGGTGGCCATCGGCGCCTTCGCCCACAACGTGCTGCCGGGGAAGCTGGGGGACATCCTCCGCGCGTTCCTCCTGTCGCGCACCGAGCGCATCCCGTTCCTGCTCTGCCTGGGCACGGTGGCCGTCTGCAAGCTGATGGAGTTCGCCGCGCTGATGCTGGTGGTGTCGCTCTCCCTGCTCGGGCCCTTCGGCGACACGCTGTCCCGCTTCCAGGGGCAGCTCCAGGTGGCCGTGTTCCTGTGCGTGGGGCTGGTGGTCCTCGTCGTGCTCCTGGCCCGAGGCGCCACGCCCCTGGCGGCCTGGCTCCATCGCCGCCACCGCTTCCCCCGCCTGGAGGGCTTCCTCCACCACGTCAGCGACGGGCTGGGCTCGGCGCGCTCCTTTGGAGGCATGGCGAAGGTGCTCTTCTTCTCGACGGGGCCGGTGCTCGCGTCGGTGCTGGCCTACGGGCTGGCGCTCCAGGGGCTGGCCATCCCCGGAGGTCTCTTCGCGGGCGCGGTGGTGCTGGGCGCCATCTCCCTGGGGCAGGCGCTGCCGGGGGTGCCCGCGGGCATGGGGCTCTACTACTTCGTCACGAGCTGGGCGGCGCGCAGCCTGGGCTCATCTCCAGAAGACGCGGCGGCCTTCGCCACGCTCACCCACCTGGGGACGGTGCTCAGCCAGGCGGGAGTGGGGGCCGTCTCCGTCTACGTCCGGAAGATTCGGATTCGAGATCTCCGGAAGGGCGGGAGCCTGGCGCGCGAGGCGGCGCAGCACGTGGCCCACGAGTCCGTCGAGCCCGCGCGAACGTGAGCGAGGCAGACCCCAGAAATGCGAAAGGGGCCCCGGCTGACCAGCCGGGACCCCTTATCGACAATGCCCAGGAGAGGACTCGAACCTCCATGCCCTTGCAGGCGCTAGACCCTGAATCTAGTGTGTCTACCAATTCCACCACCTGGGCAGGTGGTTTACCGCCGCGCTGTTGCGCGCTGCGATGGGCCGGACATATAGGTGTACTGCCCCGCCCCGTCAAGAACTACGTAACAACGTCACTTCTTCAGCGGCCATTTCCCCTGGGCCTCGAGGCCGCGGCGGATGACCGGGTTCTCATCCATGAACGCGGTGAGGGACTCCTCGGTGATTTCGACCACCACGTCCTCCTGACTGAGCTCCGTCTGGCAGCTCAACCGGGAGTACGGGCGCACGTCGAACCCCATGTCCAGGCGGTCCGCTTCCGCGTCCGTCTGCTCACTCAGCGAGTCGAGTCCCTTGCGCACCCAGATGTGACAGGTGGAGCAGCCGCAGACGCCGCCACAGCTATGGCCCACCTGGGCACCACACTGCTCGGCCGCGTCCAGAAGCGTGGTTCCGGCGGGCACGTCCGCGCTGACCTCGGCCAGCGGGCTCTTGAATGTCACCTTGGGCACGTCAGTACTCCTCCACCGAGTGGCCGGCCACGACCTGGGTGATGGCCTGGTTCATGACCCGCTCGATGAAGGGCCGCGACGTCTCATCCAGCGCGTGTACCGCTTCCTTCAGCTTCAAATAATCCGTGCCCGCCGCCACCTCGCGCACCTTCGCCAGGGCGGCGTCGATGGTGGCCTTCTCCTCGCCCTGGAGGAGCGTGCCGTGCTCGCGCAGCTGGCGGTCGGCCTCGGCCAGCACCCGCTCCGCGTCCACGCGCTGCTCTCGCAGCTGCCGCGCCTGGATGTCGTCCTCGGCGTACTCGATGGAGTCGAGCAGCATCCGCTCGATCTCCTCTTCCGTGAGGCCATGGCTCGGCTTGACGGTGATGGACTGGGCGGCGCCCGTGCTCTGCTCCTTCGCGGAGACGGAGAGGATGCCGTCGGCGTCCACCTGGAAGCGGACCTCCACCCGCGCGATGCCCGCCGCCAGCGGAGGGATGCCGGAGAGGGTGAAGCGCGCGAGGCTGCGGTTGTCCTCCACCAGCTCGCGCTCGCCCTGCACCACGTGGACGTCGAGACCCGTCTGCCCGTCCTTGAACGTGGTGAACACCTGCGCCGCGGCGGTGGGGATGGTGGAGTTGCGCTGGATCAGCTTCTCGGTGATGCCGCCCATCGTCTCGAGTCCGAGCGACAGGGGAATCACGTCCAGCAGCAGCACCTCGTCCTGGCGCGACTCGTTGGTGAGCAGGTCCGCCTGCACCGCCGCGCCCAGCGCGACCACCTGGTCCGGGTCGATGTCGCCCAGGGGCTCGCGGCCGAACAGCTCCGCCACGTAGCGGCGCACCGCGGGCACGCGCGTGGAGCCGCCCACCAGGATGACTCCGTCCAATTCGCCCGGCGCCACGCCCGCGTCCTTCATCGCCCGGCGGCACACCAGGCCCGTCTTCTGCACGAGCGGCTGGATCCACGCGTCGAAGTCCGCGCGCTTCAGCGCATACGCCCGGCCGTCCACCGTGAGCGTCGTCTCCGCCACGTCGGTGAGGGCCTCCTTGGCCTTGCGCGAGGCGGCCAGCGTCTGCGCGACCAGGGCAGGGGAGGGCGCCGAGATGCCCAGGTCCTGGAACACCTTCTGGGCAATGGCCCGGTCGAAGTCGTCGCCACCCAGCGCGGAGTCGCCGCCGGTGGACTTCACCTCGAACACGCCGTCCACCAGCTTGAGGATGGAGATGTCGAAGGTTCCGCCGCCCAAATCGTAGACGGCGAACGTGCCCTGGCTGCCCTTGTCCAGGCCGTAGGCCAGCGCGGCCGCGGTGGGCTCGTTCAAGAGCCGCAGCACTTCCAGGCCCGCGAGCCGGCCCGCGTCCTTGGTGGCCTGGCGCTGAGCGTCGTCGAAGTACGCCGGCACGGTGATGACGGCCTGCTCCACCTTGCTGGAGAAGTGGGCCTCCGCGCGGCGCTTGAGCGCGCGCAGGATTTCACCGGACACCTCGATGGGCGTCACCGGGTTGCCGCCCGCCACGTCGAAGCGCACCACCTTGCCGCCGGGCACGAACTGGTAGTGCCCCAGCTTGCGCGTCTCCGCGTCGTCGGCGCTCCGGCCCATGAAGCGCTTGGCGGAGCTGATGGTGTCGGTGGGGTGCTCGGCGGCCAGCGCGCGGGCGCGGGTGCCCACCACCACGCCGCCGTCCTTGCCGTAGTGCACCACCGAGGGGAGCAGGAGCGCGTCGCCCTCATCCACCGGGACGCAGTGGGGCTTGCCCTGCGACACCGCCGCGACGAGCGAGTGCGTGGTGCCCAGGTCGATGCCCACCGCCTGCCCCTTGGGCTTCAGCGGGTCGTGGATCTGCAGGTAGCCGTTCTTGCTCACGACAGACTCTCCTCCTCGAACGCTTCCACCTGCTCGAGAAAGCGCGTGAAGTAGCGCACCCGCCCCAGGGCGTGCGACGCCTTTCTCACCTGCCCCTGCGCATCTTCCCCGGACCCGCCGCCCTCCAGGGCACGCAGGGCACCGGCCGCCTCGTCGAGCGCCGCCTTGCGCCGGCCCTCCACCTGCGTCCCCATGCCCTGCACCCGCGCCAGGTCTTTCTTCGCCATGGCGGCGTCCAGCGCCTCGCGCAGCTCCATGACCTCCTCGAGGAACTCCAGGGGCATGTCCTTCTGCGCGCCCGCGTCCTCGCGCTCCAGGTCCACCCCGTGCAGCTTCAGGAGGTAGAAGGCGCGGCGCACCGGGTCCTTCAGTGTCTTGAAGGCCTCGTTCAGCGCGGTGGTGCCCTCCAGGGCCTTGAGGCGCTCCTTCGCGTCGGCCTGGGCCACGCGGTCCGGATGCAGCTGGAGCGACAGCTCGCGGTACTGCTTCTCCAGCGCCGGCACGTCCACGTCATAGCGACGCGTCAGTCCGAAGACGTCGAAGTGGGTCCTCACTCGGAAAGCTCCATGGGGCGGACAAACGAAAGGGGCCCGGTGGTTGGCCGGGCCCCGCGTGACGGCGTCCCTTCCGGAAGGGAAGGGACCCGAATGGAACGACGCTCAGACGGAGAAGCTCTCTCCGCAGCCGCACGCGGCCTTGATGTTGGGGTTGTTCAGCTTGAAGCCGGAGGCCATGAGCGTCTGCTCGAACACCAGCTCCGTCCCGATGAGGTACAGGTAGCTCTTGGGGTCCACGAAGACGCGCACGCCGTCCTTCTCGAAGATCTTGTCGCGCTCGCGGGACTTCTCGGACCACTCCATGGAGTACTGAAGCCCGGAGCAGCCGCCGCCCTTCACCGCAAGTCGGAGGCCGGCCTCGGGCGTCTGGCGCTGCTCCAGGAGCTCCTTCAGCCGAGCCACGGCGCTGTCCGCCAGGACGATGCCCTTGGGGGCCGCCTTCGCCACGGGCGCGGGCGTGGGTCCCGGGCTCTGCGTCGTCTGCTGGGTCGCCTGTTCGCTCATGGTCTGCCTCCTGGAGTCTCGAAATGCCGCGGACCGCTCCGCCCTACGATGCCTGGGCCTTGCGCGCGGCGCGCTTCTTCTTGAAGTCCTCGATGGCCGCCTTGATGGCGTCCTCGGCCAGCACCGAGCAGTGGATCTTCACCGGCGGCAGCGCCAGCTCGCGGGCCACGTCCTTGTTGGAGATGGTCATCGCCTGGTCCACCGTCTTGCCCTTCACCCACTCGGTGACGAGCGACGAGGACGCGATGGCGGAGCCACAGCCGAACGTCTTGAACCGCGCGTCCTCGATGAGGCCGTCGTCGGAGATCTTGAGCTGCAGCCGCATCACGTCGCCGCAAGCGGGCGCACCCACCAGGCCGGTGCCGACGTTCGGGTCTTCCTTGTCCATCGTCCCGACGTTGCGGGGGTTCTCGTAGTGGTCGATGACCTTGTCGCTGTAAGCCATGACAGCTCCTTCAACCGATGCTTCTCACCAAAGGTTCCGAGGGGCAATGCCCACCGGGGGAGGGGCCAGTCGCCCCACTGATTGCCTGGAAAGGCGCGCTAATGCGCCGTCCACTCGATGCTCTTGAGGTCGATGCCTTCCTTGGCCATCTCGTACAGGGGGCTCATGTCTCGCAACTTGCGCACCTTGTCCACGACGAGCTGGACGACGTAGTCGACCTCCTCCTCGGTGGTGAAGCGCCCCAGCCCGAAGCGGATGGAGCTGTGGGCCAGCTCCTCGTCCACGCCCAGCGCGCGCAGCACGTAGGAGGGCTCCAGCGAGGCGGACGTGCACGCGGACCCGGACGACACCGCCACGTCCTTGATGCCCATCATCAGGGACTCGCCCTCGGCGTGGGCGAAGGAGATGTTGAGGTTGCCCGGCAGCCGGTGCTCCATCGACCCGTTGATGATGGTCATGTCCAGCGCGTCCGTCAGGCCCTTCCTCAGCTTCTCGCGCAGGCGGAGGATGCGGGCGGCCTCATCGGCCAGCTCCTCGCGGGCGAGCTGCGCCGCGTGGCCGAAGCCGACGATGGCCGCGACGTTGAGCGTGCCGGAGCGCATGCCGCGCTCGTGGCCGCCGCCGTCGATGATGGGGGCGATGCGCACGCGCGGCTTGCGGCGCACGTACAGCGCGCCGATGCCCTTGGGGCCGTACATCTTGTGGGACGTGATGGAGGCCAGGTCCACCTTCATCGCCTCCACGTCGAAGGGCACCTTGCCGATGCCCTGCACCGCGTCGCAGTGGAAGAGGACGCCCTTCTTGCGGCACAGCGCGCCAATCTCCGCGAGGGGCTGCACGACGCCAATCTCGTTGTTGGCGAACATGATGGAGACGAGCACCGTCTTCGGCGTCATCGCCTCCTCGAGCTTCTCCAGGTTGACGCGCCCGTCCTTCTCCACGTCCAGGTACGTGACGCGCGCGCCGCCGGTGGGCAGCTCCGCCCACTTCTTGTACGTCTCGTCGTTGTCCAGGTCGTGCTTCGCGGCGAGCTCGGCGACCTCCTCGGGGGAGACGTCGCGGCCGGCCAACTGCCCCAGGCGCAAGAGCTTCAGCTCGTCCAGCCGCTCCTGGCGCACGCGCTCCAGGCGCTTGCAGGTGTCCAGGATGGCCTTGTGCTCGGTCTTCAGGGTGATGATGTGGTCACCCTTCGACTTGTAGTACTCGACGACGCCCTTGATGGCGAGGTTGTCGGACTCGGTGGCGCCGGAGGTGAAGACAATCTCCTGGTCCGTCGCGCCGATGAGCTCCGCCACCTGCTGACGGGCCTTCTTCACCGCCGCCTCGGCCTTCCAGCCGAACACGTGGTTGCGGCTGGCCGCGTTGCCGAAGTCCTCGCGCAGGTAGGGAAGCATCACGTCCAACACGCGCGGATCCATCGGCGTCGTGGCGTGGTTGTCCATGTAGATTGGCAGCTTCACCATTGCTTCCCACACCTTCCTGAAGGGCTGATACCGGCCCCCGCACCCCGGCGCCACACTGGGGGCGCGCTGCGGCAGGCATACACCGTCTCACATGAATGTGGACCGGACTGGTCAATTATAAAATCGGGTGCCCTCGGGTCAAGGGAACATAAGGCACAGAACAGAGGCCCAGGGGGCGACCCGGCGAGTGGATGTCGGCGAGGCGACTGCGGGACCGGATGTATCAATCCGGGTGAGCCGTCCTGGAGCGCCCCGCGCCGGAATGGTGCATTCGAGGACCTGGGCGGGACCCAAGCGCTTGATTTCCGGAGAAACGCCCGGCTGGCCGGCTGCCTGCAACCTGGGAGGGGCGCCAGGAGGCAGGCATGAGCGCGAACGCGAAGCGGACGAAGGAGCAGGCGGAGTCAGCGGAAGGTGGCCGGGGGCAGCTGGTCCGGATGGACGGGGGTGGGGCGGGCCTGGAGCGCACCCGCTACGCGGAGGGTTGGCGCGCGGGGAAGCCCGCGGAGGACCCGGAGAAGATGAAGCGCTGGGGGCTCATCACCGCGCGGCCCAGCGAGTTCCTCGTCCACATGCGCCGAGGCCGCGTGCGCGAGGTCAGCGGCCAGGGCGCCAGCTGCTTCAAGCTGCCGGGTGACTCGGTGGCCATCGTCCCCACCAGCATCCAGCGGCTCCAGTTCACCGCGGATCAGGTGACGAACGAGAAGGTGGGCGTGCAGGTGACGGGCCTGGCGGTGTACCGCATCGCGGATCCGCTGGTGGCGTTCCGCATGCTCAACTTCTCCTTCCCGGAGCGCGCGCAGGAGAAGCTGGCGGACCTCCTGCGGGAGATGTTCGTCGGCGCCGCGCGCCGCCTCGTCGCGAACCTCTCCGTGGAGGAGTGCCTGACGCGGCGCAAGGAGGGCATCGCCGCGGAGCTGGTGCGCGAAATCGCGCCCGTGCTGTCGGGCCGAGGCCGGCTGGAGGACACGACCGACGCGGGCTGGGGCGTGCTGCTGGACACGATTGAAATCCAGGACGTGCGCGTCCTGTCCTCCACCGTCTTCGAGAACATGCAGGCGCGCTTCCGGCGCGAGCAGGAGCGTCAGGCGCGCGAGGCGGAGCTGGCCAAGGAGCGCTTCGTCCACCGCGAGGAGACGGAGGCCGAGCGCCAATTGAGCCTCCAGCGGCTGACGGCGCAGGACGAGGTGCGTCAGCAGAAGCAGACCGCGGACGAGCAGGCCCGGCTGGAGACGCTGGCCATCGACGCGCGCGTGGCCGAGGCGAAGCTCGCCCAGGAGCGCACGCTCAAGCAGGAGCAGGTCACCGTGGAGCGCGAGGTGGCGCTCACCCGGCTGGCCGCGGAGCAGGACGTCCGCCAGAAGAAGCAGGTGGCCGACGAGCAGGCCAAGCTGGAGACGCTCAGCGCCGAGGCGCGGCTGGCGGAGGCGAAGATTGTCTCCGAGCGCGCGCTGGCCGCGAGCCGCGCCCAGGTGGACATGGAGAAGCTGTCGCGCGAGCAGGAGCTGGAGGCGGCGCGCGCGCGCATCGACCTGGAGAAGCTCAAGCGCGAGCAGGACGCGGACGTGGGCCGCGCGAAGCTGGAGCAGGAGAAGCAGAAGCTGGCGCAGGAGGCGGAGGCCGCGCAGGCGGGATTCGAGCTGGTGCGACTGCGGCGCGCCCAGGAGTCCGACGACGCGAAGGCGCGCATGGAGCTGGAGCGCCTTCGCCGTGAGCAGGAGCAAGCCGCGGCGCGGCATGAGGGCCAGGTGGCCGAGCAACTCCAGGAAGTGGAGAAGCTCCAGGCACAGCTCCAAGTGGTGCAGTCCCGGCGAGCCATCGCGGAGGCGGAGGTGGCCATCGCGGAGCTGGAGGTGCGGCGGGAGAACGCGCGCCAGGAATTGGAGCTGTCGAGGGCCCGCGCGCTGCGTGACATCGAGAACACCATCAGCCCGGAGGTCATCCAGATGACGCTCGCGCAGCAACTGCCCCAGGTGGCCGCGGCCTTCCAGCAGAAGATGGGTGAGGTTCACGTCACGGCCGTGGATGGCGCGAACCCGTTTGGCTACATCGCCGCGGCTGTGGAAGGAGTGATGGGGCTCGCGCGTTCAGCGGGCCTGAAGGTGCCTACCCCCTCGCTTGCCCCCACGGCGCAGTAGCCCGCCGCCCGGGGCCTGCGTATACAAGGCGGGCCCCTGGGACGACGGAGCCGAGCGCACATGAATGGCAAGAAGCTGGGAGTTTTGGCCGTGCTGGCGGGCGTGGCGGTGGTCGTGGTGCCGTGGCTTCTGCCCACCGGCCCCAGCACCGAGCTCGACGCGGCGCGTTTCCTGGAGTCCGGCAGCCTCTTCCTCGGCGCCGCCATCGTCTTCGCTGGGGGATTGCTCACCGCGCTGACACCGTGCGTCTATCCGCTCATCCCCATCACCGTGTCGGTGTTCGGCGCCCGCAAGGCGGAGAGCCGCGGCAAGGCGATGCTGCTCACCACGTCGTACATCGTCGGCATGGGTGTGGTGTTCAGCGCCCTGGGCATCCTCGCGGCGAAGACGGGTCAGGCCTTCGGTTCGATGCTGGGACACCCCGCCGTCGTGACGGGGCTCGCGGTGTTCCTGCTGCTGCTCGCCTCGTCCATGTTCGGCGCCTTCGAGCTGGCGCTGCCCTCGGGGTTGCAGAACCGGCTGAACTCGGTGGGCGGCGCGGGCGTGGCGGGTGCGTTCCTGATGGGCAGTGTGTCGGGCTTCCTCGCCGCGCCTTGCACGGGGCCGGTGCTGACGGGCCTGTTGGCCTTCGTGGCGAAGACGGCGAACACGACCCTGGGCGCGACGCTGCTCTTCATCTACGCGCTGGGCATCGGCGTGCCGTTCTTCATCCTCGGCGTGTCCACGGTGCGCCTGCCCAAGAGCGGCGTGTGGATGGAGTGGGTGAAGAGCGTGCTGGGCATCGTGCTGGTGGCGCTGGCCTTCAACTACCTGAAGGACGCGTCCCCGTGGGCGCGCGACGTGGTGAAGGCCGCGGGCGCGGAGCTGGGCCGGGTGCCGGGCGCGGCGCTCGCGGGTGTGCTGGCGGTGGTGGGCGTGCTGGTGGGCGCGGTGCACCGCTCGTTCAAGGAAGGCTCGCGCGAGTTCTCGCTCAAGGCCGTGGGCGTGGTGCTGGTGGTGGTCGCGCTGGTGATTCGCGGCGGGGCGCTGGACGCGGGGCCGGTGGGCTCGCTCTGGGTTCGCATGGGCGTGGCCGAGCCTCCTCGCGCGCCGTCCTGGCAGTGGCACCACGTCATGCCGGCCAAGAAGGCGACGTTCTCGCCGGCGGACTTCGAGAAGGTGCTGGCCCAGGCGAAGGCGGAGGGCCGCCCGGTGCTCATCGACTTCTTCGCGGACTGGTGCGCGGCCTGCAAGGAGCTGGACCGCGAGACGTACCCGGCGCAGGAGGTCATCTCCCAGTCCTCCGAGGGCCAGTTCCTCAACATCAAGATTGATGCGACCAACAGTGAGGACGCGCTCGACGCGCTGATGGAGCGCTTCGGCGTGGAGGGCTTGCCCACCGTGGCCTTCGTGTCCCAGGACGGCACGGTGCTGACGCGGCCTCGCATCACCGGGTTCCTGGAGCCCACGCCGTTCGCCGCGGAGATGCGCAAGGCGCGCTGCACCGACGGCGGCTCCTGCTGAGGCTCAGTCCTCCCCGTCCTCTTCGCAGGACGGGAAGGCCTGTCGTCCCCGGCTCGCGAGGACGCGGTCGATCATCCGCTCGTGCAGCTCGTAGAGCGGACGCGCCACGTCCTCGCCCTCCAGATGTGCCAGGGCCCCGGCCATGGCCTCCAGCGTGGACATGCCGTCGGGATGCGGCGGTCTGCGCAGCCGTCGGGAGTCCGGCGGCGGTGGAGGCAGCTTCAAGCCCGGCAAGCGGCGCAGCGCGGGAAGTCGCTGCACCATGCGCCGTGCCTGCCCCCAGCTCCCATCCAGGACGATGAGCCTGCGAGGCGGAGGCGCTTCCGGCCCGGGCACCTGCTGGGCATCCGGGAAGAGCAGCCAGGTGGAGCCGTCATCCTCCAGCACGGAGGCGTCGAAGGGCTGACCCGGGGAGCCATACGAGACGATGCGGCAGCGCGGCAGCGCGAGCGCGGCCATGCGAGCCGTGTTGGTCGACTTCAGCGTCTCCTTGTGGTGGCGGATGACGAGCAGCTCCGTGCGCGTGGGGACGCTCGGGAGCTCGGCGCACAGACACAGGAGCAACGGCAGGAAACAGCGCGGACAGCGGCCCGCGAGGTCCTCTGGGGTTCGAGACCTCATTTCCCCTGACGGTAGCGCTCCATCAGCACGCGTGCCTCGCGAAGTTTCTCCTCGACGTAGCGGTCATCCGCGTCCGGCTCGTAGTCCGCGTCGGGCACGTCGAGCTGGAAGATGGCGGACAGGAGGATGGGGGCCACTTCCAGCCACTCGGCCGTGCGGTTGAGCGCGGCCTGCCTGCGCCCCGCGAAGGTCTCCGGCCCGTCCTCCGGGCCACACCGGCAGATGCGCGCCGAGTCCCCCGACACGTCCACGTAGAGCCCCAGCACCTCCGCGTCGACCTCGGCCGCCAGCGCGCACGTGGCCTCGCTGACGTAGGCGGCCATCGCCTGCGCGGCGGAGCGCTCCGTGAGCGAGCGCACCAGGTACACCTGCCAGCCGGCCTCGGAGAGCGCGCCGGACTCCTGGATGGGGGTCAGCTCCGCTGGTGGCGCCTGGATGCGCGACAGCAGCCGTCGCACGGGCGCCTCCAACCGCTCCAGCCTCGCGCTCGACGCGGGACAGAAGAAGAGGACGCGATACTCACGGCTGTCTGCTGCGGTTTCCATGGGCATACGGCGTCGCCGGTCGCTCTGGCAAAGGAGGGACTTCTGCTGGGTCCCAAGAGGACCAAAGGAATCACCGACCTTGCAAGTGGGGAGTTGGGTGGAGGGTTCAGGGTGCGGCGGACGGCAGCGGCGCGGTTGACGCGGGCGCCCTTCGCTCGGAGGCGACCCAGACCCCCGCGGAGAGGACCAGCAGCCCCCCCACCACGCCCATGGGCGTGAGGGACTCGGAGAAGACGGCCCAGCCCACCACCGACGCCGTGAGGGGCTCCAGGTAGGTGAGCGCCCCGGCCGCGGCCGTGGGCACATGCCGCAGCCCGGCGTTGAAGAGGCAGGTGCCCGTCAGTCCACACACCGCGCCACCCGCGAGCACCTGGAGCGTGGCCCCATCCAGCGCGGTGGGCAATGCATCCGTGCCAGCGATGAACAACAAGACCACCGCTGACACCGGCGCATGGAGCGACGCAACGGCCAGGGGAGAATAGGACCGTGTCGCTGCTTTCGTCCCCAGGACGATGGCCGCGAAGAAGAGGGCGCTTCCGGCACCCAGGGCCGCGGTCATCTGCGCGCCGCCGCTTCCGTCGGGCCGGCCGATGAGCATCATCAGCCCCATCAGCGTCACGGGCGCGGCGACCAGGGCGCGAAGGGAGCGCCGCTCGGCCAGCACCCACGGCGCCACGAGCGCCAGCAGCAAGGGCGCCAGGTAGTGCGTGAGCACCGCCACGGACACGGGGCCGCGCTTCATGGCGGCGAAGAAGAGGCTGATGTTGCCCGCGTCCGCGAGGGCCACCACGAGCAGGGCGCCCGTGGCTCGCTTGTCCCTCCACGGAGCGCCGCGCAGGAGCCAGGGCACGGGCAGCGACATGGCGATGAGGGCCAGGAACGCGTTCTGGGACCAGGACAGGCCGGCCGGGCGAAGGAAGAGAGACCAGCATCCCCAGAGGGTGGCTCCGGCCGCGACCATGGCGAAGTGCCGCACGACAGATGACTCCTGACGAGGCCGCGTCGCCTCCAGGCGACGACGGGGCGCGCAGACTAGGGACATCTGCCACACTCCGTCCATGGGGCCCCTGTTCGCCTACAGCCTCGTGCCGGTCCTCTCGGTGTCGCTGCTCCTGTGTTTCACCGCGGCGCCGCGAGGCCGTGATGCCCGGGGCCTGACGCTCTACTGTCTCGCCACGGCCGTCTGGAGCGGCGCCCTGCTGCTGATGTGCCTCCCCCAGGCCGCCTGGCTGGGCGAGCGCTTCGCCGCCACCGGGGCCTTCACCGCCGCCGCGTACCTCCACGTCGCGTTCGATGCCACCCGCCAGCGCTCCTATCGCCTCGTCGTGCTGGCCTATGTCGTGGCCACCGTCGTCACGCTGGTGGGCGCGCTCTTTCCGGACGCGCTGTATGGCCCGCTCGCCATGAGGCGCGGGCCGCTGTTCTGGCCCGTCATCGCGCTGTCCATCTCCGCGGCCGGGGTGCCGCTGCTGCACCTGGCCCGCGAGTACCGCCGGGAGACACCCGAGCGCAGGCCGCTGCTCCTGAGCCTCGTGCTCGTGGGAGTGCTCGCGTACTCGGGAGGGCTGGGCACGGCGCTGCTCCTGTCGGCGGGCTATCCGCTGCCCGTCGGGATGTACCTGGTGCTGGCCGCGCTCCTCGTGCTGGTCCAGGTGGTCAACTCGCAGCAGCCGCCCGGAGAGCGCAGGCTCCTGGAGCGCAGCCTGGTGTACTCGGCGCTGGCGGCGGTGCTGTCCGCGGGCTTCCTCTTCGGGGTGCTCACGCTGATGGCGGGCAGTGGCCAGCCCTTCCTGCGGGAGTACCGGCTGGGCGCGTTCTTCCTGCTGGCCCTGGCCGCGCTGGCGTTCGAGCCCGTGCGTCAGCGGCTCCAGGAGTGGCTGGGACAGCGGCTGCTCAAGGGCCGAGCGACGGGGACGCAATTGGTGGCCGCCCTGGCGGAGCAGGAGGCGAGGGCGGACCAGGCGGCCCGGCTCGCGGAGCTGGGTCAGTTCACCTCCGCGGTGGCGCATGAGGTCCGCAATCCGCTGGGGGTGCTGGCCGCGCACCTGAAGCTGCTGGAGCGCCAGGGCGTGGATGCGGAGTCGGTGGCCGCCATGCGCGAGCAGATATCCCGCGCGGGGCACTTCGTGGAGGAGCTGCTGCGGTATGGGCGGCCTCGGCCCCTGGAGCTGCGCCTCGTGGACGTCCAGGCCACGGTGGCCCTGGCGTACTCCACCGCGCGTCAGGGATTGGGCGAGCTGTCCCCGGACGTGGCCTTCGAGGCCCCCGACGGCGAGCCCGTGACGCTGGAGGCGGACCAGTCCCAGCTGTCGCAGGTGTTTGTGATTGTGTTGGAGAATGCCTTGCTCGCGCTGCGAGACGTGCCGACGCCCCGGCTTCGCGTGAGCTGTCTTCGCGAGGAGACGACGATCCAGGTCCTCGTGGAGGACAGCGGGCCGGGCATCGCCCCGGAGCTGCTTTCCCGGCTGTTCCAACCCTTCGTCACGGGGCGCCACCGGGAGGGACCTCGTCCCGGGACAGGGCTGGGATTGGCCATTGCCCGAGGCATCGTCGAGCGGCATGGCGGGACGATGCGGGCCGGACGCTCCGCGTCACTCGGAGGGGCCTGCTTCGAGGTGCGTCTGCCCTCGAGCCAGCCCGCACCGCTGTCCGCCGCGGCCTCTTGAGCTGCCCCCCAGGGCAGGACCCTGTCGCCCGGAGAACACTCTCACCCTCGCGGTTCCCCGGTGTCGCCAGGGGACCGTGGCTGTGAGGAAAGGGGCGGGATTGCAATAAAGCAGACGTGCCGCGTTCTCTGGGGAAAGGGAGGTGGGGGCCATGAGCGCGAGACCAGAGCTGAGGGTCGTGAAGCCGCCGGGATGCGCACCCGTCGAGGACTTTGAAGTCTTCGCACACCAGTTCCAGCCCATCTTGTTTGCCATTCTCCGGAAGTCTTGTGCTGGGATTGAACACGAGGCCGAGGACCTGGTGCACGATGTGCTGCTGCGTGCGCTGCTCCGGTGGGAAGACCTACAGCATTGGGATGCCTTCAAGCAGCGCTGCTGGCTGGGACGGGTGGCGAAGAACTGCTTCCTGGACCGGATTCGTCGGCGGCGAAGCGAGGCGGACCGGCTGCGGAGCCTGCTGAACCTCCAGGATGAGTTCGACGGAGACGACGTGGCCGCACAGGAGGAACTCTGGGGCCATGTCGGTGAAGAGGACCTGAAGCACGCCCTGGGCTTCTTGAGCGACCGGCTGCGTCAGACCTTCGAGCTGTACCTGCAAGGGAAGACGTACGCGCGGATTGCGAAGGAGACGGGGGTGCCGCAGGGCACGGTGGGGGCGCGGCTGCATCACGCCCGGCTGGAGCTGAGGGAGCTGTTGAGAGAGACAGCCGAGCGGCGTCGGCGGGAGTGGCGGCGATGAACAGCGCATGCAATGACTTGCAGCGCTTCCTCGACGGGCAGATGAACGCGGGGGAGCAGGGTCGGTTTCGTGAACACCTGGGGCGATGCCTGCATTGTGAGGCGGGCTTCCTCGAAGGGATTCAGCTGGAGTTGCTCGCGCACAAGGCGCTGACGCCGGAGGTGAATCGAGCGGAGGACTTGTCTCCACCCAGGCCCCCGCCACCGGAGCCCGGAGGCTGGAAGTCCTTGCTCCGGAGGCGTGGAGGGCTGGTGTTGCTGGTCGCGGGGCTCGCCTTGTCCCTGCTCGTCCCGAGCCTCGAACACGCGGGTGTGGATTCGATGTCCTGGCTCGTCAATGAGGGCTCGCGCGTCCTCGAGGCGCGTGTGACGTACCCCTCCGTGGACTCCCATTACCGGCCCTTCGTCCCGAATCGGGGCGGCGCCGTGTCGGCTCCCGGCGTGGAGATGGTGCCCATCCAGGAGCTGTCGAAGCTGGAGGCGCGAGGAGACCTGCATGGCATCGCCACGGCCTATCTGCTCCGGGGCGCGCCTCGGCAGGCGGAGGCCTTCCTGAAGCGACTGCCCGCGGCGGCGGACCGGGACAGCGACCTCGCGTTGCTCGCGCTGGAGGATGCGCGCCAGGGCGGTGGTCCCGTGGATATGCACTCGGCCCGGCTGGAGGAGGCGCTCGTGCTCCTCGAGGGCGTGCTGCGCGCGGCGCCTCGGCATCCGCAGGCGCTGTGGAATCGAGCCCTCGTGCTGGGAGAGCTGGGGCTGTCGCTGCAAGCCGCCGACTCCTTCAGCGAGGTCGCGAAGCTGGGGGAGACGGGCTGGAGCGCGGAGGCGGAGGCTCGGGCGCGAACGCTGCGCGAGGAGACGCTGCTGCGAGGGCGCCAGTGGAAGGCGGCCCTCGCGTCGACCCGGGACCTCCTGACGGACCCCGCCGCGCCGGTGCCCTTGGAGCTGGCGCGCGAGCATCCGGGCATCGTGCGGCTGGGCTTCTATGACGCGGTCCGCGCGGCGACCACGCGTGCGGAGGTGCTGCGGCTCCAGCCTCTGGCGCGGGCGCTGGACGAGCGCTACGGCGGACAGGTCCTCCAGCGGTGGGTCTCGCAGGTGGCGGAGCGGGACTTCGCGCGCCGCGCGCCGCTGGCGCGGGAGTACGCGCGAATGGTGCTGGGCACATTGCCGCCCTCGGGCGAGGTGATGGCGCGACTTCGCGACTCCGGAGAGGAGGACCTCTACCTCGGGGCGCTCGTGCGCGCGGCGGCCGGACGACACCCGGCCGACGTGGCGACGCTGGTCCGACTGGGCCGGGCGTCCGAGGACCCGTGGATGCAGTTGCTCGTCGAGGTGGAGCAGGCGAAGGTGGAGCAGCGCGAGGGACGGTGGTGGGCCGCGGAGAAGCGGCTCCTGGTGTCGCTGGAGACGTGCCAGAAGCAGCGCGTGGTGTATCGCTGCTTGAGCCTGGAGCGTGCGCTCGCGGACCTCTACCTGGAGCTGCACCGCCCGGCGGAGGCCTTCCAGCATGCCTGGAGCGGATGGGGACGCGCGAGGGAGGCGCTCGAGTGGCAGTACGAGCAGGGGTTCCTCCAACTGCTCGCCGACGTGGCGCGCTACCAGCATTCCTTCACGAGTGCTCGCGCCTACCTCGGGGAGTCCCTGCTGCGCATGCCGGAGGACTGTGCCCAGCGCACGCATGTCCACAGCAACATCGCGCTGCTGGAGTGGCAGCGGTTCCGTCCGAAGGCCGCGCGTGAATCGCTGGAGCGTGCGCTGGAGTGTGAGCGACCGCTGGGACTGACGGGGGCCTTGACGCTGTCGGAGATGGCCCGCTCCGTCCCCAGCGGGAATGACGCGCAGGTGCTGCGCCGAGCCCTCGCGGACCTTCGCCGCGGCGGCGTGTCCCCGGGCCGCGAGGCGCTGCTGCTCTCCATCGAGGGCCAGTTCGTGATGGAGGCGTCGCGCGACGCGGGGCATTCGCTCATCCATCGAAGCCTGGCGCTGGCGGAGCAGGAGCCGGACGGCGTGGATGCGCGCAAGGCGCTCGCGTTCGGCTACTCCGCGTTGATCTCCGAAGCGGGGCGCGAGGGGGACTGGCACGAGGCCCTGCGGTTGATGGGGCAGGAGTTGCTCCTGGAGCCCGTGCCCACGCACTGCCTGTTGGCGGTGTCGCTCCAGCATGAGCGGACCCTGGTGCTCGTACGAAGCGCCACGGGGGAGCTGAAGGGCGTCTTCTCCACGGACCGCCAGGAGCCGCTGCACGATGACGCCTCGGGGTTGGTTCCCGCAGAGCTCCTGAAGGAGCTGACGGGCTGCGCGCACGTCGATGTGCTCACGCGGCCTCCGGTGCATGGACTCACGGGGCTGCTGCCGGACTTCCTGGCATGGAGCTATCGCGTGGGGCGCGGCGTGCAGCCTCCCGCCGTGGTGGGCGGTCGCTCGAGCCACCTGGTCATCACCGAGGTCTCGAGTCCTCCCTCCCTCCGCTTGCAGAAGCTGGGAGCGCTCACGCCTCCGCGCGTGCCGGACCCGTGGCGGGTGGAGCTCCGGGGCTCGGAGGCCACGCCATCGCGAGTGCTGAGCGAGATGACGGAGGCCTCCGAGGTGGAGCTCCACACGCACGGGCTCTACAGCGCGTCCATGTCGGATGCGTCGATGGTGGTGCTCGCGCCCGACTCGGATGGGAGCTTCGCGCTGACGGCCGACAAGGTCCGGCAGACGCGGCTGTCGCGTGCGCCGCTGGTGTTGTTGGCCGCCTGTGGCGCGGCGAGGACGGCGCCCTTCCCCCACGAGTCCTTCAGCCTGCCCATGGCCTTCATCTCGGCGGGCGCGAGCGCGGTGCTGGCCTCGTCCGTGGAGATTCCCGACACGGCGGGAGCCTTCTTCGAGAAGGTGCGCGAGCGCATCCGCGCGGGCACGCGTCCCTCCGTGGCGCTGCGCGACTCGCGGGCCTCCTGGCGCGAAGCACATCCGGAGGACGCGCGGTGGCTCTCGCACGTCCTCCTCTTCGAGTGAGGTCCGGTCTCACGGGTGGATGGCCACCTTGATGACGCCGTCGCTCCGCTCGCCGACGAGCTCGTAGGCGTCGCGGATGTCCTTCAGCGCGAAGCGGTGGGTGAACAGGGGCGTCAAGTCCACGCGCCCCGACTCGACGGTGGCCATCAACCTCCGCATGCGCTCCTTCCCGCCAGGGCAGAGCGTGGTGACGATGCGATGGTCGCCAAGCCCCGCGGCGAACGCGTCGTAGGGCATCTGGAGCTTGCCGGAGTAGACGCCCAGGCTGGAGACGACGCCCCCGGGGCGCACCGAGCGCAGCGCGTTCTCGAAGGTCTGCTGCGTGCCCAGGGCCTCGATGGCCACGTCCGCGCCACCGCCCGTGAGCCGACGCACTTCGGCCATCACGTCCTGGTTCCGATAGTCCAGCACCACGTCCACACCCATTCGCCGCGCGACGGCCAGCCGGGACTCCCCTCCGCCGACACCGATGACCCGCGCGGCACCCATCAGCCGAGCGCCCAACGCGGCACACAGCCCGACGGGGCCCAGGGCGAAGACGACGACGGTGTCTCCGATTCGCACGCCGGCCGACTCCGCGCCGCTGAACCCCGTGGAGGCGCTGTCCGCCAGCAGCAGCACCTGCTCGTCCGAGAGCCCCTCGGGAATGGGCGCGAGGTTGACCTGCGCGTAGGGGACTCGGACGTACTCGGCCTGGGTGCCGGGCAGGGTGTTGCCCAGCCTCCAGCCTCCGGTGGCCTCGTAGCCCGAGCCGTGTCCGCATTGAGAGGAGTGGCCCGCCAGGCACGCATGGCATTGGCCGCAGGGGGTGACGGCGCCGACGAGGACGCGGTCGCCCACCCGGTAGCCTTCGAGTCCCGGGCCCAGCTCGTCGATGACGCCCACCAACTCATGGCCGATGGTGAGGCCCGGCTTCACGGGGAACTCACCTCGGACGATGTGCAGGTCGGTGCCGCAAATCGTCGTCAGCGTCATCCGGACGACGGCCTCGCCCACGCCCGCGCGAGGCTTCTCGACCTCTTCCAGTCCGAACTTTCCGGCGTCTCGAAAGACGGTGGCTCGCATGCGCCCCCCTGCCGGGTGGAACCCGGGTCTGCGTTCCAGCAAACCTCGGGTCCCTGTTCCTTGCGCGCAAGCAGGGCGCTCCTGCGAGAGCAGGGGGGCGAGCGCCTCTGTTCTCCCGTGCTATCGCTCGAAGACCGCCACGGCCTGGACGTAGTCGAGCGTCACTCGGAAGAACTTCAGCGCATTGCCGCCCAGTGCTCCCGCCACGGGCTTGTCCATGAACAGTTCCGAGTACTGGGTGAAGGTCTCGTCGTGCCGGGTGGCGAACCACACGGGGCCGACCTCGTGGCCCGCGAGCTCGATGCGAGGGACCTCGATGAGGACCGCGCCCGGAACGTTGGCATCTCCCTCCTCGATGACGCGCCAGTCGGGGTGGCGCTGGTGCCAGCGCTCATAGAGGGAGTGGGAGATGACGCTCGCCGCGCGTCCGGTGGTGCGCTCATCCGCGAGTGCCTTTCGCGCGGACTCCGACAGCCACACCACCGAACCCGTGTCGAGGACCAGGTCGAGCACCTCCCCATCCACTCGCACCTGGATGCGAGGGTGCTGGGGCGCGGCGTCGCGCGCGTACGCTGACCTGAACCCCAAGCTGACGCGGTGTCGCGCTTCAACCACTGGGAGGTCACCCGCTGCGCGCAACCACAGCTTCTCGCCAGGGTAGTCGAACGTCCAGACGCGCCCCGAGAACCAGGGGGAGCCGAGAACCCCATCCCCGAAGGTGCCTTCTTGGATGGGCATGGGCGCCACGGGAAGCAGTCCTTCGCCCATCTCGGGCGCCGGTATCCAGGCCCCTGGCTGGAAGTCGGGGAGTCGAACCCAATCCGTGGCGCCCGCGCCGGTGAGGTCCTTGGAGGTTCTCTCCAGTCCCAGCTGCGTGGCGGACTCCTGCTGGATGAAGAGACCTCCTCCCGTGGCCGTGAAGAGCGCGAGCGTCATCCCTTCGCGCGTCGTCGGCTGGACGATGAAGAGGTTGTCGTTGAACAGCACGGGAAGCGAGACGCCGCCGCCGCTGGGCTGCGAGGAGGGCTTCCCGGCGGGGGCGCTGATGTGGGGCGTCGAGACGCAGGACATCCACAACACCCCCAGGAGCATCAACGAGCGTCGCCGCGGCATGTGTGTGATTCCCTTTTCGTTCGCCAGGGGAAGCGCGTGGCCTCAGTAGACGTAGGGCGCGCGCCGGGCCCAGGGGCTCTTGGCGTAGTGCTTGTGGAGGTGGCGGAACGCCGCGCGAGCCTCGGGAGAGTCCTGCTGGCAGCTGTACTGACTGGCGCGGACGGCGCGATAGAGCGCGATGGGGGAGCGCGGGTCCTCGGGATGCGCCTTGGCCCAGTCGAGCGCGACGTTCGAGAAGTACACCACGGAGGGGCCCGCGTCGGAGAGCGTCTTCCACTCGGCGGCTGCGGCCTTGCGCTCGTCCTCGGTCGTGAAGGGGAGCGGCGGCGGAGGCCCCTGCGGTTGTGAGGGGGCACACCACCCATTGCGCTCCCGGGAGCGGATGGAGATGAGGTTCAGCTTCGGGTCGATGCTGTCGATGCGGTCCCTCCCGGACACCAGCGTCGCGGAGACGGCGGGAAGGCCCATGAGCAGCAGCCGCGCGTCGAACAGGCGCTCCTCGACAGTCTTTCGCGCGACGATGGCGAGCAGCTCCTCCTTCGCGGAGGGCTCGTGGAGGGCCAGCTCCTTCGCGGCGGCCTGGAGTGCTTCATCATCTCCGACGACGGCGGCGCGAGCGAAGGCCGTCCAGCGAAGCTGCCTGCGCGGGACGGGAGGCGAGATGCTGGTACGCGACAGCGCTCCCATCCGGCGCGCGGTGAGCTGAGGGTCGAGGTGCGTCAGGGCTCGCACGCTGAAGGTCACCGGCCGCTCCGCCAGGGGCGTCATCACGCCATCGCTGAACGTGTCCATGTCGTCCTCGCCCACCAGCCGCCACGTCGCGTGGGCGAGCGCGCCTTCCCAGTCCTGGGCGAGCACCATCCGCTCTTCATCGAAGAGGTTGTCGGTGGAGACCAGGTCTCGCGTCAGCTCGGGCTTCACCTTCGCCAGCCACGCGCGGGCGGCTTCGTGCTTCTGCTGTTCGTTCAGGAGGTGCGCGGCGCGATACGCGAGCGTCAACCCCGCGGGAGCGGTGACAGGCACCTCCGCCGCGGCCTTCAGCAACAGCTCCAGGTCCGGATAACCCACGCGCGCCTTGAGCAGCGCGGTGACGAGCCAGGGCTGGCGGTGGTTCGCCTTCCACCGCGCCACGGCGACGTCGTACGCCTTGCGGTTCTCGTCCCCCAGGTTGTCCGGCTCGGACACGTTGGCGACCCCGGACCGCGTGACGCGAATCCACTCCAGGAGCTCACGACTGGAGGCGGGGCTGGACTCGCAGGGGTTCTCTGGCCGGGTGAACAGGTCGAGGTCGCCCAGCTCCGACGCGAGCGCCGACCCCGTTCCTGGCTGGAGCACGAGCGCTGGAAGCTCGCAGACCCAGGCCGCCAACTGGGTGCGGACGCGGACGAGGCTGCGCAGTCGCCGCGCGGGACCGTGGAACTCGCGCGGCTTGGGCTTCGCCAGCAGCGCGGTGAGGGTTGCATCCGCTTCCCGCAGGCGCGCGAGGAGGGTCGCGTCCTGGCTGGTGCCGATCTCCTGGCCGTCCGGCTGCTCCATCAGCGCCCGGCGCACCTGCGTGCGTGCCACGAGGTACTCGGCGCGGGCCTGGTAGGGGGAGTCCGCGCGACCGGCGATGTGGCGGAAGCTCGCGAGGGCCTCGTCGAAGCGCCTGCAATAGAAGTGGGCCGCGGCGGACTGGTACTCACGCTCGGCCTGACGGCGGGCCTTCACCGAGGCGGGAAGCCCCTGGGCAGGTGCCTCGCCCAGCGCCGGAAGTCGCTCGCAGTCGCCACCGAAGACCGCGTCCTGCGCGGTGAGCCATTCACTCACCAACCCTGGGTGATTCTTCCATGAGACGGAGAGGGCCTTCGCCGTCTCCGCCGCGCGCTCCAACGCATCACCTTGGATGCGATTGAAGCTCACCAGCGCTCCATTGCCCGTATGGAGCGTCGCGGGCCGCTCCCCGAAGGACGGCATGGCCTCCTTCCGAGCCGCGAGCCAGCGCGCCTCGCCCCGTGTCGTGTCTCCCTCGGGGACGTCACCCTGCATGCGTGCCCAGGTCTCCACCAGGAAGCGCTGCTCATCCGCCGTGGTGGGGATGCCCATCATCGAGCGCCACGCGAAGGCGAGGTACATGGGCCGGTATCCCTCTCGAATCACCCCCAGGCGCCCCGAGGCGAAGGGCTCGAAGGGGCGGTCGGGATGGGTGGAGTGGATGTAGACGGGCCCGATGTACGTGGAACCACAGGCCTCGGCGCGGCGGGAGGGCCAGAGGAGGGTGAGGCCCACGAGGCCGAGGAGCAGCGTCTTCATGATGTCGGGTCCTTCATCGCCTGGGCGCGCGGGCTCGCGTGCACGGCAAGGCATAGCAGAGCAATGCCGATGCCAGTCGATTGTCGGATGTTTGTTTAAACAAGCAGGACCCTGGGCGTCTTAAGGCTGAGGGCCGAGCGCTTTCCGGATTCACAGGGGGGGACCGCACCGGGCCCAGGGAGCGGGTGACATATGGCCAGTTGCATGTACGAGATGAAGGCGCAGGAGGACGTCCCGGAGCTGGAGGGGTTGAGCTTCTCCGCCGCGGGGCCGGGGTACACGCCGGTGCCTGATGCGTCCCGGCACATGAAGTCGCCGGAGCCACTGGTGTCGCTGGCCGCGCCGGATGTGCGCGACCCACCTCCCGACCCGGAGCCGGGCGTGACGGGGCAGGAGCCCCCTCCCTGCCCGGAACCCAAGCCGCAAGGCGTCCAGGCACGGGGGCGGGGACGCTAATCCAGGATGTCCCCAGGTGGAGGGTCGGCTCCGCCCTGGGGGCATCCCTGATGTCGGGGAGCCATCGGAACCCCGCGAGGTTGCGTCGTTTTCTGGACGCCGACCCAAGGATTCCGGGGGGCTGCGTTTCGAGTGGGCGTGCAAGGAGGACGCGAGGTCGATGAAGGACCATCGCATTGCCTCGGTGAAGCGATTCGCCGTGGCCTACAGTGCCGGCGTGGCACACGAAGGCTTCGAGGAGTTTGCCCAGCGCGTCAGGCCCATGCTCGTGGCCCTGGCGAAGCGTCTGTGTGGCCAGGGTGGCATCGACCCCGAGGACATGGCGCAGGAAGCGCTGGTCCGGGCACTCGTCCACCACGCCAACCTGTCCGCCCAGCCAGAGCCCGTGTACCGGGCGTGGCTGTGCCGGGCGTTGACCAATCATTTCCTGGACCAGTGCCGCAAGCGTAGGACGGAGTTGTTGGAGCAGGAGCGCCGGGACATCCGGTTGGTGCGCGAGGATGTGGCGTCTCCCGACGCGCACACCGGAGAGATGTGGGAGCGCATCACCGACGCGGACCTGGTGAAGGCCATTTCCCGGCTGCCCAACCCCCGGGTGCGCGAGGCGTTCGAGTTGCACGCCAAGGGCATGCGGTACCGCGCCATCGCCCAGCAGATGGGCGTGCCCGAGGGGACCGTGGGGAGCTGGTTGTTCCAGGCGCGCAAGGAGCTGCGGGAGCTGCTGTTGCCGCTGACGGGTGGGGGAGGGGCCGCATGAGCCCTCCGTGTAATAAGTTGTATCTGTTCCTGGATGGCGAGTTGCCGCCAGTCGATGAAGAGAACTTCCGCCATCACCTGGCCCGCTGCGTGATGTGCGCCACGGGTCTGCACGAGGCGATGCAGCTGGAGCTGCTCGGCTTCCAGGCGATGCACCTGGAGGGAGAGACGCCCGAGGAGCTGGTCGTCGTCCCCCGGCTCGAGGAGCGGGTGGCGCGGCCCAGGCCCACGTGGCGTGGACGGCTGCGCGCGCGGGTGCCCGTGTGGATGTGGCGCACGAAGGGGTGGACCGCGGGCGCGGTGGGGCTGGCCGTGGCGGCCCTGCTGCTGGTGCTGACGGTGAACGTGGCCGGCGGTACACCGCCCGAGGTGTGGCTGGCGCATCCCGCACATCGCTCGCTGGAGGCGCGCGTGGCCTATGCGCGGGCGGATGGCTACCGGCCCTACGTGCCCATGCGGGCGGGCCCGGAAGTCTCGCTGGTCACCACGCCGCTGCCGCTGCGCGAGCTGGCGGAACTGGAGGAGCAGGGGGACCTGCACGGCATCGCCGCCGCGTACCTGGTGCGCAAGGACTTGCGGCAGGCCTCCGACTTCCTCCGGCGAACGCCCGCGTCGTTGGACCGGGACAGCGACCTGGCCCTCGTCGCGCTGGAACACGGGCGACGCGAGGACGCGCTGGAGATGCTGGAGTCGGTGCTGCGCAAGTCTCCGGACCATCCCCAGGCGCTGTGGAATCGCGCGCTGGTGTTGAGGGAGATGGGGCTGACGTTCCAGGCGGCGGAGGCCTTCGACGAAGTGGCGGCGCTGGGCGAGCCGGGCTGGAGCGAGGAGGCCCGGATTCGGGCCCTGGCCTTGCGCAGCGAGACGATGCGGCGCTCGCGAGACTTCCACGACGCGCGGGCGGCGGCGCTGAACCTGGCCACGCTGGAGGGGGCTCGGCTTCCATTAGAGGAAGCCCGGCGCTTTCCGGGCGTGGTGCGGCTGGGCTTCTACGACGCGGTGAGGGCGGCGCCCACGCGTGATGCGGCGCTGAGGCTGTTGCCGCTCGCGGAGGTCCTCGACGACGTGCAGGGTGACTCCACCTTGCGCGACACCGTGAATCACGTGGCGCACGCGGACTTCGGGCGACGGGGCCCGCTGGCGCGCGACTACGCCCGGCTCCTGCGCGGCGAGCACCCCACGCCGGAGCTGTTCGTGGAGACGCTGCGGCTCTCTGGCGAGGACGACCTGTATCTGGGCGCACTCGTCGCTCGCAACGTGGTGGAGCGCCACCTGGAGGACTTCGAGCGCATCGCCCGCGCGGGCGGGGACGCATGGCTGACGCTCCTGGCGGAGCGCGAGTTGTCCGTGCGCGAGGAGCATGCGGGCCAGTGGTGGAAGGCCGAGCAGCGGCTTCGCGCGGCACTGGCGTCGTGCTCCGGGCGGGGCCTGGCGTACCGTTGCGCGACGCTCCGGCGCAGGCTGGCGGACCTCTTCGTGCGCCTGCACCGTCCCGCCGACGCGCTGGAAGAGGCGCGCGATGGATGGCGGCTGACGCGGGAGCTGGGAGAGTGGAACCTGGAGCAGCAGTTCCTCCAGGAGATGGCGCAGATTGCCCGCTACCGGCAGAGCGCGGCCAGCGCGCGGGCGTACCTCCGCGAGTCGTTGGCACGCATCCCGGATGACTGCGAGCAGCGCACGTATGCGCATCGCAACCTGGCCATCGTCGCGTGGGCGGACTTCCGTCCCGACGAGGCCCGGCAGGAGCTGGAGCAGGCCACGCGGTGCGGTCGCCCACTGGGGATGATGGGGGCGTGGGTGCTCTCGTATCTGGCCCGTCATGGCGCGCAGGTCCGCGATGAGGACCTGCTCTGGCGCACGCTGGATGAGCTGCGGCGGGGCACCCGGACCCAGGGCGAGCAGGCGCTGCTGACCTTCCTGGAAGGCCAGTTCATGCTGGAGCGCGACCGCGCGTCGGGCCGGGCCCTGCTGAAGGGCGCCATCGACGCGGCGGAGAAGCTCCCGTTGGATGTGGACGCGCGCAAGGCGCGCAGCTTCGCGTACGCCGTGCTGATGAGCGACGCGGGCCGCTCGGGCTCCCAGGAGCAGGTGCTGGAGTTGATGGGCCAGGCCCTGCGCGTACCCGTGCCGCGCCGCTGTGTGCTGGCCATGGCCGTGGACCATGAGCGCACCGTGGCCGCCGTGCGTGACGCGAACGGAACGCTGGCGGGCACGTATGACGAGGGGCGGACCGCGCCCCTTCATGGCTCCGCCGAGGGGCTCGTCCCCCCACGCCTGGTCGCCGCGCTGCGAGGGTGCGAGCACGTGGACGTGCTGGCCCTGCCGCCCGTGCATGGCCTGCCGGGGCTGCTTCCCGTGGAGCAGGCGTGGAGCTACCGCGTGGGTCGCACGCGGATGCTGCCGGAGGCCCGGGGGCAGGGGGGACATCACCTGGTCGTGACGGGCGTGGAGGCTCCGGCGTCGCTGGGCCTGGAGACGCTCATGCCCCTGGAGGCCCCGCGTGTCCCGGATCCGCTGCGCGTGGAGCTCCGGGGCGCGTCGGCAACGCCTTCGCGGGTGCTTCGGGAGATGGCCGAGGCTCGCGAGATTGAAATCCACACCCACGGCATCTTCAGCCCGGAGCTGTCGGACGCCTCGCTGCTGGTGCTCGCCCCGGAAGAAGACGGGCGCTATGCGCTGGCGGCGTCGCAGGTGCGGGAGCAGACGCTGCTCGGCGCCCCGCTGGTGCTGCTCGCCGCGTGTGGAGCGGCCCGCTCCGCGCCGTTCCTCCACGAGCCGGTGAGTCTGCCGGTGGCCTTCATCGAGGCGGGCGCGCGCACCGTGCTCGCCTCCACGGGCGACATCCCCGACACCGCGGGGCGCTTCTTCGAGTCCGTGCGCGAGCGCATCCGCGCCGGGACGCCTCCTGCCCGAGCCCTGCGCGACGAGCGCCTGGCGTGGCTGGCCCGCGAGCCCGCCGCGACGTGGCCCTCCCAGGTCCTCCTCTTCGAGTGAAGTGTCGGTGGGTCATCAAGGATTCCGACCCGTGACGTTCTGGAGCTGACGCCCCGTCGCCTCGACGGCGCGTCACTCTTGAAACATCGAACAGGGGGGACTCCCATATGAAGCCGAGCCCGAAGAATCCTGGCGCGGAACGAATCTCCAACGAGATTCCAGATCCACCACCGGAGCGGGACCGGGGCCTTCGTGCCCCAGTCGAAGAGGAGGCGGACAGCTTCTCCGCGCAGCTCGCCATCCCCGTCACGCCCTCGCCGGGCGAGACACCCGCGAACGACGACCGCTGAAACACGAAACAGGTGTTTCAGGGTTTCCGTAGTTTGCTGAAGATTTGCTTGTTTTTCGGGCGTTTCTCGTGAGGAGAGGCGCCCTTTTTATTTTCAACCGAGTCGCTCAAGAAAAAGGGCTCGGCGCGTATTTCAGGAGGAAGGGGCGGGCGACGGGGGAGTAACGCTGCTTCGACTGCATCGCGACGAGGGGGGAGTGATGTTCCGAGGTGATGCGTGGGACCAGGGGGGGACGCACGGGATGTGGGCACCGGAGGAGGGGCGTGGGGCAGGGGGAGCCTGGGGGGCGTTGTCGGGGGGGGATGAGGAGCGGGAGTCGGGCGGGTGGGGCTGCACGCGGTGGACCGCTTCAGAGGGGGATGAGCAGGACCAGGAGGAGCGGGAGGTGGCGCTGCTCCTGGAGGACGACCTGGATTTCCAGGTTGCGAGTTACTGAGGTTCGAGGCGCGAGGGTTTGGGCGCGCTTCACACTGGCTGGCGGCGTCGGGGGACGACCGCCACCTCTGCGGTTGGCGTCGTGACAGGCGGGGGGATGTGACGCGAATGGCCTGAGGGTCGTGGGGGGGCGTCATCCGCGAGGGTTGGGGTGGAGCGACAGCGGGCGTGGGCGGTAGATCGCGCCCCAGGTCCTCCGCCTCCGGAGTCTCCAAGGGCTCCGGAGGTGGGGGACTTCGGTCTCGGGTCCATCAGGCGATAGGGTGTGGCTCCTGGCTGATTCGGAGTCCCCATGACCCTGTTGAAGTGGGCGGTGGTCCCGCTCGTGCTGCTCTCGGCGTGTTCGTCTTCCCGGAAGGAAGGGGCGGGCGCGGAGCCGCACCGGTTGTTGCCCTTGTCCCAGCAGCTCGCGCTCCGGCAGACCTGGCTGGAGAAGCGCCACGGCATGCTGCTGGAGATGATGCGCCGCCATGGCGTGGGCATGTGGATCATCGTCAACGAGGAGTTCCATGATGATCCGCTCACGCAGTTCGTGGCGCCGCCGCTCCCGTACGCGGGCAATCGCGACATCTTCGTCTTCGTGGATGCCGGGGCGGACGGCCTCCGGCGCGTGGCGTTGACGGGCTACGGGGAGGAGGCGCTCCAGCGCTTCTTCGAGATTCCCACCGAGGGCAGGTCCCCGGCGGAGTTCCTCGCGGAGCTGGATGCGCGGCACCAGCCCCAGCGCATCGCCCTGTCGACGGGCGGCAAGCGGGGCGTGACGCGCAGCCTGACGCGGGATGGCTACCTCTTCTTGAAGGAGGCGCTGGGAGCGGGCGCGGAGGCGCGGTTCGTCAGCGCGGAGCCGCTCATCGAGGAGTACCTGGACACGCGCATCCCCGAGGAGTGGGAGCACTACCGGGGCATGGTGGCGCTCACGGACGCCATCGTGAAGGAGGCCCTCTCCTCCGCGGTGGTGGTGCCGGGGCGGACGACGGTGGGCGACGTGCGCCGCTGGCTCTACGACAAGGTGGGCTCGCTGGGCGTGGGCACGTGGTTCCAGCCGGACCTGCGCGTGCAGCGCCAGGGCGGACTGGGGACGACGTCACGCGGATTCCTGGCCGTGGCGAAGGAGAGCGTGGTCATCGAGCGGGGAGATTTGATCCACGTGGACTTCGGCATCAGCCACCTGGGCCTGCACACGGACTGGCAGAAGATGGCCTACGTGTTGCGCGAAGGGGAGACGGACGCCCCCGTGGGCTTGAAGAACGCGCTGGCCAACACGCACGCGCTCCAGGACGTGTTGATGTTGAAGGCCTCGCGGCCGGGCCGCTCCTCGGCGGACGTGTTCCACGAGACCATGACGGAGATGGGGGCGCGAGGCATCCAGGCGGATGTGTACAGCCATCCCTTGGGGAACCAGGGCCACGCGTTGGGCGCGTCCATCGACTTCCGGTCCGCGAACCGCAAGGAGGCACCGAAGCCGCTGCGAGAGGGCTCGTACATCGCCATCGAGCTCAGCACGACGACGCCTGTGCCCGAGTGGGGCGGGCAGAAGGTCGCGGTGATGGAGGAGGACCCGGCCTATCTCACCGCGGAGGGCTGGAAGTTCTTCGTGCCTCGGCAGGAGGCCTTCTACCTCATCCGGTAGCGGCGCCTTCAGAAGCCCAGCCCCAGTCCCACGCCCAGCGCCCACATCCGCGAGGGGCTTGGTGACGGGGGCGCCTCCGGGTCTCCCAGGTCGATGCGCACGCCGGCCCGCGCGAACAGCGGGCCCAGGTGGACCCGGAGGAAGGGCTCCACCGAGGCGCGTGCGTTCTCTCCATCCCAGGTCGCCTTGGAGAGGTGCGGGGAGACCACCTGCAGCTTCACGCCGGGCTCCAGCAAGCCCAGTCCGAGCGCGGCCTCCAGGCTGCCCTGCGCGACGAAGTGGGTGTCTTGGGTGGCGCTCGACGTGGGCACGAGCATTCCGAACGCCACGTCCGCGCGAAGCTGGAGCCCCGGCAGGTCCAGGCCCAGCGTCAGGGGCACCACGAAGGACGTGGTGTCGAGCGCCCACAGCCACGGGTCGGCGAGGCCGCGCACGGCCGCGGCGGTGTCGTAGTTGAGGCCCTCGGCCTGGGCGGCGCGAGGAGCGTCGGGGCCCGCGTCGTTCCTGCGGGCGAGCGGAACGGCGACGGCCACGCCGATGCGCGTGAAGAGGGCGTCATCCGCGAAGCTGCTGACGTGGTGCAGGCCGATGAGCAGGTTGGAGGAGCCGGAGTGACTCTGGCGACCCACTGAGTCCCGGCGAGGCTCGAACGACGTGTAGGGCATGCCCCAGTCGAGGCGGAGCTGGCCGCTCTCCGACACGCGGAAGCCCGCGGACAGCGTGGGGGAGACGTGCCGGGTGGACACGTTGCGCAGGCGATGGGCCGAGGAGAACGTGAGCGTGGTGGCGAGGAAGTTGTCGGGCTCGCGCACCTGCGCCTGGGCCCGCGGCGCGGCCAGCAGTCCCAGGAAGAAGGCGAAGAGCCATCCCGCGCTCCGGCGGTGGAGCGTGCGGGAGGAATGAGACGTCGGCATGGCGGTGCATCCGTCGAGGACTCGTCCGGCTCACGGCCTCGTGCTGCTGCAACACCCATGAAGACGGGAAGGGTCACCGTCATTTGCCCGAGGCGTGCTTTTTCTTCGCTCCGCCCCGAGCGCGCCTTCACTCGGGCGTCGTCGTCCCACGCCCGGACACGTCGACCCAGGTGAGCCCGAAGCGCGCGAGGTATTTCTTGAGGCGGTCCGCGTCGTTGACGCTCGCCTTGCGTGCGCGGGATTGGGTGAAGAGCACGCGCCCCGCCTCCGACAGCGAGCGCACGCCCTGGCAGACGCCCAGCACGTCCGCGAGCTGCACGCGGTCGAACCGGTCCAGCTCTTGCGCCAGCTCCTCGCCCATCACCTCGGCGACCTTGTCTCCGGTGCCCGTGGCGCGCAGCGGGCCCGGGCGCGTGCCCCCGGTGCGCCACTGCGCGCGCAGCCGCTCCAGCTCTTCATCCACCACGTCGCGGGTGATGCGTCCACCGGGCGCGAGGGTGGCCATGCGCAGCACCGCGGCGTTGAGGTCCCGGAAGTTCCCCGTCCACCGCGCATCGGGGGAGGTGGCGAAGCGCAGGAAGCGCTCCTGGGCCTCCTTGTTCAGGGTGATGCGTGTGCCCATGGTCTCCGAGGCCCGGTCCAGCTCGTAGAGGAGGTTGGGGGCGATGTCCTCCGGACGCTCGCGCAGCCCGGGCAACTGGAAGGTCCACAGGTTGATGCGCGCGAGCAGGTCTTCTCGGAAGCGGCCTTGTTCGACGTCGTCTCGCAGGTCGCGGTTGGTGCCGGCGATGAGCTGGAAGTCGCTCTCCACCTCGCGGTCCGAGCCCACCGGAAGGAAGCGCTTGTCCTCCAGGGCCCGCAGCAGCATGGCCTGCTCGTCCGCGCCCAGTTCGCCAATCTCGTCCAGGAACAGCACGCCGCCGTGGGCCTGTCGCAGCAGGCCGGGGCGGTCCTGGAGCGCGCCGGTGAAGGAGCCCTTCACGTGCCCGAAGAGCGCGGACATGGCGCCGTCACCGCGCAGCGTGGCGCAGTTGAGGTCCACGAAGGGCCCGCTCACGGTGGCCCGGGTCTTCTTCAGGGTGTAGATGCGCCGCGCGAGCTGCGACTTGCCCGCGCCGGTGGGGCCGGTGATGAGCAGCGGCGCGCGTGAGTTCGTCGCCACCTGTTCGATGCGCTCGATGAGTCGGTTGAAGGCGGCGTTGCGGGTGTCGATGCCGGACTTGAGGAAGGACAGGCCCTCGCGCTGCTCCTGTTGGAAGCGCTTGGCCAGCGTGTCGTAGCGCGACAGGTCCAGGTCGATGAGCGTGTGCGTGCCCGCTCTCGAGCTGTCCCGCTTCTCGGGAGACAGCTGCACCAGCCGCCCGGGGATGAGCCGGCTCTCCACCAGGAGGAACATGCAGATCTGGGCGATGTGCGTGCCCGTCGTGATGTGGACGAGATAGTCCTCCTCCTCCGGGTTGAAGGGGTACGCGCGCACGTAGTCGAGCAGCGCGCCATACGTCTCCTCCAGGTCCCACGGGTTGCGGATGGCCATGGGCACGGTGCGCACCGTGGTCTCCGGGGACACCTGCCGGATGTCCGCGACCAGCGTCCCGGCGATGGCCGTCGCTCCGGGTGGGTGCAGGAGCTCCAGCCGGTGCACCACCAGGTCCTCCTGCTGGCACAGCGCCACCGTGGGCCGCCACTTGGACCACCGCTGCGGCCCCTGGCCCGTGTCGAGCGTCGTCCCGAGCATGCCCAGGACCACCGTCTGCCTCGCCTTGGTTTTCGCCATTCCGATAGGACTTTATCTCAGCAGATACGGTTTGGGGGTGATTCGTGGCGGCTCCCCTCGGAGAAGGGGTTGGCACGCGGGCTGCTCTAGGGGTGTCCGTGCCCGGGACATCGAGCCCAGGGCGAACGACCGAAAGGTGCAGGCCATGAATCAGAATCCGGTGAACTACGAGGTGCTGTCGGACGAGGCGGGTCGCCCCATCAAGGCGTGGACGGTGGGGGTGCCCTTCGAGGACGAGGCCAAGAAGCAGCTCCGGAACGTGCGTGGCCTGCCCTTCATCCACAAGTGGGTGGCGGTGATGCCGGACGTGCACCGCGGCTACGGCGCGACGGTGGGCAGCGTGGTGCCGACGGTGGGCGCGGTGGTGCCGGCCGCGGTGGGTGTGGATATCGGCTGCGGCATGATTGCGGTCCGCACGACGCTGCGTGCCGACCAGCTGCCGGACTCGCTGCGTGGGGTGCGCTCGGCCATCGAGCGAGCGGTGCCGCATGGCCGCTCGGATAACGGCGGCCGCAACGACGTCGGCGCGTGGCGTGTGGCGCCGGCTTCGCATCAGCAGGCGTGGGCGCGATTGGTCGAGGGGTATGACCGCATCGTGGCGAAGCACCCGCGCATCGGCCGTGGGCCGGAGCTGGCGCACCTGGGTACGCTCGGCACGGGTAACCACTTCATCGAGCTGTGCCTGGACGAGTCGGATGGCGTGTGGCTGATGTTGCACTCCGGTTCGCGTGGCGTGGGTAACCGCATCGGGAGCTACTTCATCGAGCTGGCGAAGGAGGACATGCGCCGCTGGTACATCAACCTCCCCGACGCGGACCTGGCGTACCTGCCGGAGGGGACGGAGCACTTCGAGGACTACGTCTTCGCGGTGAGCTGGGCGCAGGACTTCGCGGCGACCAACCGCGAGATGATGCTGAAGGGCGCGGTCGAGGCGCTTCAGCTCAGCGGCGAGCTGCCTCCGTTCGAGCTGTCCGACTCGGCGGTGAACTGCCACCACAACTACGTGGCGCGTGAGAACCACTTCGGGAAGAACTGCTTCGTGACGCGCAAGGGCGCGGTGCGAGCGCGTGAGGGTGACCTCGGCATCATCCCCGGCAGCATGGGGGCGCGTTCGTACATCGTCCGTGGGAAGGGGAACGCGGACAGCTTCCATTCCTGCAGCCACGGCGCGGGCCGGGTGATGTCGCGTGAGGCGGCGAAGCGGCGCTTCACGCTCGAGGACCACGAGAAGGCGACGGCGGGCATCGAGTGCCGCAAGGACGTGGATGTGATTGACGAGACGCCGGCTGCGTACAAGCCCATCGATGCGGTGATGGCGGCGCAGGCGGACCTGGTCGAAGTGGTCCACACGCTGAAGCAGGTCGTCTGCGTGAAGGGGTAGTCGAGGCTGTTGGAGACAACCCCAGACACGCGAGGTGACCATGCCGGGATGACGACACCGAGGCGCCCGTTTCCCCCAAGAGGCCGAAAGGCCGCCAGGATGGGGAAGCGGGCGCCGCTATTTCGTGAAGGGTGTCAGAATGCCCGGCGGGTGACGTGAGGCGTGGGGCTCAGGAGACGACACACATGTTGCGCATCGATGGTTCCAAGGGAGAGGGCGGCGGGCAGGTGTTGCGCACGTCGCTGGCGTTGTCGCTGGTGACGGGGACGCCGTTCACGATGACGAACATCCGCGCGGGGCGGGCGAAGCCGGGCCTCCTGCGCCAGCACCTGACGGCCGTGAAGGCGGCGGAGTCGGTGGGTGCGGCCGAGGTGTCCGGCGCGGAGCTGGGCTCTCGCGAGCTGACCTTCCGTCCCCGCACGATTGCCGCGGGCAACTACCACTTCGCGGTGGGCACGGCGGGCAGCGCGACGCTGGTGTTCCAGACGGTGCTGCCCGCGCTGCTGCACGCGGCGGAGCCCTCCACGCTGGTGTTGGAGGGAGGGACGCACAACCCCGCGGCGCCCCCGTTCGACTTCCTCACCCGGGCGTACCTGCCGCTCTTGAACAAGATGGGGCCGGAGGTCTCCGCGACGCTGGAGCGTCCGGGCTTCTTCCCCGCGGGCGGCGGGAAGTTCCGCGTGGACCTCCAGCCGCGCGCGCTGAAGCCCCTCTCGCTGTTGGAGCGCGGGCGGGTGCTGCGCCGCGAGGTGAAGGCCGTGGTGGCGATGATTCCCTTCGACGTGGCGAAGCGGGAGATGGAGACCGCGGGGGCGCTGCTCAAGTGGCGTCCGGACGAGCTGCGTGTGGAGGAACTCAAGCGCACCGCGTGTCCCGGCAACGTGCTGGTGGCGGAGGTGGAGAGCGAGCACGTCACCGAGGTCTTCACGGGCTTCGGTGAGCGCGGCAAGCGCGCGGAGGTCGTGGCCGAGGAGGTGGCGTCGGAGGTGAAGCGCTACCTGGACGCGGAGGTGCCGGTGGGCGAGCACCTGTGCGACCAGCTCCTGCTCCTGTTCGCGCTGGCGAAGGGTGGGACGTTCCGCACCGTGCCGCTGGACGGCCATGCGGTGACGCAAATCGAGACGATGTCGCACTTCCTCGAGGTGAAGGTGGACGTGCGAGAGGTGTCCCGAGAGGTCCGCGAGGTGGTGGTTCGCGGCTGAACCCTCCTGGGTGAGGGGGCCGGGGCGGAAGCTCCGTGACGCCGGGTGGAGGAGGGGCCGGCGGGGCAGTCGAGCAGGACTCCTCGCGGGAGGCTCGCAGCGGGGCGGCGCCTGGGGGGCACGGGACGGCCGCTGCGCGCGCGCGATTCCATTGCTATGAAGCCGTTGTGTCCGACGTCACCGAGCCCACAGCGTCTCCCCTCGACTCCGCGCTGGCCCGCGCCAGTGAGGAGCTGGGTCTGCCCAGCTACTACCAGTCCTGCGTGCGGCCCCTGCTGCGCAACCCGGAGGGCCGCTGGCCCCGGTGCTGTGGCGGCGGCTGTGAGCCGTGTGCCCAGACGCTCATCCAGGTGGCGCTGCGCACCCTGGAGCTCGTGGGCACGCCTCGACAGGCCCCCTTGCCCGACTGAGTGCGCCCCATGGCCTCTTCCCAGCCGCTGCTGCTCGTCGACGACGATGCCGCCTTCCGCAAGGTCTACGGCAAGCTGCTGCGCGACGCGGGGCATGACGTGGTGGAGGCGGGGGACCGTCCCTCCGCCCGCGCGGCGTTCGAGGCACGGGCGTTCCCGCTGGTCCTCCTGGACCTGATGCTGCCTCCGGACGGCAGCGTGTCCGCGGGGCTGGAGGGCCTGGCCGCGCTGCTCGATGCGAGGCCGGGCACCAAGGTCATCGTCATCTCCGGCGTGGGGGACACGCGCCACTCGCTGGAGGCGATTCGCCTGGGTGCGTACGACTTCCTCACCAAGCCGGTGGACCCGGATGTGCTCCTGGTCGTCGTGCAACGCGCGCTGGCCCGCGTGGCCCTGGAGCGGCAGGTCGAGGCGCTGCGCACCTCCCTGGAGCAGGCGTCCAGGGACGCGGCCATGGTGGGGCAGAGCCCCTCGTTCCTCGCCGCTGTCTCCCTGGCCGAGCGGGTGGCGACCAGTGACTTGCCGGTGCTCGTCACCGGAGAGAACGGCACGGGCAAGGAGCTGCTCGCGCGAACGGTGCACCTCAAGAGCCGCCGCCAGTCGGGCCCCTTCATCCCGGTCAACTGCGGCGCGCTCCCCGAGACGCTGCTGGAGAGCGCGCTCTTCGGCCATGTGAAGGGCAGCTTCACCGGGGCGACGCGGGACCATCGAGGCCTCTTCGCCGAGGCCGATGGCGGCACGCTGTTCCTGGACGAGCTGGGCGACATGACGCCGGCCCTCCAGGTGAAGGTGCTGCGTGCGTTGGAGACCGGAGACATCCTGCCCGTGGGCGCGGACCGCCCGGTGCACGTCGACGTGCGCCTCATCTCCGCGACGCATCGGGACCTGGGCCGCATGCTCCAGGAGGGGGCGTTTCGCGAGGACCTCTACTGGCGTGTGAAGGGCGTGGAGGTCCGGCTGCCCGCGCTGCGTGAGCGCGCCCTGGACCTGCCGCTGCTGGCCACGCACTTCCTCAACCAGTGCGCGCACCTGTGTCCGGATGGTCGGGCCCGGTTGTTGTCGGAGGCCGCCGCGGAGGCGCTCGCGGCGCATGCCTGGCCGGGCAACCTGCGTGAGCTCCGGCACGAGATGCAGCGCGCGACGGTGCTCGCGGGAGAGCGTCGCGAGCTTCAGCCCGAGGACCTGTCCTTCACCGGAAGCGAGCGCCCGCGAGCAGCTCCCACGGGCGCCACCACGCTGGCCGCGAAGGTGGAGGCGCTGGAGCGCCGTGAAATCGAGGAGGCCCTGAAGCGCCACGGTGGCAACCGCACGCACTCGGCGGAGGCCCTGGGCCTGTCACGACAGGGACTCCTCAAGAAGCTGGACCGCTACGGCCTGACGTGACGCTAGAAGAGCCGCGCGCCCAGGCCCGCCTTCAGCGCCCAGCCCAGCCGCGTGTCGGAGAGGCCCGCGCGCTCCCGGAAGGCCTCCAGCCCGAGCTGTCCCGCGAGCAGCACGGACATGCCGTTGCCCAGGTACACCTCGACGCCGCCACCGCCGAGCGCCTGCACCCGCCGCGACTCCGACTTGGAGAGGCCGATGTCCACCGGCACATCCACCAGGCCGAGAATCGACACCGTCTCCGCCACCCGCCAGTTCACGACCAGGCCCGGTGACATGCGCAGCAGCACGCCCGAGAAGTTCTGGTCGTCCATGTACGTGGAGCCGGAGTTGAACACCACGCCCAGGCCCAGCGACGGCGCCAACGACACGGAGCCCTGCTCGTACACCTTCAGCCGCCCCACCAACTCCAGCGCCGCGGAGATTTGAAACCAGTTGAAGCGCGCGCGCGCCTCCAGCTCGACCAGGGAGAGGCCCTGGCGGAAGCCCACGCCCAGCTCGGGCGCTCCCGCATAGCCATACAGCGCCGTCGTCCGGCCGGGCAGCGTCGCGGGCGCAATCACCGCGCCCATCCGGTCCTCGTCGTCCGAGGAGAGCGGCGTCTGCGCCACGTCGACCTGTCCCGCCGCTCCGGGTTGAGCGGGAGTGGCTGGCTGGGCCGCCGAGGTGGAGGCCAGGAGCAGCGAGGACGCCAGGAGGGCCCGAGAGACGAAGTGAGTCATGCCGCACACCCTACCGCGCCATGCTGGTGACGGAAACTCAACGATTCCGAGGGCTTGTGTCGAGGTTGCGATCTTGTCTGGGTTCGCTGGAATAATTTCGTATCCATGACTGCCGTGTCTACCCAACACCCCCCGCGTCCTGTCCCGGTGGCCTCGGTGCCTTCGGAGGTCGGGGGGCGTCGTCGAAGCGGGCGGAGTCGGGCGCGGGTGCTGCTGGTGGACTCGGATGCGGGCGCGCAGTCCGCGCTGGCGGCGGCGCTGGTGGAGGCGGGCTTCGAGGCGCTGCTGGTGAGCGGCGCGCAGGCCGCGCTGGAGTCGCTGGCGGCGGAAGGGCCGTTGCCCAGGTTGGTCATCTCGGAGGTGGAGCTCCCCGACGGGGATGGCTTCGGCCTCTGCGGACAGATTCGCGCGGACGTGCGCACCGCGCACTTGCCGGTGTTGCTGCTCGCCAGGCGCGTGGAGGAGTTTCATCGCGACCTCGCGGGGGGCGTGGGCGCGGACGACTATCTGGCGTGGCCGGTGGCGGTGGAGGACGTGGTGTCGCTGGCGCGGCTCAAGTCGGGGCGCGCGACGGGGACGGCCACGTTCGCGTCACACACCGCGCGGCTGTCCTTGTCGCAGGTGACGCGGGCGCTGTTGTCGGGAGTCCGCTCGGGACGGTTGGTGCTGGCGGAAGGGGAGGGCTGGTTCGCGTTCCGCCATGGCCTGGTGGTGGATGCCCTGTTCCACGGCGAGCGCGGGAGCCTGGCCTTCCGCCGCATGCTGGGCTTCGCCAGTGGCGCGTACGAGGTGGCGCTGGGGCCGGAGCTGCACAAGGGCTCGTTCACGATGGACCGGGCCTATCTGTGCGAGACGGTGTTGCCGGCGCTGGAGCGCTTCGATGCGCTGAGGGCGCGAGGCTTGCCGCTGGCGTCCCGGCTGACGGTGGACTTCACGCGGCTGGCGGCGGAGCTGCCCTCGCTGCCCGAGGACGTGGGCGAGGTCGTGCGACTGTTCGATGGGCGACGCACGATGCGCGCGGCGCTGCTCGAGTGCCGCTACCCGGAGGTCGTGGCCTACGAGGCGGCGACGCGGCTGTTCGCGCTGGGAGTGCTCGTGCCCGCTTGTCTCATCGAGGAGCGCGAGAAGGCGAGTGGCTCGTCGGGCCCGACAGGGTTCTTCGAGCCCATGCCCTCGGTGGAGTCCGAGCCCGAGCTCGTGACGACGGCGGCGCGACAGGACGCGGACTGAAGAGGGTTTGACTCCACGCCCCGGGCTGGGAGAGAAGGCCGCCCAGGGGCGATACCTTCATGTCTGGTCACAATCGATGGTCGAAGATCAAGCGCCAGAAGGCCGCGATGGGCGCGACCAAGGGCAAGCTCTACTCGAAGGTCATCAAGGAGATCACCGTCTCCTCGAGGCTGGGCGGGGGAGACCCGAGTGGCAACGCGCGGCTGCGCGTGGCGTTGGGGTTGGCTCGCGAGGCCAACATCCCCAAGGACACCATCGAGCGCGCCATCAAGAAGGGCACCGGTGAGCTGGAGGGGGAGAGCTACGAGGAGGTCATGTACGAGGGCTACGGCCCCGGCGGCGTGGCGGTGCTCGTGGAATGTCTCACCGACAATCGCAACCGCACCTCCGCCGACGTGCGCTCCGTGTTTGGCCGTCACGGCGGCAACCTGGGCGCCGAGGGCGCGGTGGCCTGGATGTTTCACAAGAAGGGTGTCGTCACCGTGAAACCAGGCCCCGCGGAGGACGCGGTGCTGGAGAAGGCGCTGGAGGCGGGAGCCGAGGATGTCTTGCCCCAGGGCTCGGACGGCTTCGAGGTGCGCACCGCGCCCGCGGACCTGCACACGGTGGCCGTGAGCCTGGAGTCGGCGGGCCTGTCGCTGGGTGAGCAGAAATGGATGTATCTGCCGCAGAATACCGTCCAGCTCGACGGTGATAATGCGAAGAAGATGCTCAAGCTGATGGACGCGCTCGAGGACAACGACGACGTGCAGAACGTGCACGCGAACTTCGAGATGGACGAGTCCTTGATGGAGTCCCTGTCGCAATAACGGCGGGTGGAACGGAGCAAACGGTGCGCGTTCTCGGGGTGGACCCCGGCAGTCGCTTCATGGGCTACGGCGTGGTGGAGGAGAAGCGAGGCCGGCTGGTGCACGTGGGCCACGGCGTCATCAAGGTCGATGAGACAGCGCCCCTGGCCTTTCGCCTGAAAGAGCTGCACGCGGCGCTGTCCGCCCAGATTGCGCGGTTCCACCCGGAGGCCGTGGCCGTGGAGGGCGTGTTCACCTTCCGCAACGCACGCAGCGCGCTGGTGCTGGGCCATGCGCGCGGCGTGGCGCTGCTGGCGGCGGCGCAAGGGGCGCTGCCTGTCTTCGAGTATCCGCCCGCCAAGGTGAAGAAGTCGGTGGGCGCGGGCGGCGCGGGCGGCAAGGACGCGGTGGCGCGGATGGTGCGGACCTTCCTGGGGCTGGAGGCCTCGGAATTGGGCCGCGCGGACGCGAGCGACGCGCTGGCCGTGGCGCTGTGTCACCTCAATCACGGCCGCGCCGCCATTCCGATGGCGGGCTCGGCTGGCAAGAAGCGCAAGGGCGCCGCGGCGCTCCTCGCGGACAGATTGGCGCCGTCCTACCGGCGCCCGGAGGCGGGATGATTGCTCGGCTGCGTGGCGTGGTTCTGGAGAAGGATGCCGAAGGCGCTGTCATTGACGTGCAGGGTGTGGGCTACCAGGTGAACTTCTCGTCGCTGTCGCTCGGCAAGCTGCCCCCGGAAGGGCAGCCCGTCGACGTGCGCGTGCGCACCGTCGTTCGCGAGGACGCCTTCGACCTCTTCGGCTTCCTGTCCAAGGCGGAGGAGGACGTCTTTCTCCTGCTCAACGGTGTCTCGCGCGTGGGGCCCCGCATGGCGCTGGGCGTGCTGTCCGGCATGGAGGTGCCGGAGCTGGTGGCGGCGCTGTCTCGTGGAGAGGTGGCGCGGCTGGCCAAGATCCACGGCGTCGGAAAGAAGACCGCCGAGCGGCTGGTGCTGGAGCTCAAGGACAAGATGAAGACCGTCCACCTGGAGGCGGTGTCCCGAGGTACCGCGCCAGCACCCGAGGGGGGGACACACTCCGACCTCGTCTCCGCTTTGCTCAACCTGGGCTACAAGCCCCCCCAAGCGGAGAAGGCCGCGGAGCTCGCCACCAGCCGGCTGGGCGCCGACGCCTCCTTCCAGGCCCTCTTCCGCGAGGCCCTCAAGTCCTTGAGGGCCGGCGGCTGACGGCTTCTCGACGGCCCGGGGGTTGTTTCTGACCTGGGGAGATCAAATTCAGGACCTCCAGGACTAGCCCGCACAAGCATCTCTCCTTTGAGAAAGCGAAACGGTCCGGGGTCCGACGTGCCCGGTGTCCGCTTGGTGGCAAGGGTCGGCGCGCGTCGCAGGATGGCGGACACCCTGGGCACCCCTCTTCCCACAGTGGGTAGTCAATTCCGCCAGCGGTGACACTTTCCAGCCACAGCGGTGGCGGCAGTGCTCCACCCAGGACAAGGAGTTGCTCACATGAAGGCATGGCGTGGCATCCCGATGTTTGTGTCCGTTGTGTTGGGGGGGCTCACCGCGGTGGGGTGCGGTGCTCCGCTGGAGGAGCGCGACTCGAGTGTCGTGGGGGGGGAGGCGGCGCTGGAGGACGCGCCCGAAGGGCCGCTGGCTGTCGAGGTTCCGACGGCGCGCCGCGAGTGTGGACCGGACCGCGTGGGGCCTCCGGGCTCGAAGCCGGAGTGGCTGGCGCGGGGCGAGGGTCGGCTGTTCTACAGCGCGGAAGGGGTGGAGCAGGGGCGCGAGCTGTGGAGCAGCAGCGCCGGAGGGACCGAGTGCGCGGACGTGGTGAAGGACATCCGCCCCGGGCCCATGGGCTCGGTGCCGCGCTTCCTGACGCCGCTGGGCAAGTGGGTGCTCTTCGTCGCGGATGACGGTCAGCACGGGCCGGAGATGTGGCGCACGGATGGCACCGCGGCGGGCACGGTGATGGTGAAGGACGTGTGGCAGGGCGAGCGAGGCTCCGCGCCGCGTGCGCTCACCCGCGTGGGGAATTGGATCTACTTCGTCGCGGAGGACTTCGAGCACGGCCAGGAGCTGTGGCGCACGGACGGCACGGACGTGGGCACCCAGCTGGTGCACGAGTTCCAGCCCGGCGCGGGCTGGCGCCAGCTCACGGGGTTGGTGGCGTGGGGAGACCGGCTCGCGCTGGTGGCGTACTCGGCGGACTCAGCGGTGCTGTGGAGCGTGGACCCGCGAGGGCTCGCGCGTGCGCACTTCCACTCCCCGGTGGGGGTGTTCTTCTCGCTGACGGCGGTGGGCTGCCGCCTGTTCTTCCTGCGCGACATCGGGACGGATGTCGCGGAGCTGTGGGTGACGGCGGACCGTCCAGGCTCCGCGGAGAAGGTGCGCGACTTCACGGGAGAGATTCCGTCGTACCTCACGTCGATGAACAGCATGTTGTTCTTCGTGGCGGGCTCGGACGGGTACTTCGGGGAGAAGGGCGACACGCGCCACGGGGGGGAGCTGTGGCGCAGTGATGGCTCGGCGTCGGGCACGCGCCTGGTCCGCGACATCTGGCCGGGGCCCAAGGGCTCGCTGCCGACCAGCCTCGTCGTGATGGATGGCGTGCTCTACTTCGCGGCCGAGGATGGCTGGCGCGGGCGCGAGCTGTGGCGCAGCGACGGCTCCGCGCTGGGGACGTGGATGGTCTGGGATATCGAGTGGGGCTCGACGGGGAGTGACCCGGAGCAGCTCGCGGCGGAGAACGGCTGGCTGTTCTTCTCCGCGACGACGTCCCGCTACGGCCGCGAGGCCTGGACCAGCGACGGCTGGCTGTGGCGGACGCGCCGGCTGACGGACATCGCGCCGGGGACGTCGTCGTCGGACCCTCGCTCGTTCGTTCGCGCGGGGAACGAGGTGTTCTTCCTCGCCGGGGACGTGCCCATGAACGAGGCGCTGTGGGCGGTGCCCTTCCGCCCCGCGTGGCCGTGCGCGCAGTCGGGTGAGGATGCGCAGGGATGTCAGTGACGTCAGGCCGCGCGCCGGTGGGCGGGCGTGGGGCGCACGTCTCCGAAGTTGGGCGCGGGCAGGACGATGGTGGGCGCGAAGCCCGGCGCCAGCAGGTGGGCGGTCAGCACCGAGGACGGGTGGCAGTTGATGAACGAGCGCTCCACCGCGGAGGGGCCCGCGAAGAGCTTCTCCACCACCATGGACGAGTACTGCGCCAGCGAGTCCTCTCGCGTGTTGCCGTTGAGCATGACCTCCCAGCCCATCTGTTCGGCGAAGCGGCGCACGCCGGGGATGGCGGACAACAGCGGCGTGTAGCTCTCGGTGGCGACGCCGTTCTCGCTGGTGACGAACACCTCGCGCGACGTCGCCACCGCCAGGGACATGTTCCCGCGCGTGTGGCCCGGGGTGAAGAGCAGGGCCGCGCCCACGCCCAGCCAGGTGTCTCCCTCCAGGCACACCACGCGCTCGTCGGGCACGTCGGCGCCGCCGGGGACGCACCACACGGATTGCAGCGGGTGCGGCTCCTTCACCGCGTCCCATTCCTCGCGCTGCACCAGCAGCCGGGCCCGAGGGAAGTACGCCGTCGCTCCGCCCCCTCCCAACCAGCCGCGCAGGTCCTGCAGGTGCAGGTGGTCGAAGGCCACGTAGTCCACGTCCGCGGGCGTCAGCCCCAGTGACGCCAGGTGACTGCGCACCGTGCCGCGCCGGGTGGACATGAGCTTGTCGGAGACGAAGGGGCCGTAGCGCTCGCGCAGCGAGTGGTAGAAGGGCGCGGTCTGGCTCCGCTCGTAGTCGGTGGGGTTGAAGAGCAGCGTGCGCCGCACGCCCTCGGTGTCCACGAACTGCACCACCTGCATCCGGTGGGTCAGCATCACGTAGGGCGCGGGTGACAGGCTCGCGCCGCTGAAGGCGAACAGCGCGGGATATGGGAAGGTGACCAGTTCGCAGGTGGCGACCGCCGCCACCGGGCCTTCCTGGACGAAGTGCTCCCGCGCGAGGAGCGCCGCGCGCCGCAGCTTCTGCAGCCGAGGTCCTGGCAGCGGCTCGGCGTGGGCCTCCCCGAGGAAGGGCAGGGGGCGGAAGGCGGGGCTCTGGCTCATGGGCTCACCGTGGAGGCGCGGGGAGGGGGAAGCGGGTCGAGAGGGTGGAGACATTTTCCCCCGACCTGGACGCGTCCGCGCGCCTCGCTGCTCGAGGACCGGGTCCGAGCGTCCGCCAGTCCACACGCCTTGCCCTCGTTCGTCGGGGAGACCTCACCCTCCGCGAAGCCACCCGCACGCGAGGCCCGGGCCGGCGCTTCAGGCCCTGGCCGCCTGGCGTGCGAGGCACCCCGCTGGAAGGGTCCGAGGATGTGGGCGACAGACGGGGCCTTCCTGTATAGGGTCCCATGGTCATGGCGAGGAAGTCCGACACTCTCTCCGAAGAGGTCCTCCCGGAGGACGTCCGGCTCGAGGCCTCCCTGCGTCCGCGCTCGTTCGACGAGTATGTGGGGCAGGGCCCCGTCGTCGAGAAGCTCAAGGTCTACGTGCAGGCGGCCAAGAGCCGCGGCGAGGCGCTGGACCACTGCTTGTTCTCGGGCCCCCCGGGTCTGGGCAAGACGTCGCTGGCGCACATCATCGCCAACGAATTGGGCGTGGGCATCCACGTGACGAGCGGCCCCGCGCTCGAGCGCAAGGGCGACCTGGCGGGTCTGCTGACCAATTTGGACGCGCGCGACGTCCTCTTCATCGACGAAATCCACCGGCTCAACGCGGCGGTGGAGGAGTACCTCTACCCGGCGATGGAGGACTTCCGGCTGGACATCACCATCGACACGGGGCCGGCCGCCCGGGCGATGAAGATAGACCTGCCTCCCTTCACCCTCATCGGCGCGACGACGCGCACGGGCCTCCTCACCTCGCCGCTGCGAGACCGGTTCCAGATCCAGGAGCGCCTGGAGTACTACGACGCGAAGGCCCTGGAGCTCATCCTCCACCGCTCCGCGCGCATCCTGGGCATCCCCTTGGAGAAGGACGCCGCCCGCGAGGTGGCCACTCGCTCCCGAGGCACGCCGCGCATCGTCAACCGGCTCTTGCGCCGGCTGCGCGACTTCGCGGAGGTGGAGGGCAACGGCCGGATTACGTTGGAGCTGGCCAAGAAGTCCCTGGACCGGCTGGGGGTGGACGCCAGCGGCCTGGACTCCATGGACCGGAAGATCCTCCTCACCATCCTGGACAAGTTCGGTGGGGGGCCGGTGGGCGTGGAGACCATCGCCGCCAGCGTGGGCGAACAACGCGATACGATTGAGGACGTGTACGAGCCATTCCTCATGCAAGAGGGCTTCCTGCAGCGCACGCCCCGGGGCCGGATGGCCACGCATCGCACCTACCAGTACTTCAAGAAGCCGCTGCCACCCACGCCCCAGGGCAGCCTCTTCTGAAACTCGCGAGCCATGAGCCAGGCCACCTCTCCCGCGTCTCCCGCCTCCGGCCCTTCCTCCCCCCGCGTCGCGCGTGACTTCTACGCGGACCTGATGCGGGCGTCGCAGACGTCGCGCGCGGGCTTCCTCGCCGAGCGCGAGCGCTGGCTGCGCGGCGTGCCCGTGGACGGCCGCGAGGAGCTGCTCTTCGAGTTCGAGATGCTGCTGCGCGCCGTGGAGCGCTACCTCAACCTCACCGCCGTGGTGGACGCGAAGGACCGGCCGCTCGTCACCCGCGACTTCCACGAGGAGCTGGTGGACGTCCGCGACGCCATGGACCGCGCCATCCGTGTCGCACGTCACCTCCAGGACCCGGACAGCGACCAGAAGATGGTCTTCCGCAAGTACGTGGAGACCCAGCTCGCGGATGACCGGGTGCGTCGCGCACTCATCGAGGAGGAGCTGGACCAGGAGACGCCGCCGGAGAGCCTCTTCGTCCTGCGCGAGGACCTGGACGCGCTGCGCAACCTGCTGGACCACCTGCTCCAGCTCCCCACCGCGCGCCTCAATCTCTTCCAGGACCTGGGCAAGCTGGCGCTGAAGGAGATCGTCCTCAACCGCTACTTCCGGCCCTTCCGGCCGCTGGAGTTCCGCGTCGAGTACGACCGGCTGCGCTCGGTGCGGCTGCTGGACACGCTGGCCCCCATGGCGGAGGAGTCGCGAGCCGTCTTCACCACCGCGTTCCTGGGGCTGTTCCGCCTGTTGCATTACCTGGCCTACGTGGACGCGGAGGGCACGCCGCCCGCGCCCCGGCGGGTGCGGGTGTTGCTGGCGCTGGTGCGCAGCGAGACACACGCCCTGGCCACGTGGATGCACGCGGACCTGTCCCCCAAGGCGGGCTCCAAGCCGCTGCAGGCCGCGGCGCTCCGGGCCGCGAGGGACCTGGCCAAGGAGTCGGAGCGCATCGGCCGGGAGGTGCTGGCCCACGTCGACAAGGAACCGGAGGCCCCCGCTCGCGCCGCCGCGGCCTTCACGCAGCTCTTGCGCGCCCAGGTGGTCGCGCTGGTGGAGGCGCTCGCGCCCAATGGCGGCCTGACGGACGGCGTCTTCGACACGCTGGTGAGCCCCCAGGACGCCGCGCTGCGGCTGCGCAAGGACCTGTGGGTCTACGCCCAGCTGTGCCGCACGGCGGAGGGCTGCCTGCGCGCCGAGGACGTGCCCGCGGCCGAGCGGGCGCTGGATGCCCTCAAGTCCTTCCTCGCCTACTTCCACGACGGCGGCTATCAGCTCCTGCGCTACGCCGACTACGACGCGTTCGACCGCTTCACCGCGCTGCTCGTCGAGCTGCCCTGGCCCCCGGAAGGGCCCGGCATCCGCGCCCGCCTCGCGGAGGACCTGCGCCGCTTCAGCCAGACACTCGAGTCGACGTTTCACGCCGTCAGCCGGCGCACCCTCCTGCAGGGCCGAGGCTTCGACCGCCAGGAGGCCGAGGCGCTGCGGGACAGGTTCGTCTCCACGCTGTCTCGCTGAGCTGATACGTGTATCGGGCGGGATTTTTTCGACCCACGCCCATGCGCGCCGTATGACGCAACCCCCCACGGCGCGTGCTCATACGGCGCGTGTTTGCTTCCAGCCAGTTCCTTGCGCTATGGACGCGCCCGTGTTGCATGGAAGACACGCTTCATTGCGAAGCGCGTCACGGAGGCGGGCGGGGAATGGGGCCGCGAGGAAATCCCGGACACCAATGTCACGGTTTCGGGGGGGACTGACCGGGCCTCAGACGGGGGAGGGTGTCTGGCCACGAACGGCACCCACCGCGATGTCAGAAAAAGGCCAGCCGTTCCAAGGGGTTCGAACCACTCGCACCCCCCACCACGGTTCCCGGGATGTCACGCTGTTGTGGCATGCCACTTGCTCAATCTGCGCGTCGCGTCAGACCACTGTTGAACGATTCCGGCGCCATCTGGCCAGATGACCGTTCGGAAGTCCCGCAGCACGAGCAGCCACGAGGCGACACCGACATGCCCCCGTCTTCCTACAACCAGCGCACCCTTTCGAAGACCGCCAGTCTGCAGGGAATCGGGCTCCACTCGGGCGCGAAGGTGACGCTCACGCTGCGTCCGGCGCCCGCGGGGCACGGCATCGTCTTCGTCCGCACGGACCTGCCCCGGCCGGTGAGCATCCCCGCGCTGGCGGAGTACGTGGTGGACACGTCCCTGGCGACGACGCTGGGCCGCGACGGCGTGAAGGTCGCGACGGTGGAGCACTTCATGGCCGCCATGGCGGGCCTGGGCATCGACAACGCCCGGGTGGAGCTGGACGGCCCCGAGGTTCCCATCATGGACGGCAGCGCCGCGCCCTTCGCCGCGCTCATCCAGGAAGCCGGCATCCGCGAGCTGGACACGCCCAAGGAGCTGCTGGTCATCCGCAAGTCGGTGTCCGTGGTGGATGGCGACAAGCAGGCCTCGCTGACGCCCTCCACGAACTTCCGCATCAGCTGCACCATCGACTTCGAGCACCCCATCATCCAGGGCCAGGCCTTCGACCTGGACTTCAGCGACCGGGAGTTCTCCCGGGAGATCTCTCGCGCGCGCACCTTCGGCTTCCTGCGCGACGTGGAGAAGCTGAAGAAGCTGGGCCTGGCGCGCGGCGGCTCGCTGGAGAACGCCATCGTCGTGGACGAGCTCTCCATCCTCAACCCGGAGGGTCTGCGCTTCACGGACGAGTTCGTGCGGCACAAGATCCTCGACGCCATCGGCGACGTGTCTCTCTTCGGCCGCCCCGTCATCGGACACCTCACGGCGTACAAGACGGGCCACGCGCTCAATCACAAGCTGGTGCGCAAGGTGCTTTCGGACCCCAGCTGCTATGAGATTGTCCCCGCGCGTCGACTCGACCTGGAGGGTCTGGAGTTGGGCCTGCCGGGGTTGGCTGGAGCGCTGGCGCTGGAGCCGCTCGTCGCCTGATGCTGTCTTGGCATTTCCTTGCAGGCCGGGGCAGCCTCGACTAAGTCGCGGGCTTATGCCCATGCGTCCAACCCCTGTCATCCTCGCCGCGTTGCTGGCGGCTTCCTTCACCGCCGGTTGCAACAAGGAGAAGGCGCCGGCCGCCGCGCAGGCGCCGGCCGCCGCGCAGGCCACCGCGGGTGAGCCGACCCCGGACACGGTGGTCGCCACCTTCGGCGACGGCCAGAAGATCACCTACAAGGAGCTCAACGAGCGCATCCAGGAGCCGATGGCGAACCTGGAGAAGCAGAAGTTCCAGCTGCGCAAGCGGGGCCTTGATGGGATGGTGACGGAGAAGCTGGTCGACGCCGAGGCGAAGAAGCGCGGCATGACGCAGGACCAGTTCCTCAAGGCGGAGATCGACGACAAGGTTCCCGCGCCCACCGACGAGAAGATCAAGGAGGTCTTCGACGGTGCCAAGGGCCAGCTGCCGCCCGGCTCGACCTTCGAGCAGATGAAGCCGCAGATTGTCGACTTCCTCACGCAGCAGCCCAAGCAGGAGCGCGCCCAGGCCCTCTTCGGCGAGCTGCGCAAGAACGCCAACGTGCAGATCACCCTGCCGGAGCCCCCGCGTCCCCCCGCGGAGCGCAAGCAGGTCGCCGCCACGGGCCCGTCGAAGGGCGCGGACAACGCCCCCATCACCATCGTGGAGTTCAGCGACTTCCAGTGCCCGTTCTGCAGCCGCGCCAACGCGGCCGTGGACCAGGTCATGAAGGAGTACGAGGGCAAGGTGAAGCTGGTGTTCCGCCAGTTCCCGCTCGACTTCCACAAGGAGGCGCAGAAGGCCGCCGAGGCGTCGCTGTGCGCCGGGGACCAGGGCAAGTTCTGGGAGATGCACGACAAGCTGTTCGCCAGCCAGAGCGCGCTGCAGGTCGACAGCCTGAAGTCCTACGCGGGCGAGCTGGGCCTGGACAAGGCGAAGTTCGACAAGTGCCTGGACTCGGGTGAGAAGGCGGCCACCGTGAAGAGCGACATGGCGGACGGCCAGAAGGTCGGCGTCAGCGGCACGCCGGCGTTCTTCATCAACGGCATCATGCTCTCCGGCGCGCAGCCCGCCGAGGAGTTCAAGACCATCATCGACGCCGAGCTGAAGGCGCCGGCGCAGAAGTAGTTCGACGCGCGGGAGGACACGGGCGGTGGCCCAGAAACCCAAGGCCACGCCCCGCGTCGGCGGCGAGGCGACTTCACTCGAGCTGGAGAAGTCCCTTGCCGCGGGCCTGTCCTCCACACGTCCCCTCTCGGCCTGGTTCCACGGGCCGGAGGGGATGGTGCTCCTCCACGAGCCCTCGGGCTTCGCCGGCTTCCTGGCGGGCACGCTCGGGACGCTGTCGGTGGAGGAGGTCTTCGCCCACGTCCTGACGGGCATCCGCAGCGGGCTGCTGGCCGTGCAGAGCGGCGCGGTCCGACGGACGGTGTCCTTCCGGGACGGGCAGGTCGTCTTCGCCACGTCCACGGAGCGCTCGGAGCGGCTGGGCGCGGTGCTGACGCGGCTGGGGCTGGTGACGCAGGCGCAGCTCACGCAAGCGCTGTCGCGCGTGACGCCGTCGCGGCGCATCGGTCAGGTGCTGACCTCCGAGGGGCTGGTGTCCGAGGCCCACCTCTACGGCGCCATGACGTACGTCGTGCGCGAGGTGGTGCTGAGCCTCTTCGAGCTGACGGAAGGCAGCTTCCTCTTCGTCGAGGGCCCCGCGCCCATGGCCGACGTGGTGAAGCTGCCCGAGCGCACGCGGGACCTGGTGCTCACCGGCATCAAGCGCTCGGAGGAGCTGGCTCGCCTGCGGCGGCGCTATCCGGAGGACCTGCGCGCGGAGCCCGGGCCCGCGGGGCCAAAGCCGGGGGAGGAGCGCTTCTTCCAGCGGATGGGCGCGGGCGCGACGCTGAGCGACCTGCGCGCCGTGCGCGAGGGCGGGCAGCACGCCTTCTTCTCGTGGCTGGACGAGTGCGTGCGAGGCGGGCACCTCCAGATTCGCCCCACGACGCCTCCCGCGGCGCCCGTGCCGGCGGTGGAGGGCATGGCCTGGGAGTTGTTGTCCGCGGAGGAGCGCTACAACCTGCTCCTGTCGTTGATTCACCGCTCGCTGCGCGACGCGGGGAAGGACGTGGACCTGCTGCGGGGCTTCCTGGATGCGCCGCCCTCCGGGCTGGAGGATGCCTTCGCGGGGGTGGTGCCGGGGCCGGACGGGCGGGTGGACGTGACGCGGCTGCGCGCCAACCTGTCCCTGGGCGGCGAGGCCGTGGCGCGGGCCATGACGCTGGAGGCGCTGGACGCCATCGTCTCCTATGCGCTGTTCTCCGCGCGCAATGTGTTGCCGCCCGACGTGGCGGAGCGGTTGTCCAACACCTACCGCACCCTGCAGGGAGGTCTGGCCTAGCAGGCGGCCCGTGCCCACGTTCGCTGCCACGTTGTTGGTGGTTGGGGGACGACGGCATGGCTGGGTGGCGGAAGCTGGCGTGGGGATTCCTGATGGGTGGCGTGGCGTGCAGTGGCTCACGTCAGGCCGTGAAGCCGGACGTCGCGGGGCCAGGCACGGGAGGCTCGGGCGCCTCGTCGGTGGCCACGCTCGCGTCCGTGGTCTCCGGTCCCTACGTGGACGAGGAGCTGGGCTTCGAGGTCGTCCGGCCCAGTGACGAGTGGCAGCTCGACGCCACCAACGAGCGCACGCCCGAGGGGCTCTCGATTCCCGTCATCCTGCGCCATCCACCTTCAGGCGCGCAGGTGGTGGTCCAGGTGGCCCCCGCGGTCGCCACGCCCACCCAGTTCGCCGAACGACTGACGGAGGGCCTGCGTCAGCAGCCGGGCTTCACCACGACGGACCCGGTGCCGCTCACGCTGTCGGACACCGCCGTGGGCTTCGACTTCCAGGTGGGGGACGGCGTGAATGGCCGCGTGGTGGTGCGCGAAGGCCGGGAGGGCCGCATCCTGATGATGCTGGCCACGTGGCCCGCCCAGGCCGTGGCGAGTGTCATCCAGAACGTGGATGCGCTCCTCATCGGCATCCGCCCCCTGCCCGAGCAACAGAAGGCGCTGCCCAAGTCGACTCCGCAGGCGGCCGCGCACTGAAAGACGAAGCGCGCGGGCCTCGGTGGAGGCTCCCGCGCGCTCGAGGGGCCCGTCACGTCCTGCGCGCGACGGGCCTTGTGACTGAAGCGAGGACTCAGCTCTTCGCCGACTTGCGCGAACCCCGAGCGGCGCGCGCGGGCTTGGCGCTCGACGCCTCCGCGGGCTCGGTGGCCTGGTTCTGCGCGCGCAGCCGCACCCACTCCACCAGCGTCCGCACGCCCACGCCCGTGGCGCCCTTGGCGTTGTAGCCGCGCTCCTTGGGGCTGTTGGACGGACCGGCGATATCCAGGTGCACCCACGGCGTCTCGCCGACGAACTCCTTGAGGAAGAGCGCGGCGTTGATGGAGCCGCCCCAGCGCTCGCCGGAGTTCTTCATGTCGGCGACCTCGGAGCGCAGCGCGTCCTTCTGCAGCTCGCTCACGGGCAGGCGCCACATGTCCTCGCCCGCGGTGCGCGCGGCCTGGAGCACCTCGTTGACCGCGCCGTCGTGGTCTCCGAAGGCGCCGACGATGTAGTTGCCCAGCGCGACGATGCACGCGCCCGTCAGCGTGGCCAGGTCGATGACGGCGGACGGCTGGTGCTCGCAGGCCCAGGTGAGGATGTCACCCAGGACGAGGCGGCCCTCGGCGTCCGTGTTGGTGATCTCCACCGTCTTGCCCAGGCGGGACGTGAGGATGTCGCCGGGTTTGTAGGCATTGCCAGCGGGCATGTTCTCACACGCGCCGATGAAGGCATGCACGGGGAAGGGCGGCTTGACGGCGGCGATGACCTGCATGGCGCCCAGCACGGCGGCGGAGCCGGCCATGTCCGTCTTCATCTCCACCATGCCCTCGGTGGGCTTGAGCGACAGACCGCCCGAGTCGAAGGTGATGGCCTTGCCCACCAGCGCCAGCGGCGGGCGCTTCGCGTCGCGCGCGTTCTTCGGCGTGTAGACGACGTGGATGAGGCGGGGCTCCTCGGTGCTCCCGGCCGCGACGCCCAGGAACATGCCCATGTCCAGCTTCTCGATTTCGCGCTTGCCGCCGATGGTGATCTTCAGCCCGTGCTCGCGCGCGGACTTGCGGGCGGCCTCCGCCAGCACCGCGGGCGTCACCGCGTTGGGCGGCTCGTTCACCAGGTCGCGGGCCCAGTTGGTGGCCTCGCTCACCGTCTTCGCCAGCGCGAGGGCGTCCTCCACGTCGCGCGACTTCTCGGTGCCCTCGGGCAGCACCAGCGCGACCTTGACGGGCTTCTGCGCGCCCTTCTCCTCGCGCGCGGAGGACTTGTACTTGTCGAAGCGGTAGGCGCCCAGCTCCAGCCCTTCCACCACCGCGCGCACCGCGTCGGCGGAGGACGGCGTGGCGGGAATCGCCACCGCGACGGACGCGACCTTGAGGCGCTGAGCCGCCTTGGCCGCGCGGCCCAGGGCCAGGCGGAGCGTCTCCGGCTGGAAGCGGGCGCGGTGGCCCAGGCCCAACAACAGCACGCGGCCCGCGGTGGTGCGGCCGAGCGTGTGCATCATCAGGGACTGGTCGGCCTTGCCCTTGAAGCCCTCTTGGGTCGCGGCGCCCCGCAGGCGGCCCTCCAGCGCGCGGTCCGCCGAGGCCAGGCTGACCGGGGCGCCCTCACTCAGCTCGCCCTCGAAGAGCGGAATGACGAGCAGCTCGCCATTCGCAAGGGTGGCGTCGCCGGTGACGAAGGTGAAATTCATGGGCCGATGAACTCCTGAACGGGAGAGGGGGAGAAACGAAGCCGCGGACTGTAACGCCCGCCTTGTTGCACGCAAAGCGTTGGATTCCATTCGAGCGTTGCATTGCCGCGAGGGGCTGGGTAGCAGTCAGGGCAATGCCCACCTTGTTGATGCATCTGACCGCCATCGAACGGTTGGCCGTCAATCCCGGAGAGCTGCCGGCGGATTGGGTGCGCGCGCTCTCCGAGGACCTTCCGTACGCGCGCTTCGGCGCGGCGCTGCCGGACCTGCCGCTGTGCGAGGGCATCCGGGGCGGGCTCGCGGCGTTCCTTCCGGAGCGCGAGATGCCTCCCTTCGCGCGGCTGTATCACGAGCGCGCGCCGGTGGGCTTCGGGCTGAAGATGGCGGAGCTGGTGGCGACGGGCGCGCTGGTGGGCACCGAGCCGGGACTGGCCCTGCTCGCGGGATACTTCACCCACTTGTGCTTGGACCGGCGGCTGTATCCGGTGGTGGACGGGCTGGTGGAGCGGCACCGCCGCCGGGGCGAGCGACCCTTGTCCGCGCACCGCGACATCGAATGGGCCCAGACGCTCTTCTACCTGCGCGAGCTGCACGGCATGGACCTGCTGGGCACGCCCCGCCTGCGGGAGAAGTGTCAGGTGGTGAAGAGTCCCGGCTTCCCGTGGCGCGGCATCGGACGCGGCATCTTCGAGCTGGTGCGGCTGTCGTCGCAGGAGCGCGTGGGGCAGGCGCCGACCAAGGCCGAGGTCGACGGGTGGGTGCGCGGCCTCTATGTCTCCGGCCTGTTTCTCTCCAGCCCCATGGGACGCACGCGCGCGCTCCCCGCGTTCGCCCGCTTGTCCTTCCAGGAGCTGTATCGGAACGACACCTTCGACTTCTCCCAGGAGGTCGAGGGTGCGCTGGAGTCGGCGCGGGGCGTGCTTCGGCGGTTGCACGGCTACATGGCAAGGGGCACCTTCACACCCCGTACGCGAGCCCGCTTCCTGGAGGCCTTCCCCGAGGGAACCCTGGGGGCCCGCGCCGCGTAGTGGGCGGCCCCATGCCCCGGGGTGCAGGAGATATTACGCGCGCGGAGCAACCGTCCTGGCGAGCCATGTCCCCCCCGGGGAATGCCGCTGGGCGGCGTGCGGTGGCGCTCCTATTCTCGTGAAGGAATGACGGTTCTTCTCCTCATGGTGGTGGGCGTGCTCGCGGGAGCGCTGGGGGCGATGCTGGGCATTGGCGGCGGCATCGTGCTGGTGCCCGCGTTGGTGCTGGGCTTCAACGTGCCCCTGGAGGAGGCGATACCGGCCAGCCTGCTGTGCGTGGTGGCCAACTCCTGCGCCGCGGCGGCTGGCTACGTGGACAACCACCTGAGTGACATCCGCCTGGGGCTGACGTTGGAGCTGTCCACGGTGCTGGGGGCCATCGCCGGAGGGCTGGTGGCGGCGCTGCTCGCGCCCGCGATGGTGGCGGTGGTGTTCGGCCTGTTCACCCTCTACGTCTCGCTGCAGATGATGTTCCTGCGCTCGCCTCGCGCGGAGCCCGCGACGCTCGACGACTACCGGCCGACGAACTATCCGCTGGGCATCTCCGGCTCCTTCGTGGCGGGAGGTCTCTCCGCGCTCCTGGGCGTGGGCGGCGGGCCGCTGAAGGTGCCGCTGATGAGCTACGGCATGCACGTGCCCTTCAAGGTGGCCAGCGCCACCAGCAACCTGATGATTGGCGTGACGGGCGCGGCGAGCGTGGCCGCCTATGCCCTCCGCGGACACCTGAAGCTGGCGCTGGTGTCTCCCTTGGTGGTGGGCGTTCTGGCGGGCGCGTATGCCGGCGGCCAGCTGATGCCCAAGGTCCCGACGACGGTGCTCAAGAGACTCTTCGCGCTGGTGCTGCTGGTGGTGGCGGGGCAGATGTTGTGGAAGGGAGGGGCGGGACTGTGGCCGAGCGTGTGGAAGTGAGCGAGGAAGGGCCGGAAGGTGGCGTGGTACCGCCGCCTGTCTCCGCGGCGATGATGGCGGACCCCCTGGCCCTGGGACGGCGTGCCCTGGTGGCGGCCCAGGCACGGGTGGAGGTCGCGCCGGAGCTGGACGTGGAGCCCGTCACCGCGAGCGCCGTGGAGACGCCCGCGCCGGGCCTGGGACGCGTCCGCGACAGGACGCTCGCGGGAGACCGCTGGATTGCGCGGGTGCTGCGCGTGGGCGCGTTGCTGAGCGGCGGCCTGTTCGTGCTGTCGCTCTGCCTGGAGGCGCTGCCGGAGACGGAGAGCATCCACGTCGCCATCGACCAGCTGCGCAAGGCGGCGGCGTCGCTCCTGCTGGTGACGCCCGTGGCGCGGCTGGGGGTGGCGGGGACGCTCCTGGGCCTGCGCGGCGAGTGGCGCTACGCCCTCATCGCCGTGGGCGTGCTGGGGCTCCTGGCCCTCGCGGTGGGCGCCGGCATCCAGGCGTGATGCGGCGCCCTTCGGGGGGCTGTCTGAGTCCTCAGGAGCCGCGCGCGGCGAAGTGGGCCAGGATGTTGCGCACCTTGGCGACCTCGTCCGCGCGGCCCTGCTCCTCGTAGAGCGGGAGCACGGCTTCCAGCTGCTCGCGCGCGGCGGCCAGGTCCTGCGTGTAGAAGCAGGACAGGCTCAGGTCCCAGCGGGCGCGGGCCTCGTACACGTGGTCGTGCAGCTCCTGGTAGAGCTCCACCGCGCGCAAGAGGTGCGTGCGCGCCGCCTCGTGCTGGCCCAGGAGACCCTCGGACTCACCCAGGAGCAGGTGCCCCAGCGCGAGCGCCTCCGGGTCCTCGCCCTTCTCGAGCATGGGAATCGCCTCGAGGAAGCGCTTTCGCGCCGGCTCGTACTCGGCCTTCTCCATGCGGATGTCGCCGATGTCCAGCAGCAGCCGCGCGGTGCGCTCGGTGTTGCGCGTCTGGCGGTAGAGGATGAGGGCCTCCTGGTACTTCTCCTCGGCGGCCTCCGGCTGGCCCAGCGCGCGAAGGGACTCGCCGACGCACGCGCGGCACATGGCCTCGCCCTCGCGGTCCTTCGTCTCGTTGAAGAGCATGGCGGCCTGGGCGATGAGCTCCACCGCGCCGCGGTGGTCCTCGAAGTTCGCCTTCACCACGCCCAGCCCGAAGCACGCCTGGGCCTGACCCGGCTTGTAGCCCGCCTCCTTGAACAGGGCGAGCGCCTCCTCGTAGCACTGGCGGCTCGCGGCATGGTCATCGAGCAGGCCGTGCACCTCCGCCAGGCTCACCAGCTCCTGCCCCACCTGGGTGGGCGAGCCGGTGATGCGCAGCGAGGCCAGCGTGTTCTTCTGCTTCTGGAGCGCCTCGAGCAGGTGGGCGCGTTCGGTGTCTTCGGACGGATGCATGCTCACGCGTCACCACCCTTGCGGCGCCGGGCGGCCTTGTCCAACGAATCGTGCTTCTCACTCCGGTCAGCGCCGTTGACGCCCGGATGCAGCGGGTCACCATTTCCGGTGGCGGCGTGCGCCCCCGCCGTGGACCCGCCGTGGTGCCCGTGATGGCGGTCCTTCTCCTGCTTGTCGCCCTGCTCGTAGCCGAGCAGCGGGGAGAAGAAGCAGTCCTTCTTCGTGTACTCGTCGAAGGCGAAGGCGAAGCGGTAGCTGGCGGCCGCGCGCTGGTTGCAGTCGGTGCGCTCGCAGAAGCGGCAGGAGATGCCGGACGGAATGGCGTCCTTGCGCAAGTCATTGGTGGGCAGGCCGTACGCCAGGAACTTGGCGTTCTCCGCGTGGGTGCCCAGGCCGATGGAGTACGCGGTGCCCTTGACGATGGAGCCCTCGATGGGCTGCAGCTGCACCTTCGCGAAGCAGAAGTACGTGGTGCCGTCCGGCATCATCGAATACTGCCGGGTGAGCTGGGACGGGTTGAGGAAGGCCAGGTGCACGGCCCACTTGCCGCAGCTTCCGCCGCCGGTGGCGAAGCGGATGCCGGTGCCGCTGTAGCGCTTGGAGATGTTGCCGGCGATGTCCGAGCGCAGGAAGTGGAAGGGGATGCCGGGGCGCTTGGGGTCCGACAGGTTGCACAGCCGGTGGGCCACCGTCTCGTAGGTGGAGCCGAAGATGCTCGACAGGAGCTCCACGTCGTAGCGCGTGCGCTGCACCTCCTTGAAGAAGTCCCCGTAGGGCAGCATCAGCGCGCCGGCGAAGTAGTTGGCCAGGTTCACCTTGATGAGCCGCTGCGTCTCCGCGTGCCGCATTCGGCCGGCGCCGAGGATGCGCTCCACCAGCTTCTCGCGGTCCAGCATCAACAGACCCATGGACGCGGCGATTTGAAACTTGAGCGGCTGCTCGGTGAGGTCCGGCGACAGCGTGAGCGTCTGCTCCTCCGGGTCCAACCGCCGCACCACGGACGAGCCGCTGGGCGCGGTGTCGAAGAGCACGCGGTAGCCGAAGCGCCGCTCCAGGAGCTGCACGAGCTGCCCGCTGGTGAGCTGCCGCTCCAGGCTGACGTCGCGCCGCAGCGCCTCCGCCTGCTCTTCAATCTCCGGGAAGTAGTTGCGGTGGGTCTCCAGGAAGTCGCTCACCTCGTCGAACGGTGAGTAGTCGAACCGCACGCCCGGCACGGTGCCGTTGCCCGCACCGCCCTGCGCGCGCGTGCGCTCCTCCACGTTGAGCTGCGCCAGCACGTTCTCCAGCTGCGTGCGGGTGTTCTTGTAGAGGTTGAACAGCGCGGCCACGGTGCCCGCCAGCTTCGGCTCCGCCGACAGCGACTGGAGCGACTCCGGGTCGATGTCCAGGCTCTTGAGCAGCGGCTCGTCGAGGAGCTTGGCGAGCGCCTCGTCCACCCGGCCCTCGCCGAGCGTGGACATGAACTGCTCGGGGTCCTGGTCGAAGTACCTCAGCGCCTTCCAGAGCAGCGGGAAGGGCATCACCCGCTTCCCCTTCTCGATGAGGTTCAGGTAGGCGGGAGAGACTCCCAGGTCCTTCGCCGCGTCGGCTTGCTTGATGTTCCGGGCAAGACGCAGGCCGCGGAGCTTCAAGCCCACGTTGGCGTTCAGTGCGTTGTCGTTCATGGCTGAATCGGGTCCGTCGGGCGCTCCAGGCCTCGCGCCCCGGGCCCCTTTCACCCACTTTGCAAATCGATTTACCGATTTGCAATCAACGTTTTCGGAGGCCCCCCTCCCTGTGCGGATGGCGACGAACGGGCCGTCCTCCACCGGGCTCTTACCCTTTGAGTAACTGTAACCTCATGGAATTACTTGGAGTTGTCGCCGTGCGAATGTGCGTCCGGGGCGCCTTTCGACGCACTTTGTCAAGTGTTTACCGCCGCGGCGCGCAACGCGCTCGACACGTATCGGTAAACGAGTATTTCTGGTTTACATGGGGAGTGGGGGAGCCAGTTCAGGAGATCATCCTGCGGAAGATGAGCGACACGTTGGTGCCGCCGAATCCGAAGGAGTTGCTCATCACCGCGTCGACGCGAATCTCGCGCGCGGTGTTGGGCACGCAGTCCAGGGTGATGCGCGGGTCCTGCCGCTGAAGGTTGATGGTGGGCGGCAGCACGCCTCGCGTGAGGGCGAGCACGCTGATGACGGCCTCCGCCGCGCCCGCGGCGCCGTTCATGTGGCCCGTCATGGACTTGGTGGAGGAGATGGCCACCGTGCGCGTCGTGTCCCCGAAGACCTGGGCGATGCCCTGCGCTTCCAGCAGGTCCCCCACGTCGGTGGAGGTGCCGTGCGCGTTGATGTAGCCGATGTCGCCGGGGCCCAGGCCCGCGTCCTTGAGCGCGGCGCGCATGCTGCGCTGGGCGCCCTCGTGCTCGGGGGCGGGCTGGGTGATGTGGTACGCGTCGGAGCTGGCGCCGTAGCCGGTGAGCTCCGCGAGGATGCGCGCGCCTCGGGCCTGGGCGTGCTCCAGCGCCTCGAGCACGAGCATCCCGGCGCCCTCGGCGATGACGAAGCCATCCCGGTCCGCGTCGAAGGGGCGACTGGCGGCATGGGGCGCGTCGTTGCGCAGGGACAGGGCGCGCATGGCGCCGAAGCCGCCGACGCCCAGGAGCGAGATGGGCGCCTCCGCGCCGCCCGCCACCGCCACGTCGAACTCGCCGCGCTGGATGCCTCGCATCGCCTCGCCGATGGCGTGGGCGCTGGTGGAGCACGCGGAGTTGGGGGCCCAGGAGGGACCCTTGAAGCCGTGGCGCAGGCTCACGTAGCCGGGCGCCATGTTGATGACCATCTGCAGGACGAAGAAGGGGCTGATGCGGTCCGGGCCCTTCTCCATGACCAGGCGGAACGTGTCCTCCAGGCTCCCGATTCCGCCAATCCCCGAGCCGATGATGGTGGCCACGCGCTCGGCGTTCTCGGGGGTGACTTTCAGGCCCGCGTCCGCCACCGCCATGTCCGCCGCCGCCACCGCGAAGTGCGAGAAGCGGTCCATGCGCCGGGCCTCGCGGCGCTCGATGTGGTCCTCCACCCGGAAGTCCTTCACCTCGCCGGCAATCTGGCAGTCCAGCTGGCTCGCGTCGAAGAGGGTGATGGGGCCCACGCCGCTCTCGCCGCGCACCAGCGCGGTCCAGCTCTTCTCCACGCCCGTGCCGCAGGGGCTGATGAGCCCCATTCCCGTCACCACGACGCGCCGCTTCTGCATCCACTGCTCCTTGGATGGCACGCCAGGAAGGCGAACGGCCCGGCCGCTCGCGCGCCCTCCCTTGGCTGACGTGCACTCGATGGCCCTTTGTATTATGAGTGTCATCCCATCTTGCAAGTGTCCTTGCGAGGAAGAGTGCACTTGTCTTGAAGTTTGATGATGATGGGTATCATTTCATGGGAGAGGTAGGTTCATGAGCGAGGGTGAGACCGAGGTGCGCACCCGCACCGTGACGTGGGCGGACCCCCGTGAGGGGCTGGCCGCCGCGAAGACGATGTCGGGCCTGGAGTACCTGCGGGCCATCATCCAGGGCGTCGTCCCCGGGGCGCCCATCGCCCGGGTGCTGGGCTTTGCTCCGGTGGAGGTGTCGGAAGGGCGGGCGGTGTTCGAGGTGGAGCCCGCGGAGTTCCACTACAACCCCATTGGCACGGTGCATGGAGGACTGGCGGCCACGCTGCTGGACTCGGCGCTCGGGTGCGCGGTGCACACCACGCTTCCGGTGGGTGCGGGCTACACCACGCTGGAGCTGCACGTGAACATGGTGCGCGCCATCACCGGCGTCACCGGACGGCTGACGTGTACGGGCGAGGTGATTCACGTGGGGGGCCGGGTGGCGACGGCGCAGGGCCGGCTGACGGACGCGAGCGGCAAGCTGTACGCGCATGGCACCACCACCTGCATGGTGTTCCGGCCCTCCGGCTCGGGAGGCCAGGAGTAGGAGGCGGCACGACGATGCGGTACGCACCCGAGCACAAGCAGGCGACGCGCGAGAGAATCCTGTCCGCGGCGGAGACGCTCTTCCGGAAGGAAGGCTTCGCGGGCGCGAGCGTGGAGCGCGTCATGCGCGCCGCGGGACTGACCGTTGGCGGCTTCTATGCGCACTTCGCCTCGAAGGACTCGCTGCTCACCGAGTCCGTGCGCGCGTTCTTCCAGCACCAGCACTCGCGCTGGCTCGGGGGCCTGGAGGAATTGCGCGGCGCGGAGTTCCTGAACCACTTCGTGCGCCGCTACTTGAACCAGAACATCCGCGACAACATGGAGACGGGCTGCATCATGCCGTCGGTGTTGTCGGACCTGACGCGTGCGACGCCCGAGTCCCGTGAGGCGCTCGCCGAGGGCGTGGAGGGACTGGTCGCCGCGCTGCGCGCGCGTGTCCCAGGGGCGGAAGGCGTCACCGGACGACAGCGGGCGCTGGCGACGATGGCGCTCCTCTTCGGTGCGATGACCCTCGCGCGGGCGACGAAGGGCTTGCCCCTCTCGGACGAGCTCCTGGAGGCCGCGCGTGCGTCCCTGCTTGCTGGGGGACCTCCGCCGACGCGCAAGCGCCACTGACGGCCACGGCCCCTCTCCACCGGGCTTGTATGCTCCAGGCCCGGTGGAGGTGGCGATGTCGCGCGTGCACAGGTGTTCGCTGCTGGCTCTCGTTCTCTGCGTGGGGCTGTCCTGCGTGAGCGTGCCGGGCCCTCGCCTCTCGAAGGACCCGGCCACGCTCCGCTACACCGTCACGTTCGTCCGAGCGCCCACGCGGGCGCTCGACGTGGAGGTGGTGTTGGTGCGGGGCACGCCGCGCGTGTTCCGCTTCACCTCGCCGGGGGGCGTGGCGTCGGTGGGCGCCTACCGCGAGGACGGTGAGCACTTCGAGCTGCCGGTGACGGAGGAGGGCCGCGTGCTCCTGCCCGCGGACATCCGCTTCCTGCGCTATCGCTATGACCTGGAGGCTCCGACGCGCTCACGCGGGCAGCGCTTGTTCACGGGAATGGGGGAGGCGGATGCGTGGCATGTCGCGGGGCGCGCGTACCTCATCCGTCCGCACCAGACGCCGCCGGACCTGCGCGTGGAGTTGGCCGTGGAAGGCGCGGACGCGCTGCTGCCCTGGCAACCGGATGAGACGGGCCTGTATCGGCTTCGCGCGGAGGACCTGGTGGACTCGGGCTTCCATGGCTTCGGGGGACGCCGCTGTCAGGTGGTGTTGCCGGACGCGGTGCTGGACGTGGCGGTGCTGGGCCACTTTCGTCAGCTGGAGGACAGTCAGGTCTGTGGCTGGCTGAAGCAGGCCGCGGACGAAGTGCTCACGGTCCGCCGTACTTTCCCGTATCCGCGTATCACCGTGCGAGTCATTCCCGTGCCCGGACACGAAGGGCCCAGCCTCTTCGGCATGGTGCTGTGGAGCTCGCCTCCCAGCATCTCCGTGCTCGTGGGGCAGGACGCGAGCGCCGCGTCCTTCGCGCTCGATTGGGTGGCGCTCCACGAGATGCTCCACCTGGCCCATCCCGCCTTCCTGCCGCGTGTGCCGTGGCTGTCGGAGGGGCTGGCCACCTACTACACGGAGGTTGCGCGCGTGCGCTCCGGACGGCTGAGCGCGGAGCGGGGATGGGAGGAGTTGGTGGATGGCTTCGCGCGCGGACGTCGCGTGGCGGGAGCCCGCACCATGGAAGAGGTTGTCTCCGGAAACGGTTTCTCGCCCGGCACGTACTGGACGGGCGCGCTGCTCGCATTGCATCTCGATGTGGAAATACGCCGTGCTACTGGAAACCGTCGTCACCTGGAGGATGTGTTGGAGTTGCTCGCGGAGCGAGGACCGAGCTCGACGTTGGGAGCGTTTGGCGTGGCGGTGGATGCCATCGCGGGAAAGCCACTCTTCGATGCATTGCTCGCGCGTCACCTCAAGCGCGCGGCTTTTGTGGAGCAGGAAGGTCTGCTACAAGCGCTGGGTGTGACGGCGGAATCAGAAGGCATTCAATTCGTCCCTGCTCGCGACAGTGTGTTGCGCGAGGCGATGGAAAGTCGGGGATACATCCGCGAGTCACCCGGCATCCGTAGATGAGGTTCAAGGTCTCGAACCCCACGCGGTACGCGGTACCAGCAAGTCGTTCCCCCTCAACGCAGTACCGAAAGGAAGCACCATGAACGCGAAGGCTCTTGCGGCGATTGTCGGCACCCTGTCCCTGGCCTCCCTCGCCACTGGCTGTGCCTCCACGAAGGCGGCGGAGGGCCAGCCGGCCGCCGCGGAGAAGGGCGCGGAGGGCAGCTGCGGCGCCGCGAAGACCGAGGAGAACAAGCCCGCCGAGGGTACGGATGCGGCCGCCCCCGCGGCCACGCCGGAGAAGGGCGCTGAGCACTCCTGCGGCGCGGGTGGCTGCAACGGTCAGAAGAAGTAGGCAGGGCCGTATCCAGGGCCGGTGACGTCGCCGGCCTCCTGGGCGGTGGGAAGAGGACCTCCCGCCGCCCGGTTCATGAGGCTCCCTGGAGGTGCATGGCCGTGGTGGTGACGTACGCGCGAAGGCACGGACTGAAGTCGCTGGGCGTGGGCATCGGCTTGCGCAGGAGCTTCTACGAGGAGCTGCCCCGGACCGGGCGCGCGCTCGACTGGGTGGAGATCATCCCGGAGAACTTCCTCTCGCTGGGAGGCCGCTCTCACCGCGCGCTGGAGGCGTGCCGCGAGCGCTGGCCCGTGTTGCCGCACGGCGTGGGCTTGGATATCGGCGGGCCGGATGCGCTCGACCTGGACTACGTCACGGGCCTGGCCGCGCTGGTGAAGCAGGTGGATGCGCCGTTCTTCTCGGACCATCTCTGCTACTCGCGACTGGGGGGCGTGTATCTCCATGACCTGCTGCCGCTGCCGTTCAGCGAGGCGGTGGTGGAGCACGTCGTCCCGCGCGTGCGCGAGGTGATGGCCCGCGTGGGGCGCCCCTTCCTGCTGGAGAACCCGAGCTACTACGCGAACATGCCCGGGGGGACGTTGTCCGAAGCGGACTTCCTGCGGCACGTGGTGGAGGAGGCCGACTGCGGCCTGCTGCTCGACGTGAACAATGTCTACGTCAACGCGCGCAACCATGGCTACGACGCGCGCGCCTTCGTGGACGCGCTGCCATTGGAGCGCGTGGTGCAAATCCACCTCGCGGGCCACACGACGTACCCCGACGTCATCATCGACACGCACGGCGACCGCGTCTGCGACGACGTGTGGTCGCTGTATCGATATGTGCTGGAGCGCACCGGCCCGGTGTCCACGCTCATCGAGTGGGACCAGGACATCCCGTCGATGGCGGCGGTGCTGGACGAGGCGGACCTCGCGCGTCAGGTGCTGCGCGAAGGGGAGGGGCGATGAAGCCCGCGCTCGAGCACTTCTTCGACAGCATGGGCGCATACCTCGCGAACCCCGCGCCCGCGTCGCTGGAGCAGTTGTACGCGGAGCATCCGGGCTGGGCGGCGCCATCCTCTCGCGTGTCGCTCTACGGCGACTTCGTGCGAGGCCATGTGCGAGGCGCGCTCGAGAAGCTCTTCCCGCTGGTGCGGAGCGCCGTGGGTCCGGACGCGTGGAGGCTGTTGGTGGAGGACTACACGCGCACCCGGCCCGCGCGGCATCACGAGGTGAACCGCCTGGGTGAGGGCTTTGCCTCGTTCCTCGCGGACACCCTTCCCACCCGAGGGCTCGCGCCGTTCATCCCCGCGCTGGCGCGCTTCGAGTGGACGGACTTCGCGGTGTTCGCCTCACAGGTGGAGTTGCCCGAGCAGGTGGCGGCGCTGACGCCGAACCCGACGCTGGTGGTGCTGGAGCAGTCCTTCCGGCTCTGCGCCTACGTGCGAGCCCGAGGCGCGGGTGCGCCGCCCGAGCCCGGTGAAGAGCTGGCCCTCGTGTGGCGGCATCCGGAGAGCCTGGCCTCGTACTACCTGGAGGCCACGCCCCACGCGCTGCTCGTGCTGAAGATGGCGGTGGAGGGGCTGTCCGCCGCGGAGGTCTCGGCGGCCACGGGAATGCCCGAAGCCGACATCCTGGACGCGGTGACGCGCCTGTCTCGGGACGGCCTGGTCCTCGCGCCTCGCGGTTAGCGGGGGAGCACGGAGCACACCCGCCCGAAGCGGGTGTCCTGGCAGTGGGACACGTCCGGGCACTCCAGGTCCTCGGTGCAGGGCACGGTGCAGCGGCCCTCCACGCAGACGCCCTTGGCGAGGCCCAGCTTCTGGCAGCGCGCGTCGTCCGTGCACTCGTCACCCAGTCGCTCCAGCGCGCCACAGCCCACGAAGCGCGACGGGTCCGGCAGGCAGCTCCCGCGCTGGCAGGTGAAGCCCGCCTCGCAGCGGTTCGCGGCGAAGTCCTGCGCGTCCTCGTTCACCGTCTCCGTGCATTCCTTCACGCAGACCTGGCTCCCATCGGAGAAGGGCTGGCAGGTGGCGCCCTTGTCGCAGCTCCCGTTGGTGCCACAGGCGCTGCAGCTCGGGCCCGCCGCTCCGCAGCGGAAGCCCTTGCACATCATCCCTTCGCCGCACTGCGCATCCTGCACGCACTCCACGCAGCGGCCACCGGGGGCACACACCAGGCCGTCCGCGCAGCCCGTCAGGCCGCAGCGGTTGACGATTCCCGCGTTGGGCACCAGCTCGAGCTTGAGCTCCTTCTTCTCGCCGGACCCGACACACGCCTCGGTCGTCAGGGTGGGGAAGCCCGAGCCGGCGAGCGTCAGCGCGTAGCACCCATCCGGGAGCGGCCCCACGCGCAGGCGGCCCGCGCCATCCAGGATCAACCGGCCGAAGGGCGTGTCCTGCACGGACACCTGCACACCCGCGACACGCTCGCCGTGCGTCGCCTTCACGCGCATCTCGAAGAAGCCCGCGCTCCGCGCCTCCACGCGCGCCACGTCCACGGCCTTGCCGCCGGAGACCTTCACCGCCACGCGCGCGGCCTTCTCCGAGGTGGCGACGATGAAGAGCTCCGCGGCGCCGCTGGGCACGTCCTCCAGCTTGAAGCGACCGGCGGAGTCCACCGTGGTGCGCACCTCGGGGTCCGCCACCAGGGCGACCATGGCCACCGCGGGGTCGAACTCCGAGAGCTGTCCCTGGATGGTGCCCACGCGCAAGGGGGCGTTCTCCAGGTTGCCGCAGGCCCCGGTGCAGAGGAGGAGGGCGGTACCCAACGTGATGTGAAGTCTCGAGTGCATCAGAACCGGTACCCCACACCGGCCCAGGCGCCGGTGAAACCCACGGCCTGTCCTTCCCCATCCACGACCACGTACGTGAGCATGAGCTGCGCCTGCGTCATCAACTCCAGCCGCTCGCCCATGCGCAGCACCACGCCACCGACGACTCCGGGGCTGACCGTGAAGAAGCTCTGGCCACGGGCGGTCGTCTCCACATCAAAGGACCGCCCCAGGTACAGGGCGGCCACACGCGGGCCGGCGAATAGCGACAGCCGCTCCCAGCGCCACAGGTAGGGCAGGGCCACCCCCGCGGAGAAGGTGGTGTAGCGGAAAGGCACCTCCTCCTCGGGTTGGAGCATGAGGGCACGCCTGCCCGTACTGAAACTCACATCGAACATCAGCCCGAAGTCGCGCAGCGGCCGGTCCTCCAGCCGCAAGGAGAGGGCGAGCTCGGGGGCCATGGGCAGCAGCTCCGAGCGGCTGCGCGCGTCGACGAAGGTGAACATGCCGCCCAGCAGGGACAACGAGCGCCGGGGGAAGGCCTCGGCCAGCAGCTGCTCCAGGGGGAGTCGCTCGCCCAGGTCCACCTCCACCTCGCGGCGCACCAGCACCGCGCCGCCCTTGGTCAGCTCCACCGTGCGCTTGCCGGGCACCACCGCCGCGCCGCCGGGCAGCTCCGCGCGAGGCTCTCCATCCACCTTGAGCGTGAAGCCATCCAGCCGAGGGTTGTAGGAGAACAGCTCTGGCCGGCCCGTGCGTGCGATGCTGCCCGACAGCACCACGGGGTCCGCGCCCACTTCCATGATTTCCGCCGAGGGGCGCTGCCGGCCTTCGGTGAAGGCGAAGGTGCGGCGGCGCGCGTAGTCGTGGGCCTCCGTCGCGGTGACGGCGCCGTCCGCGTTGCGGTCCGCGCCACCGCCCAGTCCCTCGATGAGGAAGTGCGTGTAGATGTCGTTGCGCAGGCCCTCGTCCTCGCGTGCCGTCTCGCCCCAATCACAGGCGGCGAACACCATGGACGCGCGCGACGACTCCTCCAGCGGCCGGGCGTAGAAGCCCGACTTGATGCCGTTCAGCTCCGTCTCCAGCTCCTTGGGCAGCAGCGACTTGCCGTTGCCGCTGTGACACGACGCGAGCACCAGCAGCCGCCGCCGGCTGGGGAGCGAGTCGAACTCCGCCTTGAGCGCGTCCATGGCGAGCGCCGTCTGGGCCACGGCCCGGTAGGACGCATCTCGAGTCACCAGGAAGCGGCGCAGCTCCCCCGTGGCATCGCGAGCCAGGGTGCCATGCGCGGAGAAGTAGACGACCACCACGTCATCCGGCCGGTGGGCCTCCTTGCGCAGCTGTCTCAGCGCCTGGAGGATGGCCGCGCGGGTCGTCTCTTCGGGACGCGTGAGGACACGCACCTGGTCGAAGCGTCCGCGCGCCGGGTCCAGCATCGCCGCCGCCAGGTCCGTGGCGTCCTTGGCCGGGTAGCGCAGGCTGCGCCAGTGAGGGTCGTCGAACTCGGAGATGCCCACCAGCAGCGCCATGCGCCGGGGCGTGTACGCGCTGGACAGCGCCTCCTCGTCGAGCCGAAGGGGCACGAGTCCCCCCTTCTCCGTCCCCAGGGGCGAAGAAGTCGCGCAGGCCGTCAGCGCCGCCAGCAGGATGGGAAGGAGAGTCCTCACACTCACCAGGTCAGGGGAGATTGTCGCCGCTTCTCACTCGCACGTCGAACCGGGTGATGGCCAGGGTGCCTTGTTCCCACCGCTCACCTTCTCCCACCAGGACCCGCATCACGTCGTCGGGAGACGGCTCCAGGCCCGAGGGGGAAGCAGCCAGCCACAACGTCAGCGGCCCGGACTCCCCTTCGAGGCTGACGCCCGAGAGCCCCTGGGCGCCCTGCAGGTCGTGTGTCCCCGCCTCCAGCGCGAACTGTCCCAACAGCTCGGGGGGCTGTCCCTCGCGCTGCTGGAAGAGCAGGGCGGTGCCGGCCTCGGTGGCGTGGTAGCGCAGGAGGAGCACGTCGCGGGTCTCCACGAGCGTGCCCGGGTCCAGTCGGCGCAAGCCGCCGTCCGCGCCGCGCGCCACCACCGCCAACTCCAGCGCGATGCGGCCCACCTGGCCCTTCACTCCTGGCGCCGTGGACTCGGTGCCCAGGTCCACGCCCGCGCTCGTCTGCCGCAGCCGGGGCACCAGCACCACCGCGAGCAGCGCCGCCGCCACCGCGCCCGTGATGAGGCCCCAGCGCCGAGCCTCCGACGGCGCCGCCTTGAGCTGCTTGCGCACCCGCGCGAAGCCCACCTCGTCCAGGCGCGGCTCGGAGGGAGCGGGGGCCAGGGCGAGCAGCGCGGCGTCGGTGTGCCCATCCAGGAGGTCGGGGCCGGAGTGGGAGGCGAGGAAGAGCTCACACACCTCACACGCGGTGGCCAGGTGCTCACGGAAGTACGCCTCCGTGGCTGGCTCTCGACGGGCAAGGGCGCTGAGCGCCTCGTCATCCAGGTGTCTCATGACCTCTCACTCCCACCGACCTGCGAGCACTCGCCGCAGCAACTCTCTCTTGATACGACCCCGGAAGCGCTCGAGTCTCATCGTGACGGCGCTTTTCCCAACGCCCAACCGCTCGGCAATCTCACGGGCCGACAGCTCTCCCTCGATATAGAAGAGCTGGACTGTTCTCTTCTCCTCGCCCTCGGGAAGCTCGTCGATGAGCTGGCGGACGGCGTCGATGTCGCGCTCGAGCTGAAGCGCCTCTGGGATGGCGGGGACGCTCTCCGGCTCGGGGTCCGCGATGTCATCCTCCAGGCGTCGCAAGTTCGCCTTGCGCTCCAGCCGGGTCCTCGCCCGGTTCCGGGCAATGGATAACAACCAGGCCTCGAAGGCCGCCGCTTCCTTCAAGCGCGGCAGGGCGCGGAACGCCCGGACGAAGGTCTCCTGGATGACGTCCTCCACCTCATCGGAGTCCAGGGGCGCGAACCCCGCCATCAACCTCGCCACCTGAGGGCGCGTGCGCCGGTACAGCTCACTGAAGGCAGAGGTCTCCCCACTCGCCGCGCGCCGCACCCACTCCGCCAGTCCCTCCGTGGAACCCACCTGTCCCTCCAGACCCCCGGACCCGGCCGGTGGCCACGACCCTTTTTCCGTCGTTTTCCTCCCGGCGTCACCTGGAAGCGGGCGGAACCCCTCGCTTCCTACTGGCTCCCGGGGGGGCCTCGGGGGGAAGAATGGGGCACGTCGTCTCCATTCCGCGAGGACCCCGCCATGCGCGTCATCAACTTCAACCCTGGCCCCGCCGGCCTGCCCCTCCCCGCGCTGGAGCGCGCCCGGGAGGAGCTCCTGGACTTCCAAGCCACGGGCATGTCCGTGATGGAGCACAGCCACCGGGGCAAGGACTACGAGGCCGTCCACGACGAGGCCATCTCCCTGCTGACGCAGCTGGTGGGCCTGCCGTCCAGCCACCAGGTGCTGTTCCTCACCGGTGGGGCGTCGCAGCAGTTCGCGCAGGTGCCCATGAACTACCTCACCCCCGGCACGAGCGCGGACTACCTCATGACGGGCGTGTGGAGCGAGAAGGCCCTGGACGAGGCGAAGTACTACGGCACGCCCCGCGTCGCGGCGACGACGGTGCAGCCGGACAAGCACTACACGCGCGTGCCTCGGCAGGACGAGCTGAACCTGGACCCGAAGGCGGCCTACGTCCACATCACCACGAACAACACCATCTACGGCACGCAGTGGCACACGTTCCCGGACGTGGGCGGCGTGCCGCTGGTGGCGGACATGAGCTCCGACTTCCTGTGGAAGAAGATGGACCTGTCGCGCTTCGCCCTCACGTACGCGGGCGCGCAGAAGAACCTGGGGCCTTCCGGGGTGACGCTGGTCGTGGCGGCCAAGGACTTCATCGCGCGCGGGCGCAAGGACATCCCGAAAATCTTCCGCTACTCCATCCACGCGGAGAACAACTCGCTCTACAACACGCCCCCCACGCTGGCCATCTACCTGGTGCGCAACGTGCTCGCGTGGATGAAGGACGTGGGCGGGCTTGCACAGGTCGAGGCCTGGAACCGCCAGAAGGCGGACCTGCTGTACGGCGCGCTCGACAAGCACTCGGGCTTCTACCGGGCGCCGGTGGAGCGCGAGTCCCGCTCCGTGATGAACGTCGTGTTTCACCTGCCCACGCCGGAGCTCGACGCGGCCTTCGTCGCTGACGCAAAGCAGCAAGGAATGGTGGGGTTGAAGGGCCACCGCACGGCGGGGGGAATCCGGGTTTCCACGTACAACGCCGTGACGGTGGAGAATGTGCGCACGCTCGTCACCTTCATGGAACATTTCATGAAGACGCGCGGGTAGGCTGCGTCTCAACACACGGAACTGATTCCACCTGGAGGTTTCATGAAAGCCACGCTGTCCGCCGCCGCGCTCTGCTTGCTGTTCGCCATGCCTGCCTTCGCCAAGGAAGTGGCCGGGGTGAACTATCCCGATACGGCCAAGGTGGAGGACAAGGAGCTGAAGCTCAACGGAGTGGGCCTGCGCAAGAAGGTGGTCTTCAAGGTCTACACCGTGGGCCTGTACCTGGAGAACCCGTCCAAGGACGGCGCGGAGATTGTCGCCTCGGACCAGATCAAGCGCGTGCGCATGTACATGCTGCGTGACCTGGACAAGAAGACCATCACCGACGCCATCTCCGACGGCTTCAAGAAGAACGCGGGCGCGAAGCTCGCGGAGCTCAAGCCGAAGCTGGACACGTTCAACGCGGCCATCCCGGACCTGAAGAAGGGCGACGAGCTCATCCTGACCTACATCCCCGGCACGGGCACCAAGGTGCAGAGCACCAAGGGCGGCCAGGAGATCGCGGTCGAGGGCAAGGACTTCGCCGACTCGCTCTTCTCGGTGTGGCTGGGCAAGGACCCGGTGGATGGCGGGCTGAAGGACGGCATGCTCGGCAAGGACTGAGCACGTCTCCATCGTGAAGGACCTGGGCGCTCCGTGTCTCGTCGAGAGGCGCGGGGCGCTTGCTGTTTTCGTCCGGGGCCCGGAGGCTTTGAAATACGCGGGGACGTCGAGCGTAGTAGGAACAAGCCCGGCGGCACGGCGGTGATGCCGGGGCGGGTCTGCACCCGCCGGTCAGGAGGATGTCATGGGAATTTGCGCGTGGCTGGTGCTGGGAGGGATTGCGGGCTGGTTGGCGAGCATCATCAAGGGGACGAACGCGAAGATGGGGATGTTCGCCAACATCGCGACCGGTGTCGTCGGCTCGATGATTGGCGGCTGGCTGTTCAGCATCCTGGGCGGCCGGGGCGTGACGGGGCTCAACCTCTACTCGCTGGCCGTGGCCACGGTGGGCGCCGTCATCCTCATCAGCATCGTCCAGGCGATACGCAAGTAGCCCTGGGCCGTTCCGTGGCGGCCGTCAGAAGAGGCTGAGCTGCGGTGACGCCAGGGGCTTGCGAGGTGGGCGCCGGAAGGTCTCCGGTGCCTCCTCGGTGATGTACGAGGCGCGCATGCCCACCTTGCGCGCCGTCGTCTCGAAGAGGCGGTGGATGGTCTCCGCGTAGAGCCCCTCGCCGCGCATGCGGTGCTTGAAGCGCGAGTCGCTGAGCTCTCCGCCCCGTGTCTCCCGGATGCGATGCAGGACGCGGTCGGCGCGCAGGGGGAGTTTCGCGCGCAGCCGCTCCTCGAAGACGTCCTTCACCGGGCCGGGAAGGCGGACCAGGTTGTAGTGCGCGCGGGTGGCGCCGGCCTCGCGAGCGGCGGTGAGCACGCGGTGGATGTCCTCGTCGTTGAGCCCCGGGATGATGGGCGCCACGGAGACCGCCACGTTGATTCCGGCCTCCGCGAGGCGGCGAATCGCGAGCAGCCTCCGCTGGGGTGAGGCCGCGTAGGGCTCCATCGCACGCGCCAGCTCCGCGTTGTGGAAGGGCAGGCTGACGCTGACCCACAGCCGGGCCTCGCTGGACAGGCGCTGGAGCACGTCGAGGTCTCTCTCGATGAGGACGCCCTTGGTGATGATTCCCACGGGGTTGCGGTACTCGGCGCAGACCTCCAGGCAGGCGCGGGTGAGGCGCAGCGAGGCCTCCAGCGGCTGGTAGCAGTCGGTGACGCCGCTGAAGACTACGGTCTCCCCCTTCCACGAGGGGCGCTCGAAGTGGGCTCGCAAGAGCTCCGCGGCCTGGGGCTTCACGACGAGCTTCGTCTCGAAGTCGGTGCCCGCGCCGAAGTCCAGGTACTGGTGTGTGGGGCGCGCATAGCAGTACGCGCAGGCATGGAGACAGCCGCGATAGGGATTGACGCTCCAGCTGAAGCCCACGTCGGGGCTGTCATTGTGGGAGACGACCTGCCGGCTGTGGTCCTCCCAGACCTCCAGCTTCGAGGGAGGGATTTCGTCCAGGTACTCGACTTCGGTGCTCGCCCAGGGGTTGGGCGGATTGTCGATGGGACGGGCTTTCACGCGAGCGAGCGTGCGACTGAAAGCCCGTTCAGTCAAGTGCCCGGTGCGCGAGGAGCCACCTCACCGGGTCATCCAGAAGAGCATTCCGTTGACGTCCGCGAAGCTCAGGTAGACGAGCCCCGCCCACGGAGTGCCGGGTGTGTCGCGGAAGCCGAGGCCCAGCCGGATGCGCTCCTGCACGAAGTCCGCGTACACCTCTCCGCCGAGCGCCCACTGCTCCCGGCCCTGCTCGCGCCACCGGGCCTCCACGGTGGGGCCCGCGCCCACCGAGGCGAGCGTGGACACCGCATACGCCAGGCTCGGCGTGAAGCTGCTCGAGACCAGGGGGACCGCGGAGTCCTTCCAGCGGAGCTCGAGGGGATTGAGGCCCAGCCGCACGGTGAATTGCTCGTTGGGGCGGAGGGTGGGCTCGAACCAGCTCAGCATCAGTCCCCGGTGGGCCACGTCGATGGAGGCGCGATAGGGGAGCAGGGTGAAGAGCCACGGTGTCACCTCGGACGTTCCGGAGGGCGTCTGGCCCAGGGGGACGGAGGAGGCATTGATGCGCAGGGGCTCGCGCAGGTCCGCCCCGCGTGACGTCAACAAGCGGACCGCGTTCAGGGCCGGACCGAACTCCCAGTTTGGCCGTGCCTCTGTCTGGATGGTGGCGATGCGGCTCGTGCTATGCGTCACGAGCTCCCACCTCCAGCGGGTGGGGTCGGCGAGGAAGAGGCGCATCGATTCACTTCGCGGCAGGTACTCTTCCTTGACCAGCCCCTGGCTGAGCTCCTTCAGGTCGAGGTCCGCCAGGCACTTGCCGAGCCCTTTGGTGTCCTGGCAGAACGCGTCCTTCGACAACAGCACCGAGAGCACCTGGGAGACAGTGAAGGTGTCATCCCGTAGGAACTTGTGCTTGGGGGGTGGAGGAAAGGCAGCCATCCATGCCCACTCCTCTCGCGCCAGGATTTTGGGCAGGGCGTTCTTTCCGAGCACGGCCTCCAGCTCCCGCTTCGCCAGGGTCTCGAAGACGTAGGCTGCGGGGCCGGACTCCGCCACGCCCAGTTTGCTCGTGATGACCTGCAGCTTCGCGCCGATGCATTGCTGCTGGGACTCCACCTGGTCATCCCAGACGACGGGGTTGTATGGGTTCTGCTCGGTACAGAAACTCTCCGCGAGCTGGTGTGCGGCCTCATAGATGCCGATGTAGTAGTCCGTCATCCGCAGAGGCTCGTCGAGGAACGCTCCGAAGTTGAAGAGCTGGGCGGATGCGAGTGGGGAGAAGCGACTGGAGACCACCATCGAGCGATCCTGCTTCAGCTTCGCGAGGGCTTCCGCCTCCCTTCTCCGCGCGGCCAGGGGCACTCTCAGTGGCGAGAAGGGACCGGTGCCATGCGAGCCCGCGCAGGGCAGGACCTGGCCCAGCGTCGCGGTGACCGCGAGCAGGGCCTGACGCAACAGCTGCAGGTCTCCTGGATTGGCGTGGCCATAGTCGGAGCGGTTGAGCTCCTCGGCCAGAAAGCGCTGGGTGAGCGCCGCCAATCCCAGCCGCTGGGCAACCTCCAGGGCCTCCTCCGCGGAGAGGGGAGAGGCCCTCCCGCACATGGCGCCGCTCTGGGTGAGCATGTCTCGCAGTCCCTGGGCCATGGCGACCAGCGAGGTGAAGGGGACCGGTCTATTGTTGTCGACTTTTTTCGGATCGACCGTTGTCAGGCACGTCTGAGTCAAAGGCTCTGGTGCCGGCTTCGTCAGACATTGCGCGAGCCGCCAGCCGAATGCATGACGCTCGCTGCCCGTGGGCGCGGCCTGGACCGGAGGGCTTCCCGCGAGTTCGGCCAGTTTGAACAACCAGTCCGCCGTGTGTCGTGCATGGCTGAGCAGCGTCTGGTTCCATCCCTTGTTCTGGATGGACGTCTGCAGATGGAAGCTCCTCGCCGTACCAACGGCGCTGAAGAGGAAGTCAATCTGCTTGCCGAGATCCGGAACCTCCTTGAGCTTGACCCCAGAAGGAGCGGCGGGATGCCTTCGGAAGTCTGGGTCCACGAAGAGGTAGGTGAGCGGGCGCAACGGAAGAGGCTCTCTGGCCGGCTGCTGTGTGAGGAATTGCTCTGCTTGCTGCAGCGCAACGCCCACAGGGGTATTGTCGAAGACGCCCCCATCGAAGAAGTCCTGGCTGCACACCTGGAGCGGAGGGATGCGGGTTCCCGGAGAGGCCGCTTTCCTGAGGCCCGCGGCAACTTCTTCGCAGGCCGGGTCTGACACGGAAACGGTGGTGTGGGGCGCGCCCGTCGAGCAGCTCGGTGCGCAATACGACAGGTGCACCGGGCCAAAGGCAAATGGAAACGCGCTGGATGCCTCAAGGGCCTTGATGACGGCGTCGGCATCCACGGAAGAGGGATTCTTCAGCGATGGCTCGCGGTCGGACCTGGTGCGCCTCCCCCTCGAGGGAGTGGCGGACACAGGGGGGGACCTCGGTGTCTGGGTGAGATACACGAGGGCATCACTCGAGCGCTCCTCTGATAGGAACTGATTGCGGATGTGCGCGTGCCCTTTGGAGTCTATCTCCAGCTTCCAGAGGATGCTGAAGCTCTGGCGAGGGATTCGCAGCCCTGCCTCCTCCATGGTCTCGGGCACTGCCCGGGTGACGGTGATGCCAAGAGGAACCTCACAGGGGTATCGGTACTGCAGTCCCGCCTCGCGACCCCTCCGCTCGTTGAGCTTGGAATGGAAGGAGTCGATGACAGACTCGAATGCGCTGCGGGCGAGCAGTCCGTCCGTGGATTCGTAGCGCTGCTCGACGAAGGAGAAGGGCGTCACCTCGGACGCTGGGAGGAGCGTATCGAAGCCCACGGGAGCCCATGTTCGCCGGAAGTCGTTCTTGTCGATGGTGTCGGTGTGGCCTGGGGCATTCTCGTTCGCACACCATGCGAGCGCGACCAGGAGGGCATTGATGCTGCCGGCCGAGGCACCTGTCACCGTCACGAGCTGAGGGTGGCGCTCGGAGAGGTCTGTCTGGGTTTCTTTTTCAATGGCTCGGAGATAGCGCACCAGGGCCCACGAGAGCCCGGCTTCATAGGCGCCCAGGCTGACGCCGCCGCTGAGGGTCAGGGCGAAGGGCTCCGCCTCCCGCGGGCGAGGCGCGGGCGGAGATACGTCGTCAGGGGAGGCGGTCAGGGTCAGCGAGCTCAGCAGCAGCGATAGCGGGAGGAGCGCCATGGCGGCCCTGAGTTTATGCCGTCCGGATGCTTCCTCGGCGACTGGGTCTTGGGCGACAGCATGGGCTCACTGTGAGCGACGCTTCCGGTCGCCCGCTGCCCCAGCGCTTGGGAAGCTCGGGGTTGCCTCGAACGAAACCGGGGGCCCCTCGTGAGAGAGGCCCCCGGGAACTGTCTATCGGCTTCCCTGGGTGCGGGAAGGACGTGCGGGGATCAGCAGCCCGACGGGACGGCGAAGCCGTTGGTCACCGCGGTGACGTCATCCGGTCCCGTCGTCGTCGCGTTGGTGCCCATGCCGTAGGCGGCGAAGGCCCTCCACAGGCGGCAGACGTCCTCGCCGCCGTGCAGGCTGGTGGCCGCGTTGATGATGCCGTCGCGCATCATCAGGAACGTCGGGCGGCAGCCCGTGCGCTTCATGCCCTCGGTGAAGTACAGCATCATGCGCTGGTTACCGGCGTTGCCGTTGGCGTTGTAGAGGTTGCTGTCGAAGCCCCACTGGGTGACGAGCGCCCAGTACGCCTCCCACATGCCCTGGGCGAACACGGAGCCCACGCCGTGCGGGACGGCCATGCCGCGCAGGCTCTGGTACGTCCAGGTGTTGCGCGTGGAGTCCATCGTGTACGGCTGGCCGCGGATGCCCGTGCCGGTGGTGGCCTGGTTCAGGGCGTAGGTGCCCATGCCGCGAATCTTGTTGGCCGTGTCGCCGGTGCGCGCCGTGTAGAAGAGCGCGAGGAAGTCGCTGATGCCCTCGCCCGGCTGCTGACGGTTGGTGAGGCACGACACGTTGCTGGGTCCACCGACCAGGCGGTTGGAGATGCCATGGCCGTACTCGTGGACGATGATGCCCGTGTCGAGGTCACCGTCCTTGTCCGGCGTGGGCGCCGTCCAGATGTACATCTGCATGCGCGGGCGGCTGCCGTCCGCGGGCGTGGAGAAGTTGGCGTTGTTGGTGCCGCTGCCGTCCTGGGCCTCGGCCTGGACGTAGTCGTTGCCCACGCCGCCGCGGCCGTAGTTGTTCTGCTGGAAGTTGCCTCCCGCCTCGTTGAAGCCGTACTGGTACTGGACGTCGTGGATGACGTTGTTCCAGTAGAAGAGGTTGGTGACGGCGGCCGGGATGTACGTGGAGGGCGCGGCCGAGAGGTTGATGGGGAAGACGCAGTTGATGGCGGCGCCGCAGTCCGGCTGGCCGGTGGTGGGCGGCGCGTTGTTGGCGTCGCGGTCCTCGTACGCGTGGACGTTGTTGCCGCGCGGAATGGTGTACTCCGCGCCGGCGACGCCGTTGGTGTCGTGCCAGCCGTACGGAGACGCAGTGGTGTTGGCGGGGTTCGCCACCGTCGCGCGGCCGTCCGAGGGCGGCAGCGGAGACGTGTGGTTGGGGCTCTCCACGGGGGCGGGGTAGACCTTGTAGGAATCTGCGGCCACCCAGTCGAAGCGCGTCAACACCTCGCCCGAGCCGGCGTCCACCGTCACGTCATAGTCGTGCTGGGAGTCCAGCGTGTAGACCTGGAAGTGCCACACCAGGCGGGCCTCGCCGCGCCGGATGGGCAGCACGGCCAGCTCCGCGACGATGGGCTCGCGCGACAGGCCCTCGACCTCGACGGAGGTGCGCTTCTTCGCGCCGGGCTCCGCCTTCAGGGACCGGGGGGCGTCCGCGAGACGCAGGCCCAGGTGCTTGGCGAGTCCCGCCACGGCCTCGCCCGCGCTCAGCCGAGGCTCCACGCCCGCGATGGACGTGTCCAGCGAGGGGAGGAAGTCGCTGTGGACGCCCAGCACGCTGCCGTCCTTGCCCACGTTGATCTGCAGCTGGGCGTTGTAGACGGGGAGACCCTTGTAGGTCTGTCGCAGGTACAGGTGCGTGGCGCCGCTGACGTCCGAGTAGACGCGGTCGGTGACTTCGAGGCTGGCCAGGTCGGACAGCTCCAGGCCGAGCGCGGCGTGGTGCTTCTGGACGAAGTCCAGGCCGATGGCCATCGGGTCGCCGCTGCTGGGGCCGGAGAGCGCGCCCACGGGGTTGGAGAGAGAGCGTACGGTGCCGCTGTGCTCATCCAGCTCCACGCGCAGCTCGGGGATGCTCTGGCGCAGCTGCTCCACGCGGGCTTTCTGGGCTGCAGAGAAGCCGAAGCGCGCCTGCGCGTTGTACGAGACGCGCGCGTCGAAGTGGCGCTCGCCGCTCGACTCGGGCGCCATCGCCATCGCCGCGGAGCTGGTGAGGGTCGCCGTGAAAACCACCGCCTGGAACAGCCGCCTTCGGTATGCACCTACGGACATGTCGTGCTCCTGCGCTGCGGGTGAGCCGCCCCGGGGGAGGGCGGTACTGGGAGTGTGAGAAAGCACGTATTGGCCGTAAATATCAAGTAATCAAGATTAGCCTGAAAAGTGTGACTAAGCTGGAGATGTGGAGTGGCGGATGACGCGGGGCGTGGTGGGGGAGGGGCGGCCGATGCGCCGAGTTGTCGAGCGAGACGTGGCCCGAGAGGGGTGGGAAGTTCTCCAGCAATTTGAGGGTGTTCGCCCGGTGCGGAAGACGAGGGGCCGCGGCAACGTCCTTGACGCTCACGGGGGCCTGCGGTACATCCCACCCCGTCGCTCGCGGTGGTAGCTCAGTTGGTAGAGCACGAGCTTCCCAAGCTCGGGGTCGAGGGTTCGAATCCCTTCCGCCGCTCTCGAAGGCCGGTGTTCCCTCAGGGGAGCACCGGCCTTCTTGTTTTCGGGCTGAGGCCACGGGTTCAAGCCCCGTACTCCTCTCGCCGAGTCAGGCTCGGCGAGAGTTGATGGGGTCGATGCAGGTGGCCTGATGACTATCCACCAGGTGGCTCGACAATCAGGTGCGATACGTCAATGCGCGGCATGCTTGACGCATGAGAGGGATGGGACCGCGGGAGTCGAGCACCCACGTGCACCGCGAGGAGTGCAGGTGCTTCGACCTGGGTCTTTCCCTCCTGCTCACAGGCAGGTCGCGTTGTTGGAGAAGTCCGGGTAGCACTGCGCGCCGAACAGGCGGACGGCGGTGAAGTACGCGGACCGCGGCCAGTCGGGGCGCTGACGCATCCGGATCTCCATGCGCACCGGGGTGTTCGGCGACAGCTGGGCCTCCACCTCTCCGTAGAAGAAGACGGACAGGGGCAGGTTCCGGATGGCGGCGTCGGTCCAGGCCGTGCCGTCATGCGTCTGCAGGGCCAGCACGACCTCGTCCTGGACGTTCGGCCGCAGGTCGCCGGGGCTCGTCTCGAACTGCACCGAGCCGCGCACCTTCCCGGGCTGGATGTTGGTGAAGAAGCCCGTGACGTGGCCAAGGACCTGGTAGCCGTTGCCCTGCGCGAGGCCGGCGGCGAGGTACGGAAGGTGGGTCTCCTGGACGTTGTAGAGCACGTTGCCCCCGCGCCAGTCCATGTTGGCCACGCTGGCGCCGCCCAGTGGACGGATGAGACAGCCGACGGTCTCGGGACAGTAGACCTCCCACTCGGGCGGCACGAAGTTGCCCTGCCAGATGGGCAGCTCGATTTCATAGCCATGGGTGCCCGGCACGTCGGCCACGGCGAGCCCGGTGTCGCAGTCCGCGCAAGGCAGGGCCTGCTCCGCCGTGGAGGCGGTGGGCGCCTGGGTCTCCGCTGGCGTCGGGCTTTCGCCACAGCCCATCCACAGGAGCGCGCACAGCGACGAAACAAAAGTCTTCTTCATGGTTGTTCTCTCTCCGCCTACAGGCAGCTGGTGGGGTTGCTGAAATCCACGTGGGCTCGAGCCGCTGCCTTCAATCTCAGCCGGCGCAGCGTAGCCGATGGCGGAGTGCATGCGCTGCTGTTTGTAGAAGAACCCCTCCTCCTTCCTTCACGTCCGTCAGCACCCTCAATCCTGTCTCCACACTTCATGCAGGCGAGCCTGGCGAAGTCGAACCCACTCGCGGTGTCCCTGGAGTTACACCGGCCTCGTTGAGTCCCGGCGACTTGGTGGGTCAAGCCGCAGTTTGGTACCTCTTCTCATCGTTAGCAGGAGGCTGGTAGCCGAGGGCGGAGTGCCTTCGGCGCAGATTGTACCAGCCCTCGATGTACTGGAAGACAGCCATCCTGGCCTCTGCGTGAGTGCGGAAGGTCCGTCGGTCGAGCAGTTCGCACTCGAGGCTGGCGAAGAAGGATTCGCACAGCGCGTTGTCATACTCGTCGCCGACGCTCCCATGGAGGGACGGACTCCGGCCTGCCTGCACCGCTGCCCGAAGCTCAGCGAGGTATACTTGGTTCTCGCTCACGAATCGGAACGCTTCTTGGGCGTCCAGACGCCTTCCTGTGCGAACCAGGCCGCGGCTTTTGAGAGGATGTCACGCTCCTCGCGCAGCACCTTCACCTCGCGCCGCAAGCGGGCCAGTTCCTGCTTCTCGTCCGACGTCAGCCCATCCTGTCGCGTACCCTCGTCCAGTTCGCTCTGGCGTACCCAGTTGCGCACCGTCGTGTCAGTGACGTGGAACTCCTCGGCCAAGCTGCTCGTCGTCCGTCCTGCCTTTGCCAACTCGACGATTCGCGCTCGGAACTCCGGCGGGTATGGGGGCTTCGGTTTCGGCATCGTTGGGTCCTTCTCCCACAGTTGAACGGACTCAACGAACCCGACGCAACTCCATCCTTCCTGGCCGCAGCTTCAACCCCGCGCTCGCTGCTTCCGCACCTGCCTGGAGGAATGTCACCCTCGAATCCTACGCACTTGCAGGGAGGTCAATGCAAAAGGGGGGAATGTGCATTGCCCCCGTCCGGGCCTCTGCGTGTAGCAACAACCCGAACGCACCCAGAACTTTCCTCCTGTGCCCACGAGTTCCCGTTCCGCCATGATGTCCGGCCAAGGCCCGCGGTAGTCCAACGTCGCAGGGGCCGACCCGCGCCCAGCGCAGAATCTGACTGTTCGCGCACGCAGCATCGGAGGACGAGAATGAGCAGAGGCCGCATAGATGTTCTGATCGTGACGGCACTCAAGGACGAACTCGACGCGGTGCTCGGTCTGGAGCTGGACGGGCGGAGCCGGGACGCGTGGATGCCACTGCGAGACCGCGACGGTGTCGCGTACCTCGTCCGTGAAGTCCAAAACGAGCTGGGAGAAACCCTCCAGATCGCGGCGGCATGGTCCGTAGACATGGGTGTCACTGCGGCGGCACATCGGGCCACGCGCCTGATCGCAGAACTGGAGCCGTCATGCTTGGCCATGTGCGGCATCTGCGCGGGCTGGCGTGGCAAGGTGTCGCTGGGAGACGTCATCGTCGCGGACAGGGTGTTCACCTATGATACAGGCAAGCAGGTAGCCCGCGACGAGACGGGCGGCGGCGGGTTCTTCCACGACATCACCACATACAACCTGCAGACCGCATGGAAGGTGGACGCCAGCGACTTCGCCAACGAGTTCGCCCGGGACTGGTTGTACGCGCGCGAGCGCCCCATATCCCGACAAGCCCAGGCGCGCTGGCTGCTGCTCGCGCTTGACGCACATGAGCAGCGGATAGAGGCGTCACCGCTAAGCACTCACCCCGAGCGCAAAGAGCGGTGCCCAGACTGGGCGACCCTCATTCCACAGCTCCGCAAGGAAGGCCTGCTTGAGTCTGGCGTGGGAGTACTCCGGCTGACGGCGCAGGGACGCGCGTGGGTGACAGAGGCAAGGCTGCTTGACCCGGAGGGCGAGGCACGGGATCCCGCTTTCCAAGTGCATGTTGCGCCCATCGCCACCGGCTCCGCGGTCCAGGAGGATCCCGGGCTGTTCCAAAGACTCGCGCGGCATTCGCGCAAGGTGCTCGCAGCGGAGATGGAGTCCTCTGCCATCAGTTTCGTGGCAGAGCGCAGCGGGGTCAGATCCATCATCGTCAAGGCTGTCTCTGACCATGCGGACTTCGACAAGGACGACGCCTTCCGCAAGTTCGCCTGCCGTGCTTCGGCGGAGTTCCTGCTGTTGTTTCTTCGGAGGTACGTGCGGGCCCTCGAGCCGGGAATCCGCCCTCCGCGAGCGGACACCGCCGGAGACATCGAGGAGGCCGAGGATGAGAACGGCCCGCCTCTCGTCCACAGCCAACCTCTGCGCGACGATTTCCTCGGCCGCATTGAGCGTGCCTGCCAGCTCCGCGAGCCTCCCGGCACTCAGGTCATCCGCCTCCGAGGCGTTCCGCCCTTTGCGACATACTTGGAGGTCTCCGTGCTGGAGGGTGGCTTTCTCCGCTGCTACCCGCTGGGAGCACTCGACCAGCCTCTCACCCGCGAGGCCATCGAAATGTTCTACTCCGGCGTCGCGGCACGCTATCGATGGGAGAACCCGGCGGTCATACCGAGGCTTGTCCACGCAGGCCCCACCGCAGCGGATGAGCTGGCAAGCCTAGCGCACGAACGGCGCATCGACCTGCAGAGCTTCACTCAATACCAGGGGCTGCTCGACTTTGACCGCTATCTCCAACGGCAGACGGCTCGGCTGGAGAAGGATCCCGTATACCTGCCCATGCACTACGTGGAGCCGCGCGGCCAAGTCAGCATCGGTGGGCAGCGGTCCATCGCCACTGCGGATGTACTGCGCTCGGTGCGCGACCTGCTAGCCACGCCGGACCGGCGCTTTGCGCTCGTTCTGGGCGACTTCGGAACTGGGAAGACGTACCTGCTTCACGAACTGGCCCGACGAATGGGACAAGAGCCGGTCCCCGCGCTTGTGCCAGTGCTCATCGAGATGCGCTCCCTACAGAAGCAGCGCACACTGCGTGAGTTGGTCGCCCAGCACTTTGCTCCCGGAGACGTTCAGCGATTCGAGGTGGAGAAATTTCTCTACATGCTCCACGAGGGCCGTATCGCCCTGCTCTTCGACGGTTTCGACGAGCTAGCGCTACGGGTGACCTACGACCGGGCACTGGAGCACTTCGGCACGCTCATCGAGGCGGTCCGGGGCAAAGCGAAGGTCGTCGTCACGAGCAGGACACAGCACTTCCTCACAGACTTGGACGTAAAGCGCGAGCTGGCTCGCCGGGCCGAGGCCATCCCTGGCCATCATCTCCTCAAGCTGGAGCGCTTTAGCGAGGATCAGATCCATCAATTCCTCGTGAAACGGCTGGGGAGCGAGGCCGCCGCAGACGAGCGCATGGGGCTACTACGGGACGTGAGGGACCTGCTCGGCCTGTCGGAGAACCCACGCCTCCTGAGTTTCATAGTGGAGCTGGACGGGAAGCAACTCCGCGCCGCGAGAGGGGGCTCGGGGGAAATCACCTCCGCGAAGTTATACGCGCTACTTATCGAGCGGTGGCTCAAGGGCGAGCACGAGCGCGTCAACCCTCCAGGCGCACCCAAGGGGCTGAGCCTTGCGGGGCTGCGGCGCGGGGCTACGGCGCTAGCCTTGCTGCTATGGGAGCGCACCGAGAGGACGGTGAGTCTCAGCGAGCTACCCAAGGAGCTGCTCAACGTTGTGAACACCCAAGGAGAGCAGGCGCTGGATTTGGAGGGCATCCGGCACCAGCTCGGCTCGGGCTCTCTGTTAGTGCGGGGCGAGGAGGATCGCTTCGCCTTCGTCCACCAGTCGGTGATGGAGTGGCTGGTGGCGGAGGTGGCGGTAGAGGAACTCAACGGCACCGGGGAAGTCACCGTGCTTGGCAGGCGTGAGCTGACCGATTTGATGGCTGACTTCTTCATCTCGCTTGCTACGCCGTCGGCGGCACGCTCTTGGGCGGAGCGCACTTCATCCATGGAAGGGAGCGAAATAGCGAAGCGCAATGCGCTTCATGTCCTCAGCCGACTGCGCGGGCGGGGAGAGCGGACGAGCCATGAGACCACCAAGAACCTAGCTGGAAGCGACCTCCGTAATCAGGATCTAACAAAGGCTAACCTGCGTCGCGCCGACCTAAGAAAAGTCAATCTCACAGCTGTGCCTCTGATCGAAGCAGACCTTAGAGATGCACAGCTACAAAGCGCAGCCCTCGCTCATGCAAATCTTGAGGGCGCAAACATGCAGAGCGCGGACCTACGTGACGCGGATCTTACAGGAGCGCGCCTAGTAGCGGCAGACATGAGCGGCGCGAAGCTCCAGGGGGCCAAGCTGCGCAGGGCCATCTTGCTTGGGGCACAGGTGGACTCTCTTGAGCATGTCGACGTGACCGGTGCAGCCTTGCCCGACATCTCCCCGTCGCCCCAGCTCGCGGCATATTCGCCGTGCAAGGCCGTAGCAATTTCCCCAACGGACACTCTATTGGCCACCGGACATGTAGATGGAACGGTGCGCATATGGGACACCCGTGAGTCCAGCATGCTGCGAGTTCTGCGAGGGCCCCGTGGCGCCATTGTTCGATTGGCGTTCAGCCCAGATGGCACGACACTAGCCTCAGCCTCCGATGCAGGAGAAATTGACCTGTGGAACCTATCCACCGGTAGCTCGCGGCGCGTATTAAGTGCTGCATCGAGCGGTGAGCAGCTCACTTTCGACACGAAGGGAGTGATTCTCGCCGCGTCGTTCAAGCGCGGGCTTGTGAAGTTCTGGAGCGTTGAGGAGATGCGGGAGTTGCGCGCCATCCATCGACAGCGTGATGACACTGTATGGAACCTTTCCTTCAGTCCGGATGGGGCAATGCTGGCGCTCGCAACCACCCCTGGAGGCGTAGAGATATGGAGCGTAGACCACGGTACCCGGCTTCATGTGATGACAGGGGGACCTGGAGATGAGGCGGCAATCGCAGTGGCATTCAGTCCGGATGGCATAAGCCTCTCAGCAGCTACGCGCAGTGGAAAGCTGTTGCGGTGGGAGCCAGGCGACCACACCAAAGTGGTTTGGCAGAGTGTAATGAGTACGGCCATCAAGCGGGTCTTCAATCAGAGCGGCACACATCTCGCTGCATTAGGCATGGACCACTCGCTACGCGTCTGGAACGTCTCAAACAAGTCGCTTGTTCGTGTTATAAATGGAAACGGCACTCTAGTTCAAGACATCGCATTGAGTCCTAATGGCGATACGCTCGCGGCGGCCTATGTCGATGGGTCGCTTAGTTTCTGGAGCCTTCCTGGTGGCCAATGTCATGTGTTGCAGGGGCAAGGCAAGACGTCATCGGTGCGCGCCATTGTATTCAATGGAGACGAGACGATAGTCCAAGCATCCAGTGATGGCGCCCTTGCAAGCTGGAACATCGCTGCCGGTCAACTAATTGGCGAACACACGAGCCCCTCCGACCTCGACAGTCGCGCACTATTAAGTCCGAATGGGCAATGGCTCGCATCCATCGAATCTGGCGTGGGTGTTCATATTTGGAATGCGACCAATGGAACTCACGTGCGCACACTTCCCTTGGCGCCGGGCACAAGCCCCATTCGTGCGCTCGCGTTTCATCCTCGCGAGCCCACTATCGCATCTACCGTAGGTCGCAAGTCTCTCCAGTTCTGGGACATCCCCACGGGAAAGTCGTCAGACTTATTCAATCATCCCTGGGCAGCAGTACGCACCCTTGTATTTACTCCTGATGGAGACTCGATTGTCTCGACTGGAAACGACAACAAGATCAGATTGCTGAACTGGCGAAAGGAAGAAGTCGGCCAAACATCTGAAGCACTGGGTGACTCAATCTCAAGCGTTGCGCTCAGTCCGGACGGCCAATTGCTTGCGGCTTCCACAGCAAGTCAGCCCATTCGGATCCGAAGTGTCCAGGATTGGTGCATCCGGAGTGGGCTCGGGCGAACGACGCGTGGAGCCCGCAAGATAGTGTTCAGTATGGACGGGGAAATGCTCGCAGTCCTCGAACATCTCGGTTCTGTCACGATCTGGAGCGTAGTCCTTGGCAAGCTCCTGTGTATTCTGGATGGCCACCCTGTATGCGCGACCGACCTTGCCTTCAGTCCTGATAGCACCCGCATTGCGGTGGGCTATTCGGATGGAGTGGTCGGTATTCATGATGCGCGACAGGGAACATGCTTGGCAAAACTCCTGCGTACTCAATCAGGCGCCATTGCACTCCGCCAAGATAGGCGATATCGCGCTGAGCATTTCACTTCCGCAATGTTCTGGTTCGTATCAGGCCTTTGCCGATTCGAGACGAATGATATTGTACCGCTCCTTCCTTCTTCGCTTCAGCTCACTAAGGAGGAACCTTTCTTGACGAGGTAGTCCTGCCCATAGTCTCCCTTCTTGCCTGGGATTCTCCATGAACTACCAACCGTCCCGCTATTGCGGCCCCCATCCGGGGGGGGGCCTGGGCAGGGCGCATGCTCAACTGAATTCGTTGATCATCGTTGTCGCCGTTGGGCATCGCCCGTATCGGTGCTCTCTACGCGCGCTTCTTGAAGGTCGCCTCCAGCTTCATCTGCAAGGACGAGTTTCACTTCCTCGCCAGCGGCAACGATGGAGTAGGGATGATTGTAGGCGGCAAGCCGCTGGTGTGGGAGGGCAGCGGTGACGAGTATTTCTTCTTCGACGTCGCCCAGGGCGAGCATTCGGCGGTGGTGAGTGGCACGGGCCCCGGCGAGAATATCTCCTATCCCATCGACGAGAAGAGAGCAGTCGCAAGGAGGCGATGAAGCGGCCAGCCACGGGCGTGGGAGGCACGCCGAGCCCTAGATTGTGGCAGTTGGCAGGCAATACGACTCTGCCACCGCCAGCCTCCCTCGGACAGCTCGTGAGCCGGGCGAGGCCGGGAGGACTCGGGCCGTTCGTGCCTGTGAGCGAGTTGCCCCTGTGAGGCCGCATGTGTCCCCAGTGTGCCCCTCCAGCGTGGTTCGAGGTGGCACACCGGGGAGCTACGCGGGATGGGGCGGGAGGAAGAGCCCGAGGGAAATCAAGGTGATAGGGGTAACAGCGCGTCCTGCTTGGGGTGTCCTATCGTCCTGCCCACGGGTTCAAGCCCCGTACTCCTCGCTGGCTGATGTCCTGGACTCTCACCGGAGGCCTGGGCGCGAATCACGCGCTCGCGCCCGACCCGTCGGGAATCACCTCGCTCGCGCGATGATGGGCGGCTCCCAATCCGCGCTGATGGCTGCCGGCTTCGGCGAGTACAGTCGCAGGGTGACGTTGACTGCGCCATGCTGACTCGAATCGGTCTCGGCCATGGCGCGCTCGGAAAGTAGCGTCCCGGAGCCCTCCGTCAGATTGTTTCGAGTGCCCGCTGCGAAGCGATTGATTGCGCTCGGGACAAACCCTCTCTTGTCCTTGTTTGTGAATCCCTGGGGCACTCCGGCCGCCCGATTTCGCGTGGCGGATAGGAGCAAATAGGTGGCTGATACGCGCAAGCACGCCAACCGCCATGCGCGCATCTTCCTCTCCACTCGCCGGGGCCTTCGGGTGCCCGGCTTTTCAACACGAAGAGGATGACGACGATGCGTTTCTCCAAGATGAAGTCCGTGGTGCTGTTGGTGGGGGCATTGCTGGGAGTCGGCTGCGCGGGAACGCAGGCGCGCCTGGCAGACGCGCGGCTCGAGCGCTACACGAGCGACGCGAGCGGGTTCGACACGCACTCGTTCTTCTTCGACACGGGCGCGGAGGTGATCGTCTTCGACGCCCAGTTCACGGAGGCCGAGGCGAACAAGTTGCTCGAGTTCATCCGCGCGAGGACCGACCGCCCCATCCGCTACGTGGTCATCACCCACCCGAACCCGGACAAGTTCAACGGCGCGGCGGTGTTCCAGCGCGCGGGGGCCCGAGTGGTGGCGAGCGAGGCCACCGCCGCCGCGATTCCCGCCGTGCACGCCTACAAGAAGTTCTATTGGGTGAATGTGGCGAAGGCCTTCACCGAGGACACCTACCCCGCGCAAGCCACGGTGGATGTCACCTTCTCGGGGACGTACTCGCTGCCGCTGGAAGGGGGCGCGAAGGTGGAGCTGACCGAACTGAAGCACTCAGGTGTCACCGTGACGCAGACGGTGGCGTACGTTCCCTCGAGCGAGGCGCTCATCGTCGGCGACCTGGTCCACCACGGCGCGCATGCGTGGCTGGAGGGCGGCGTCCGCGAGGGCAAGGTCATTCAGGACGTGGCGTCGTGGAAGGCGGCGCTGGAGGAGCTGTCCGCATGGCCGCGTGCCACCGTTCATGGCGGGCGAGGGGACAGCGCCCCCGTGGCGGAGGCGATTGCCGCGCAGCGACGCTACCTGGATGGGATGGTGGCGCTGGTGGAGGCGTACGCCGCGGAGCTCGGCGAGCGCCAGCGGGAATTGTGCGGTGAGCAGGCGCCGGCGCACTATTCGCAACTGGAGAAGCGCGCGGCGGCGGCGTTCCCGGACCATGTGCTGCCGTACCTGGTGGGCTACGGCGTGTATGGCCTGGTCAACCGCGTCGCTTGCGGCGGGTAGCCGAGGGGAGTGGGACGGTGCCTCGAGCCACCCGCCGGAGGAAGTCGCGGGGGCGCTCGCTGGTGAAGGCCGTGAATGCGTGGGTGAAGGCGGCGAGGCTCTCGAAGCCCACCGCGTAGGCCGTCTGGGTGACTCGGGCGCCGTCCTCCGCGAGCAACTCCATGGCGCGCAGCATTCGGGCGTCATGAAGGAATCGGCGCCAGGAGGTGTGGGCCTCGTCCTCGAAGCGGCGGGCGAGGGTGCGCTGGGACAGACCCGCGGCCTTCGCCGCGCCCGCCAATGTGATGGGGTCGGCGAGATGCGCCAGGGTGTAGGCCATGGCGCGCTCCAACTCGGGCGTGCGGGCGCGAGGCAGCTTCCAATCACGAGGCTCGGCGCTCCACTCGGACAGCAGGTGCGCGAGGGTGGAGAAGAAGCTCTCCGCCACCCTGTCGCGAGGCGAGCGCTCGGGGCCCCAGCGGGTGGAATAGAGCAGCATCTCCCGCGCGAGAGCCGGAAGGACGAAGACGTGACAGTCGCCCTGGGGCGCGGCCGGGACGCGCGATGGCTCCAGGTAGACGGTGCAGAGGGTGGCGGCCTGGGTGGTGCGGACGCGGTGGCGTATCCCAGCGGCAATCCAGGCGGCACGCTGGGGAGGCAAGAGCCATTGGGCTTCGGCGACCTCGAGGTGGAGCGCGCCGCTCGCGGCGTAGAGGAGCTGATGGCGACGGTGGATGTGCCACGCGGAGGTGGAGGGGGACAGCGCGTCGGTGAGACAGAAGGCGGACGCGGGCGCCGAGTCCACGTCCACCAGCGGTTTGGGCACGGCTCCTCCCTCCTCGGGCGCGGAGTGGCGAGAGGGCTCACCGCGCCTGGGCCCACCGTACACGTGCCTGTCCCTGCCGTGTTCCCTCGGGTGCGTGACAGGGGCCCCGCTTGCCGGGCTGGAGTCTCGAGTCGCGGTGCTCCCGCGCCCGGATGCGCGCTGCTCCAGGTGTCACCCGGAAAAGAGAAAGCCCCAGGTCCGCTGAGGGACCCGGGGCCTTCGGGAGCATCACCGGTGTGGGCCGGGAGCTAGATGGGCATGAAGACCTTGAAGCCCGTGCGGCCGTTGTTCGTCGTGTTGCGCTCGATGAAGTCGCTCGCGGACGTGTGGCCGTCGCCGGTGGTGATGGCGGTGTGGCCGTAGATGCTGCCCAGGCGCGTGGAGGTGCTCTCCCACGTGAGGACGAGGCCCGGAATCTTCAGCGCCTCTTCCAGCGACATGTTGACCTGCTTGAACTTGTCGCGCGGCAGGTTGTTGTCGATTTGATTGCCGTTGCCCGACACGCCGATGCCCAGCGCGTTGCGGATGGCTCGGCTCACGCCCGTGGCGCAGAGTCCCTGGCTGTTGTAGCCGCCCATGCCCATCGCCGCTTGACGCGCCGCATCGGCCAGCCGACGCATCGCCGCCGACGCGTTGCTCGGGCCAGCGCCCGTCGGACCGCCCACATCATCGCCGCCACCCACGGGGCTGTTGCCACCGCGGATGCCCTGGCGGTTCCCGCTCGACTGGAAGGAGTCCGTCGTGGAGTGGCCAATCTTCAGCTTGTTGCCGGTGAAGATGAGGTCGCGGTTCGAGATGTTGTTGTCGCGGACCAGCTGATCCACCGTGGTACCGAATTTCGCCGCCAGCGCGGAGAGCGTGTCACCCTTCTGGATGACGTAGTCCTGGGGGGGACGGGGGCGGTTCCGAGATGTCGTGCGGTAGTCGGTCATGTGATCTCCTGCCCCTATTCTCCGGGTTATCCCCGAGGAGTTGCGGCCCGCCCCGCAGTTTTGATGCTTGTTTACGAAACTGTGAGAATTCCACCCAGGATGTACGCCTCACGTGACTCAGGCTGATACAGGCTCTGAGGGGCTCACGGGTCCTCAGACCAGCGGATGCCCGCCATCCACGCGCAGCACGTCGCCCGTGGTGAAGCCGTTGGTCATCAGGAACACGGCGGCGTGCCCCACATCCGCGGTCGTGCCGATGCGGCCCACGGGGAGCCGGCGTGCGTGCTGCTCGAAGCGCTGGGCCTTGGCGTCGCCCGCGAGGGCGTCCCAGATGGGGGTATCAATCCAGCCGGGTGAGAGGACATTCACTCGCACCGGCGCCAGTTCCAGGGCCCACGCGCGCACGGCGGACTCGATGCCGCCATTCACCGCCGCGATGACCGAGCCATTCGGAGAGGGGCGCACCGACGCGATTCCCGTCGTGAACGTGAGCGAGCCACCCGGCTGGAGCCGCGCGTGCCTGGCCACATGGAAGGCGGCCATGAGCTTCGAGTCGATGACGCGGCGCGCCAGGGCGAAGTCCATCTGCCGGATGGGAAGGTAGTGCGCCTCCACCGTGGTGACGACCACGTGGTTCACCGGGGGGAGCGCCCCGAAGAGCCGGCGCACGTCGTCCTCCCGCGTCGCATCCGCCACCTGCGTGCGCACCCGGCCCGGGGCTCCCAAGGCGGCCACGGCCCGCTCCAGGTTCTCGTGCGAACGGCTCACCAGTGTCACCGAGGCCCCTTGCTCCAGCGCCGCCTTGGCCACGCCGAGTCCGATGCCCGAGGAACCACCCACCACCACGACATGCTGTTGTTCGAGGTTCATGCCCCAAGGACTAGCGAAAGGGGGCGGTTGCAACCATGGGACGATGTGGAAGGCTGCATCCCATGGGTGGAATGATGGCGAGTGAGAACCTGCGCATCTTCGTGGCCGTGGCCCGTCAGCTGAGCTTCGGAGAGGCCGCGAAGCGCTTGGGCATTCCGGTGAGCACGGTGAGTCGCCGGGTGGCGCTCCTGGAGGAGCAGCTGGGGACCCGGCTCCTGCAGCGCACGTCGCGACGCGTGGGGCTCACGCCGGAAGGGAGCCGGCTGCTGGGGCGAGCAGGGCCGCTCCTGGACCAGCTGGGCGAGGTCCTCGACCAGGCGGTGGACCGGGACGAGGAGCCCGCGGGCAAGCTGCGAGTCACCGCGCCGGTGACTTCCGGGGCCCAGCGACTCGCTCCGCTGCTCTTCGCCTTCGCCGCACGGCACCCGCGCGTGGACGTGGAGCTGGTGCTCACGAATGCCCTGGTCGACCTGGTGGAAGAGGGCTTCGACCTCGCCTTCCGCGTGGGGCCCATCCGCGACGCCGAGCTGGTGGCACGGCGGCTGTGGAGCATCGAGTCCGTGCTCGCGGCCTCGCCTCGCTTCGTGCGCGAGCACTTGAAGGGACGCGCGGAGGTGACGTGTGCCGCACTCGAGGAGGTGCCGGCGGTCCTGACACTGCCTCGAGGTGTGTGGCGCCTGCGACGCCGGGACGGCGGCGTGGACGAGGTGCGGCCCCGCCAGGTCCGCGCCACGGTGAATGACCCGAGGGTGGCCCTGGGCGCCGCCCTGGAGGGGCTGGGCGTGGTCAGCGTGCCCAGGGAGATGCTGGAGGCCCAGGGCCCGGCGCTCGTGCCCATCGCCGTGAAGGGACGCACGCTCGAGCCCCGGGAGGTCTTCGCCGTCTATCCCTCACGCCGACAGCTCTCCACGCGAGCGCGCCGGGCACTCGACTGGGTGATGGAGCATGGCTGAGGGGGGAGACACCTCGGGGTTCGAGACACTCCTTGTCCTGCGCGAGGGTGTTGCGCCGGAGCGTCCGGGCCGGCGACGTGTCTCTTCACGGTGCTCAGAACTGCAAGACGCCGCTGGGAATCACCACCGAGCTGGAGGCGAAGGGGACCACCGAGCGCGCCGCATCCAACGCGAGCACCGCGCGGCCTCTCATGGCGAGGTCGCTGACCTTGACCTCGAAGCTCAGCGGCGCCCCTCGCGCCTCGAGCTTCTCGTGCTTGCCATGGCGGTCGAACTCGCCCAGGTCCGCGAAGGAGACAGTGATTCGGACTCGCTCCAGGTCCGCTGGCACATCGAAATGCGCGAGCAGCGGCGAGTGCCCCGCCGTCGCGAGCTCCAGCACGCTCGCGCGTTGCCACACGGGCAGGGGCTTGCCCTCCATCGTGGTGACACTCACCTCCGAGATGGGCAGCCGCATGGACGTGAATCCCTCGAGTCCCAGGCCCCGCATGCGCAGCTCGAAGCGGCGCTCCGCGGGTGGCTCCGCGCGGGGGACCGGCTCGGGGATCGTCGGCGTGGCATCTGGCGGGGACGGAGGCGCTTCCGGAGCGGGGGGCGCGACTTCTGGACTCCGGGGCTTGTCCGCGCTCCCGCAGGCGGTGAGGGCAAGCGCCAGCGCCGAGGCTCCGAACAGGGACAGCATCCATTGCTTCTTCATGGTGGAGATTCCTCTCGAGCTTGATGCGAGTTCGTTCCTGGAAAGGGGGAGTCGCTCAGGGCGAGCAGGTCTGGCCCGAAGAAGACGTGGGGTCGACGGCGATGCTCTCGGCGAGCTGGGGCGTGGCGGGTCCTGGCACGAACCCAGGCGGGAACGACGCGGCATCACAGGAGTTGTTGAACGCATCCACCTGCGGGATGAGGGCGGAGATGGCGGTGCAGTCCGTTCCGTTCAATGCGGTGACGGCCGCGGTGATGAGGGTGGGCGGAGTCGGCGTCGCGCCGAACAGGCGCTGGTTGCAGGTGGCCACCAGCGTCTGGCGAGCGAGCAGGAAGCGCAGACGGTCCAACTGGCTTCGGGGCGTGTCGTCGGGATACTTCGCCGGGTCTCCCCAGAGGATGCCTTCCGCCGAGGGCAGGGTGGTGATGGTCCCGATGGCTCCCAGTGGAATGGGGCCGAGTGCAAGGCATTGCTCGAGCGCTGGGATATGGGTCTTGTAGAAGCCCAGGGTCCGAGTCGCGTGGGTGCACTCGGGCGGCGGCGGAGGCTGTTCGCAGACGACGCGCGCCGAGCAGATGGCCACCCCGCCTTCGAAGGTCGCCGTGAAGACGTTGTCGATGCTGAGGTCATCCGTCCCGTCGAGAATCGCCAGCAGCTTGCAGTCGCTGAAGCTGTCGATGGTCAGTGGGAAGAATGACGTGAGCGAGCCGCTCACCGGGATGCTCACGGGAGGCGCGGGCGTGAACTCGAAGCCCTCGCTCGTGAGGATGCTGTCCGTGGCGGACAGGAGGATGGAGGGCAGGGTGGGGTGGACGTTGGTGACCTTGAAGCTGTAGGTCGCGATGAAGGGGAACGTGGAGGCCACCACGACGGGGGCTCCGTTGACCTTCTTCTCGCACGTCAACTCATGGGCCCCCGCGGCACTCGCCCATCCGAAGCCACAGCACAGCACCGCCCGCGCACAGAAACGACCCCACGCCTTCATATGCTGCCTCACTTGGACTTTGCTCGAGCCGCGATGGCTCCGTGTGCGACGTCTTTCATTCGCTGTGCCACACGACGCGAAGGGCGGCGCATCCTCGGCACCGCTGCCGAAGGGGGTGGCAGCGGCTCGTGCTGGGAAGAAGTGTGCTTCCGGGATGAATCCGTTCCCCCAGGTGCGCCTGAGTCTTCTGCTCTCGGGGTGGATTGCATCCCTGCGTGGTTTCCCACGAGCCAAGACACACGTTGAGACACCGGGTGCTCCCGCGCGACGGGCTGCCGGGCCTTCCCTCCGGAGAGGCGCTCCTGCTCGCCAGGTCGCACGCCCCTGCGCATGAAAGGGAGGAACAGGCGGGCGGCCAAGCAGGGGGCCAACGGTACGTGGCAGACCTGCTCGCCGGGCGTGAATGCCTCGGCCCCGGCGGGCTGCATCGTGCGCCGCGCGTGGGCGTCCTTCTACGACGACACCTTCCAGGCGACCGTCTGCGACTGACGCGCGGACAAGGCAAGGCCCCCTGAGAGATAGCTCCCAGAGGGCCTTGTCATTCGCGTGTCTGGAATGGTTACGGACTGATGGAGAAGCTCCCGCTCCAGGCACCGTAGGAGAGGGTGGTGATGCCATTGCGCGTGGTGCCCGTGTAGCTGCTCTGCCCCGGGCGGATGGTGACCGTCAGGGTCCCGCCGCTGGCGGGAATCGCACCCGCGTGCACTCCGGCCGCGCAGGCGCTCGAGTCATCCGTGTAGAGGTCCGTCCCCCACACCGTGCCTCCGCTCACGGCGGGGCAGCTGCATCGAATCTGCGTTCCGTTCTGTCCTCGGTAGGAGGTGAAGTTGTAGGTCGAGCAGGCCGCGACGGGCGTCTGGCCGCTGACGGTGAAGCTCCCGCCCCAGGCGCCGTAGGCGTTCGTGGTGATGCCATTGCGCGTGCTGCCCGTGTAGCTGCTCTGTCCAGGCTGGATGGTGAGCGTCACCGTTCCACCGCTGGCGGGAATCGCTCCCGCGTGAATCGAGGCGTCGCAGACGCTGGAGTCATCCGTGTAGACGTCCGTCCCCCACACCGTGCCGCCGGTCGCGGCGGCGCAGGTGCACTGAATCCTCGTGCCGTTCTGCCCTCGGTAGGACGGGACGTTGTAGGTCGCGCAGCTCGCGACCCCGCTGGTGCCATAGAGCGCATTCAGCGCGGTGATATCCGAGCCGGTCCACTCTCCGGTTTCGGAGTCCCGGAAGCAGGAGTTCATGACCGAGCCGCCGACGACGGCCGTCGTGGGAGTCCCGGGGATGTGGATGGCGCCCACGCCCGCGTCTCCCTCGTCACCGCCGACGTTGCAGCTGATGCTTCGGTTGTAATAGTCCGAGTGGCGGAAGCCGATTGCATGGCCCAGTTCGTGGGTGATGACGTGCTCGTTCACGTCAGCGCTGTAGCTGTTCAGACCCGTGCCGATGTTGATGATTCCATAGGGCAGGCCGCCCGACGGGAAGCCCGCGGAGCCGCCTGTGCCACCCATCGTCTGCGCGGTGATGTTGGCCGTACAGCCGGTGCTCGGTCCGCGCGCGAAGGTGAGCCGCAGCCCTCGCTCATTGTAGTTGGCGATGGCCAGGTCCAGGCCCTGGCTCAGCATGTTGTAGGTGTTGAAGTCCGCGGTGGGATTGACGCAGATCTTCGTCACACCCGTGCCGACCTGGTTCGTCGTGCGGTACTGCTCCTCGCTCGCGAGGGGCGCCTGGAGCATCTCGCGCGAGGCCTCGAGGGTGACGTGGGCGTCACGGCCCACGTACACGTCACCGTCGGAGACCAGGATGTCGTGGGCGGGAAACCCCGCCTGGAGCAGATTGGAAACAATCTCGTCCTGCACCGCCTGCTCCGCCCGAGGATCGCCACCGCACCCGGCCAGCAATGCGCCACAGGTGACAGCAATGACGGCTGTCTTCTTGAACATGGGAGCTCCGAGTCTCTGACTGCGAGGAATGCGCCGCCGGCCTGGGATTCCAGCGACCGCGCGGAGCCTCGGGAGCATCCTTCCGGCCAGAGAGGCATACAATCTGAAATTCATGAATAGTTTGATTTAGCTGTGTGGGCGGGAAGGGGGCTCCGGCACTCCCGAGCGAGCGCCGCCGCGATGATGGAACCATGATGGAGCGGAGAGTCGCTCGTGCGACTCGCGAGCCGCCGTCTCCGGAGGATGGCGACCTTTCGCTGCTTGCGAGGTGTCCTCCATGAAGACGGTCATCCCAGGAGTGCTGTGTGGGCTCCTTCTGCTGGGCCCTCTCCCCGGGCTGGCGCAACAGGGGGACGTCGGCGTCCTTGATCATCCTGCGACGATGGACGTCGCCAGTTGCTCGACGGCCGTCACGGTGGACCCGGAGTTCGTCCGACGCCTCTACAACCTCGAGAGCCTCCCCGGCACGCCCCAGGTGGAGTCTGACTCGAAGGTCGTCTCCTCGGACGTGTTGCTCAAGTACGAGAACCGGATGCCGCTGCAGGAGCCGTTCCGCGACGACCCCGTGGATGCGGAGGAGGTGGGCATGGGCGCCCCCTTCACCGTGCTCGGCGAAGTCAAACCGCGTGACGGCGCCTCGTACTGGACCCGTCTGTTCAACTACGACGCGCTGCTGTCGTTGTGGGGAGACCTGCTCTTGTCCATGACGTCTCGCGAGGATGTGTACGAGTCGGGGGAGCTCACGCCGTCGACTCCTTCCGTGCCCCCCAGCCCTCCCTGACTCCCTCCGCGCCAGGCCAGCCGGACGGCCGGTGCGCGTGCACGGAAAAAACGAAGGACTCCGGTCACAGCGTCCTGGGGGCGGCGGTCTAATCCGCCGAAACCATGACGAACACCTTTTCGGACGTGACGCACGAGCAGGTCGCGCAAGCCGCCGAGGGCGATGCCCGCGCGGTCGAGTCGATTGTCCGCGCACTCGAGCGCCCCATCTACAACGTCGCCCTGCGCATGTTGCTGGACCGTCAGGACGCGGAGGACGCCACCCAGGAGTCGCTGATTCGCATCATGACCCGCCTGGCCCAGTTCCGGGGCGAGTCACGCTTCTCCACCTGGGCCTGGAGCATCGCCGTCCGCAGGATTCTCGACTTCCGCCAGCGGCGAGCCCACACCTCCTTCGAAGCATTCGCGGAGGACCTGGCCGAAGGCCGGGACGAGCACGCCGTCGAACGCACCGAGGACGCCATCCTCCACCAGCAGCTCAAGCTGCGCTGTGGCCGAGCGTTGCTGCAGTGTCTGGACGCGGACCACCGCATCGCCTTCGTCCTCGGCGAGCTGCTCGAGCTCCCCTCGAACGACGCCGCCGAGATTCTCGACATCGAGCCGGCCGCCTTCCGCAAGCGCCTGAGCCGCGCGCGGACCGCGCTGTCCGACTTCCTCAACAAGCAGTGCGGCGTCGTGAATCCCTCGGCCCCATGCGCGTGTCATCGACGGCTGGGCCGTGCGCTCGAGAAGGGGCGCGTGGAGCCCGCGGAGCTTCCGGACGAGAGCCTCCCCGCCCTGCGCGCCCGCCTCTCGACGCTGTCGGAGCTCCGACGCGTCACCGCCTTCTACCGAAGTGAACCCGCCTCCACGAACCGCACCGACTTCGTCGCGACCCTGCGCTCGATGCTCGGCTCACTCCACTGACCTGGACCCGACGCACACCCATGACTCCGCCCCTCATCTCCGCCGACTTCCCGTTCACCCACCGCTTCGTCGAGGTCCATGGCTCCCGCATGGCGTATGTCGATGAAGGGCAGGGCGACCCCCTCCTGTTCCTCCATGGCAATCCCACGTCGTCCTATCTGTGGCGCAACATCCTCCCGCATGTGAAGGGATTGGGCCGCTGCATCGCGCCGGACCTCATCGGCATGGGACGCTCGGACAAGCCGGACCTGGCGTATCGCTTCGCCGACCACGCCCGCTATCTCGACGGGTTCATCTCCGCGCTGGGCCTCGAGCGCATCACCCTGGTGCTCCATGACTGGGGCTCCGCGCTCGGGTTGGATTGGGCGATGCGAAACGAGGACAAGGTCCAGGGGCTGGCCTTCATGGAGGCGTTCCTGTCGCCGCTGTCGGGCTGGGAGCAGTTCCCCGCCAAGGCGCGAGACCTGTTCCGCGCGTTCCGCACGCCCGGGGTCGGCGAGTCGCTGGTGCTGGACCAGAATGTCTTCGTGGAGAAGGTCCTCCCGGGCTCCGTCGTGCGCGGGCTGACGCCGGAGGAGCTGGCCCACTACCGGGCGCCGTTCCCGGACCGGGCGTCGCGACGGCCGACCCTGGCGTGGCCCAACGAGATTCCCATCGACGGCCACCCCGCGGACGTCGCGGACATCGTCGTGCGCTACCGCGAGGCGCTCCGCCGCTCACCGCTGCCCAAGCTGCTCTTCGCCGTCGAGCCGGGCGTGCTCCTGCCTCCACCCCTCGTGGCGTGGTGCCGGGAGAACCTGCCACGCCTGGAGGTCATCGAGCTGGGCCAGGGCCTGCACTACATCCAGGAGGACCATCCTCACGCCATCGGACAGGGGCTGGCGGACTGGCTCCGCCGGCAGTCGCGCTGAGGCCCCTGCGGTTGTCTCAGCGCCGCGTGTTCTCCTCGAGCCAGGCATTGATGGTCCTCACCACCCTTGGCGAAGGGTCATCGAGACTGGCTCTGCGGCGTGCCTCGGAAGCCAATCGCAGCGCGCGCTTGGGGTCCTTGCCGGACTCCCCGAGGGCACGGGCGAGAAGGAAGAGGACCTCCGCGCGCTGCCCCGACAGGGGTCTGGCCTTGTCCCAGCCGGCGACGGCTTTCTCCAGCTGGGAGATGGCTTCGTCATACCGGCGCAGCCCGAGGTACAGCTGGCCCAGGTCTATCTGCGTGAGCGTCCAGAGCCCCGCGACGTCGTCGGGAAGGGAGGACTGGATGTCGGAGGCACGCAGGCTGTGGGGGAGGGCTTCCTCGAGGAGTCCTCGCTTGCCGTAGCTGCGCGCGACCATGCGCAGGGCGTGGACCAACTCCGCGTCGCGCGGGCCGTGGAGCTTCTCCCGGATGGCGATGACACGCAGGAAGTGCTCCCGCGCGCGCTCGTACTCGGTCTGGGTGTTGTAGAGCCATCCCAGGTTGCTGCGGATGACCGCCACCCCTTGGCTCTCGGCGCCGTCCGTCTTGATGGCGATGGTCAACGCGCGCTCGTAGATGGGAAGTGCCTCCAGGGGCCGCTCGAGCGTCGTGAGCGTCGTGCCCAGGTCGTTGAGGGCGTCGTAGACGCGCGGATGTTCGGGACCGAGCGAGCGCTCCAGGATGCCCAGGGACTCGCGGGCGATGCGCTCCCCCAGCTCGAGGCCCTCCTGGGCTTGCGCCGAGTTCCCCCGGGTCTGGGATGGTTCGAGCTGAGCGGCCTCCCAGAGTACGGGCACCAGCGCCAGTCGGATTCGCGCGAACTCCGGGTGCTCGGGCCCCAGCACGCGTCGGGCGATTTCAGCGGCGCGGTCCAAGGTGGTGCGCGCCTTCGCCAGCTGCAAGGAGCGCCATTGTGTGGCGCCGAGCTCGAGGAGCACGTCGGCGACCTCCAGACTGCTGGCGCCGAAGGTCCTCTCCGCCAGGAGCAGCGCGTCTTCCTGCTGGACCTCGGCCCTCACGTAGTCACGTTGCATCCGCAGCAGGGTTCCGGTGTACGTCAGGAGCTGGATGCGCGCCAGGGGATGGCCATCCCCCAGTCGCTCCAGGGCGGCGGTGGCGCGCTCCTTCCACAGTGCGGCTTTGTCGTACTCGTCCAGGCCGATACAGGACACCCGCACCAGCAGAATCCATGCGCGGGTCGCCAGCGCGTCCAGGCGGGTGGCTTCCGCCGCGTCCAGGGCGTCGAAGAGCGCCGCCTCCGCGCCACGCCATCTCCCGGCGCCCTCGAGCAACTCGCCCAGCAACAGGGAGGACTCCGCGACACCCTGTCGGTGGCCCGTCTTCTTCGCGAGCAGCGCCGCCGGCTCGATGAGCGCGACACCTTCCGCGTAGCGACCGGTGGCGAGGAGCGCTCGGCCCTTGGCGAGGGTGGCCTGCAACGCGGCCTGATCCTTCGGAGGGCCCGCGGGTTCGGCCTCACCCTCGGGAGTGTGCGGGCGCACGCAGCCGGCGAGAGAGGGCAGGCTCTGTGCCGCGCGATGGGCCGCGTCCACGGTCTTCCCATCCGCCTGGGAGAGGAGCTGGGTGAGGGCGGAGAGGTCCGCCAGCCGGTTGTCCAGGCAGCGCATGCGCCACGCGGCTTGCTCCGGTGGCTGTGCGTGAGGTGCGTGGGTGGCTTCACACGTGACGGTGCGCTCGGCCACCCAGGTGTTGCCATAGGCCTCGAGCTCCTGGAGGACACGCCCCCAGGCGGCGAGGGCGTAGGGTCTGTCGGTGGCGAGGAAGGCCGCCTGAATCGTGGTTCGCTGTCGCGGCCCCCAGACGTTGTCGAGCTCCTCTCGAGCTCCTTCGCAGGCCCAAGGGCTCCGGAGGTGGACGGCATGGGTCAGCCCCACGGCGATGGCCAGCAGCGCCGCCGCGCCCGCGAGCTGCAGGGGACGCCGCCAGGGGTGAAGGCTGCCCTTCTGGAGCGCGGCGAGGAGGGCCGCCATGGAGGGGAAGCGCTCCGCCGGAGCGGGGGCGAGCCCGCGCAGCATCACGGCTCGCAGCCAGGGAGGGACGTGCGAGCTCGCGGGTGGGGACGCGGAGGGACGCGTGCCATGGAGCCCCTCGTGCAGCGCCATGCAGAAGGAGAACTGGTCGCTGAGAGGGCCCGCATGGGATGGGCCCGAGAGCAGCTCCGGGGCCATGTACGCGGGAGTGCCGCCGCGAAGTGAGGAGGACCCGGTTTCGCTGGAGGCTCCGCTGTCGCGGGGCAGATCTTCTCCGGGGGACGAGGCGAGGCGCGCGAGGCCGAAGTCGGTGACATGGACGCGACCGCGCGAGTCCACCAGGACGTTGCCGGGCTTGAAGTCGCCATGCACCACGCCCGCGTCGTGTGCCGCCGCGAGGCCTCGTCCCGCGGCGAGGAACACCGAGAGCACCTGCCGCCAGGTGCGAGGTGTCGCCTTCAGCCAGTCGCCCAGCGTCTGGTTCTCGACCTGCGCCATCGCGAGGAAGACATGCTCGTGGAAGGTGCCGACGTCGTAGATGGCGACGACGTTGGGGTGTGAGACCCGGGCCATGGCCTGAGCCTCGCGCAGCACGTTCGCGCGAGCCTTCTCCGGGGCCCGCTCCATCGACTGCCAGCGCACGAACTTGAGGGCGACGCGCCGCTCCAGCTCCGTGTCGAGCGCGCCATAGACGACGCCCATGGCGCCCGCGCCCAGCTTCTCCAGGATGCGGTAGCGGCCGACGGCGGTGCCTTTCTCCAGCTCAGGGGCCGGGTGAAGGCTGTCGTTCGTGGACGGAGTGGCGTGCCCGCTGCTCGAGTCTGGCTTTGACTCCGTCGAGCTCTCGCTCATGCGCGCCCTGCACGAGAGGCAGGTGGAGAGGTGAGCGTTCACCTCGGCGAGCACCTCGGCTGCGAGCTCGCCCGACCGCAGCTTCATGAAGGTGCCTTCACTGACGCAGCGCATGGGGGAAGTCCGTCCGGAGAGGGATTTCAGCACCGGCTGTCGATGCCGGCGCGGACAGTAGCACCCACGCTCTCGTGTGCGAGGATGGCACCTCGCGGGCAAGCAATTCCAGACGCGTCTAGACCCCCTCTTGACGACGCATCAGCTCCTCCCCTACGGCGCGCAGGTGCGCGAGCAGGCCCCGTGTCTCCGCTTCGGTGGTGCGGTGATTGACCAGACATGCACGGAGCGCGGTGCGCCCCTGGAGCTTCGTGCCTGTCAGGAAGTAGCTCCCACGCCGCTCGCACTCCTCGAGCAGCCGGTCATTCAAGAGGTCCAGCGCCTCGTCACTCAGCGCGGGCCCGGTGACAGGCTTGTAGCGGAAACAGACGATGGACAGTGGGACGGGCGCCATCCGCTCGAAGTCTGGCGATGCATCCAACTCCGAGGCGAGCCGCCGCATGAGGCGCACGTTGTCCTCGATGACGCCCAGGAGCTTGCGGCTCCCATGCACCTGGAACTGCATCCAGACCTTGAGTGCCCTGAACCCGCGCGACAGCTGGAAGGTGTGGCCCATCCAATCCCAGCGCTCCGCGCTGTCGCTCTTCGCCTTCAGGTAGGGGGCGGCGTAGCTGAAGGCATGGCGGAGGCTGGCCCAGTCCCGCACCAGCGCGCAGCCCGCGTCGAACGGCACCTGGAGCCACTTGTGCGGGTCCAGGGCAATGGAGTCCGCGCGCTCCAGCCCCTTGAACAGCTCTCGCGTGAGGCCCACCGAGGCCGCCGCGGCCCCATAGGCTCCATCGACGTGGAACCAGAGCCCCTGGCGCGCGGCCACGTCCGCCAGCGCGTCGAGGTCATCCACGCTGCCGGTGTTCACGGTCCCCGCGCTGCCCACGATGCAGAACGGCTGCAGGCCCGCGGCCCGGTCCTGGACGATTCGCTCCTCCAGCTTCGCCACGTCGACGCGGAAGTGTGCATCGACCGGGATTCGCCGCAGGTTCCGGCTCCCGAGGCCGAGCATCTCCACCGACTTGGTGACGCAGGCGTGGGTCTCCGTGGAGGCATAGAGCGTCAGGGGCCGCTCCTGGCGACATCCCTCCTCCCGTGCGTCGGGCGCCTTCACGTCTCGGGCGACGCGGAGGCAGTAGAGGTTCGCCTCGCTGCCACCGCTCACCAGCGCGCCCCCCGCGTCCTCGCGGTAACCGATGAACGCGGACAGCCAGCGGATGACCGCGCGCTCGACTTCGGCGCCCGATGAGGCGAGGTGCCACTTGGCGGAGTTCACGTTCAAGGCGGCGCAGAGCAGCTCCGCGATGATTCCCACCTGGCTTCCGCCCGACATCACGTACGCGAAGAACCGGGGGCTGATGTTGAGCGTGGCGTGGTCGAAGATGAAGGGGATGTCGGAGGCGAGGACCTCCTCGGGGGCTCGTCCCTCCACCGGCAAGGGGCGGGTGAACCGGTCCGCGATGAGCTGGGGGGGGCTCGCATGGGTGACCCGCCGCTCACCGAGCGTCTCGTAGAGCGAGAGCACCTGCTCGCATGAGCGCTCCAACAGCTTGCGGAACCGTGGCAGGTCGACGTCGAGAGTCATGGGGCCTCCAGGAAATGCGCGAGGAGCCGCCACGGTAGAGGCATCCACCGGATGGATACAGATGCAGAATCCGGAATCCCATGGGATACAGTTCCGACTGCCCATGCCTTCGAAGAAATACGAACAGCTGGCGGCCGAGCTGGAGCTGCGAATCTCCACCCACCAGGTGAAGCCCGGCGAGCGCCTGAGCTCCGTTCGTGAGCTGGGGCGCATGAAGCAGGTGGGCGTCAACACGGTGGTCCGCGCGCTCGAGATTCTCGAGGACAAGGGGCTCATCGTGTCGAAGCCGCAGTCGGGCTTCTACGTGCTGGGGCCGCGGGTTGCCTCCAGCGTGACGCAGCCTCGGATGCGCCTGTCGCTACCCCGGGAGGTGGACGTCCCCGCGCTGGTCTCCACCGTCTTCGAGTCCGCGCGGCATCGCGAGCTGCTCCCCCTGGGCGCCGCGTGCCTCTCCCCCGAGCTCTACCCGTGCGAGTCCCTCAATCGCATCACCCGGCGCGTGGTGCGGGAGCAGCCTCGGCTGGTGGGCTCCTATGAGCTGCCTCCCGGGAACTTCGAGTACCTCCGGCAGGTGTCGCGCCGGCTGGAGAAGTTCGGCGCCTTCGTGGCGCCCTCGGAGCTGGTCGCCACGCACGGCACCATGGAGTCGCTCGGGCTGGCGCTGCGGGCGACGTGTGCGCCCGGGGACACCGTCCTCATCGAGTCCCCGCAGTACTTCGGCATCCTCCAGGCGCTCCAGCAGCTGCGGCTCAAGGTGCTGGAGCTCCCCACTCATCCCATCGACGGCGTCTCCCTGGAGCAGGTGGAGCAGGCCCTGGAGCGCCACGACATCGCGGCGGGGCTCTTCACGCCCAACTTCAGCAATCCCCTGGGCGCGCTGATGAGCGACGCGAAGAAGGCCGCCCTCGTCGAGCTCTTCGCCCGCTACGCGCGTCCCCTCATCGAGGACGACATCTACGCGGACCTGTCCTTCCAGGGCCTGCGCCCCCGGCCGCTGAAGGCCTGGGACGCCCAGGGGAATGTCCTCACCTGTGCGTCCTTCTCCAAGACTGTCTCACCGGGGCTCAAGGTGGGGTGGCTCGCGCCGGGCCGTCACATGGAGAAGGTCAAGGCGCTCCAGCTCGCCTCGACGATGGGGTGTGGCTCGCTGTCGCAGCAGGTGATGGCCCGCTATCTGGCGTCCAAGGAGTACGAGCGGAACCTCGCGGAGCTGCGCTTGCACTGCTCGGTGCAGGTGGAGCGCATCTCTCGCCACGTCCTGGCCCACTTCCCGGAGGGCACCCGGACCACGACGCCTCAAGGTGGCTTCGTGCTCTGGGTGGAGCTTCCCAGGCGCGTGGACTCGGTGGAGCTGTACCGGCGGGCGCTGGAGGAGGGCATCTCCACGTCGCCGGGGACCTTGTTCTCGACGCGTGAGCGATACCGCCATTATCTGCGCATCAACTGCGGGAACCGCTGGACGCCGACGCTCGAGCAAGGACTGCTCCGGCTGGCCCGACTGGCGACCGTCCTGCATCGCGCGTCCTGACGCGGAGCTTCTGTCTCCCTCCTGTCACCCACGCGAACCCGGCTGGCGCCGCGGGGTGGAACGAATGTGTCATGCAATTCCTGGCATGGCACGAGTGGACGGTCTCCTGCCCGGAGGTGCCAATCAATTGCATCGACCAGCGAATCGTGTGTACGTCATGCGTCCGGCCGATGTGTCGAGGATGTACCGGGCTCGGTGAGCCGGTGTCTGGACCTCGTGCATGGGTGAGACGGACAAACACGAAGAGACATGAGGAGCGGAGTGATGCGCGGACTGGCGAACCTTTTGGGTCTGGGGGGCGTGTTGGGGATGCTGGTGAGTGGCACGGCGTCCGCGGCGTGCTGGGCATGGCCATCCAGCCCGACGTATGACCTCCGGTGGGCGGTGGGGATGGACAGTGCGACCGCCGACGATGACGCATCCCTGGTGACCGACAATGCACTCCTGCGGTTCTTCTTCCCGACCAAGTGTGCGGGGACCTACGGCTGCGACATCGTCGAGTATTCCATCCAGTGGTACAGCGGCTCGTGGCAGACCTTCACGCCCGGCATGAATGATACGGACCCGGCGGGATACGCGCGCCGGGCCTGGTCCTACTTCTACGACCACAACTTCCGAGCCACGGTCTGCAACTGAGGGCGGTGAGGGCGCGAGGTCCCGGAGGTGTCACTCGGGATACGTCGACTTCGCGCTCTCCTTCTCCTTCTGCTCCTTCGCGCGCCGCTGCTCCTCGAGCCAGCGTTGGGATTCCTCCTGCCGCTGACGCACCTCCTGCATCTTGCGTGGATACTCCGCGACGATGATGGGCGCGAACTGCTCCAGGGCCGCCTTGAGCGCGGGGAAGGGCACCTCGTCCTTGTCGACGAGGATGCTCCACTCCGCCGAAGTCGAGCCTCGGCTCATCTCGAAGCTCACGTCCTGGCTCGCCCAGGAAGGCACTGGGAGGTAGGCGACGTGGCTGAAGTGGCCCGAGCAGTCTCGGATGACCACGGAGTCCGGGTACTTGCGCCGGCCCTTGCCATCCACCTGGCGGTAGAGGATTTCACAGGAGTCGAGCGGACGGAGTTGCTCCTGGATGGCGGCGAGCTCGGTGAGCTGTCCCACGTCCGAGGTTTGCAGGAAGCCCCCCTTCTTCATGCCCACCATCACGGCCCCCAGGCCCAGGCCCACGGCAATCGTGGCGCCCATGACGGAAATCACCCTCATGCCGGAGGACGTGTGTCCGGGCGGAGGGGGCGACGACTCGGGTCCACCGGCCAGGGTCGGTGACGGGGCGGCGGAGCCTCGGAACAGGCCGCTCAGGTTGTAGCCGACGAAGAAGGCCGCGACCCAGGAGACGATGCGCAGCAGCTCGAGCGTGGGCGTGAAGGGCAGCACGCCGTTCAGCTGGAGCCAAGCGAGGGTCTTCGGGGCATTGACGGCGCTGGTGGCCATCATCAGCCCCGCCGACATCGCGGCGCCCACGAGCGCGGAGGGCACCGCGAACGAGGAGGACGCCAACTGGGCGAGCATCTCCGACCGGTTCGTGACCCGCTTCAGGACCCAGCGGCCGGTGAAGAATCCCAACAACAATGGTAGCCAGAGAAACAGCAACCCACCGACCATCGGCCCCAGAGATGTGCTCATCCTGAAACCATGCTCCAGGTGTCACCCTGTTCCCAAGAGGGATTTCACCTCGGGAGGGCGCCTGGAGCCCGGTCACGTTACGAGTGCTTCGTGTCGGGCCGCCCCAGGACGTAGCTGATGGCCGCCTTGCCCGGGACGGCCACCTCGCCGACCTCCCAGGTGTAGCCCGGCACGGCGAGGGACTGCGTCATCGCCCGAAGCTCCCGAGGATGGTGGACCCGCAGCGCGGACACCAGGCCGTCCCAGAAGATGAGCAGGGGGGCCACGGGAATCACATACGTCAGCAGGAGCCTCCAGGGCGTCATGGGGCGCACCAGCGGCGTGAAGAGCAGGACGAGCAAGGGCACCAGCGCCATGGAGAGGACCCCCGCGGGCGTGCGCCGGACGGTCTCGAACGCGGCGATGGGGATGCGCTGGTCCCGGGCGTCCGCGAGCATCCGCCGGACGTCATCCGGTCGGAAGTGGTGCAGGGCGCTGAACAGGGTCCGCATCCCCCTCAGGTCGGCGGGGACCTTCAGCGCGTCCACCGAGCGCTCCAGGTAGGTGACGCCCTCTCTCCGGGCGTGCTCGGCGGCGTCCGCGTTGGGGTACTTGTCCGACAGGAGCACGCGAGGGTCCACGCCGTGCTTCTCGGCGAGCAGGCGCTTGAGGCGGGGCAGGGGCCCTCGGCCGCCGGAGCCCAGGTCCAGCAGTTCGTTGTTCCCGGAGGACTGGAGGCCCCGGGCCAGGACCTCCGCCGCGCCATCGAAGAGGCCCAGGCGGGTGCTGACGGCGTGCAGGTAGTCGGTCGCCAGGTCTCGCAGGGCGCGGGGGAACCAGTCCTGGTCGATGAACTCGAAGAGGTGCAGGCGCGGGACGAGAGGCCGAGGCGGGAGCGTGTCATTCATGCCTCCAGGGTGCCGTCCGAGGTGCGCCGCCGCAGTGACAGCGGGCGCCAGAACGGCTTGCCGCGTGCGCCAACTGGCGGCTACGGTTTCCGGGTGACGAAGACGTCCTCGAGTGGCGTGCCGTCGCTCTCCGCGCGCATGGCGCGTCAGGCGCTGCGCATCGCGAGCAAGCTGGGGCTGCCCGTGGAGGAGTTGCTCCAGCGCGCCTCGGGGCTGCGCCTGTCGGACCTGGATGACCCCGAGCTGCGCGTTCCCTACGCCGTCCTCGATGACCTGCTCGAGCAGATGGAGGCGCTGTCCGGCGACGCGAACCTGGGGCTGCACCTGGCCCGCGTGGACGTGGTGGACCTGGATGACCCGGCGACCTTCGTGGTCCTCACCAGCGCCACGCTGCGGGACTCGATGGAGCGAGGGTGCCGGTATCAGCGCGTCTGGGGGGATGGGGAGCGCTTCCGGATGGAGGACACCGAGCGAGGCGTCCGGATGCGCTTCACGCCCGTGGGGACGTGGCGCCCGGCGCACCGGCACCTGGTGGAGGCCGCGCTGAGCCAGTTCGCCACGGGCGTGCGAGCCTTCACGGGCGAGGACGTGCCCCCGCTGCGGGTGCGCTTCACGCACGCGGCGCCCGTGGACCTGCGGGAGCACGAGGCGCTGTTCCAGTGTCCCCTGGAGTTCGGCGCGCCCTTCAACGACATCGAGTTCTCGCGAGAGGACGAGCAGCGCCCCTTCATCCACGCGGACGCGCTGCTGCACCGCATGTTCGAGCGGCTGGCGCAGCGGGAGCTGGAGCGGCTCCCCGAGGTGCGGACCACCGCGGACCGGGTGCGCGAGCAGGTGCGGCAGGCGCTCTCGGGCGGAGATGCGTCGTTCGGGGCCGTGGCGCGGGCGCTGCGTGTCCCGACGCGGACGCTCCAGCGCCGGCTCGCGGAGGAGGGTCAGTCCTATGCGGCCATCGTGGATGCCCTGCGCCGCGAGCTCTCCGGCATCTACCTGCGACGGAGGATGTCCATCGCGGAGGTGTCCTTCCTGCTGGGCTACGCGGAGCCCGCCGCGTTCCACCGCGCCTTCAAGCGGTGGTGGGGCATGAGCCCGGAGCGCTACCGCCGCGAGCTCCTGCCCGGCTCACCGTGAGGGGTGGGGCTCCCGCCTCGCGTCAGGTCGACGAGGGGTCGCGCGCGGGAGGCGGCGGCGCTTGGAGGTCCTCCATGGGCGCGGAGAGGTCGTCGCGCTGGATGGGCAGCTGGTCCATGTGCTCCTCGGCCCACCGGGCCGCCGCGCCGTTGAGGGGACTCTTGATGTTGTAGCTCTGGAAGGTGATGAGCTCCCCGATGCGCACGATGAGCGCCGCGAGGGACTCCCCCGCGCTCCAGTGGTCGCCGATGCAGATGGCGTGGGGCGCGATGTTGGGATGGAACACCGGGGAGAGCATCCGACACTGAGGGGCCTGTCGCGGATAGCCCAGCGTGAGGAAGACCTCCACGAGGTGCTCCTCCTTGGGAACCACCACGTCGTTCTGTATCACCAGCCCGCGGACGCGGTACTCGAGCCGGTAGCGCTCGGGAGGCTCTCCGGAGGTCTCCACCACGCGAATGTAGGGATGGTCCGCGAAGCACTTCTGGACCATGCGCTGGTCGGCGACCAGCCGCTTGTGTCTCACGTTCATCGGGAAACCCCTTCCTCCGGTGATGGTCGCACGAGCCCTCGCAGCGACGTGTCCGCGTCGCGCAGGACCTCCGAGATGGTGTCCACGCTGATGGCGAAGCCCAGGCCCTCCGAGCGGGTCCGCTCGACCGCCCAGGTGTTGATGCCGATGAGCGCTCCGGCCGAGGAGTAGAGCCCTCCTCCGCTGTTGCCGGGATTGATGGCCGCCTGGACCTGGAGGACGCGCCCCTCGAGGGGCCCCAGGGGGACTCGCCGCACCGCGGACAGCACGCCCGTGGTGTACGTGGCGTCGAAGCCCAGGGGGTTGCCCACCGCGAACACGCCGTCTCCCACGCGCGCCTGCGCGCCCGTCTTCAGGTCCATGACCTCGGCCTGGCGGTCTTTCTGGGTGCGCGCCTCGACGACGACCAGGTCCACGCCCTCCGGCCCGCGCCAGAGGACCCGCCCGTCCACCTCCTCACCATCGTGGAAGGCGACCCGGAGGACCACGCCCTCGGCACACTCGGCCACGTGGTGGTTGGTCAACACCAGCGTGCGGCCCTCGCCGCTGGCGATGCTCACCCCCGAGCCCAGCTGGCCCTCGGGCCCCTTGCACGTCAGTCGCACGTTGGCGAGCAGCGCCCTCCGGATGTGCGGAGGCGCATCCATGAGGCCCTGCGCGTGGGACGCGAGCACGGGCGGTGGGGCTGGGAGCGGAAGGACTCGCTGAGGCGTGACGAGCGCCCACCACATCACGCCCATCCACCCCACGAACGCGACCACGCCCACCACCAGTCCCGCGAGCGCGAGTCCCGCCCCGCGCACGTCTTCTCGGCCATGCAGCCGCGAGAGCGCCAGGGCCCCGCAGACGATGGCGATGGGGCCCAAGAGGCACCCCATCAGCGGGACGCCGATGAGCGCCAGGACCAGGGCCCCCGTCGCCAGCGGGTCGACGCGGGGCAGGTCCTCGCGAGGCGCCGCCCGACGCGCGGCCTGGGTCCTGGGAGAGGGCGGCAACACCGCGCGCTGGACCTCGTCGGGGTCGATGCGGATGCGCTCGGGCTCGGGAAGGCTCACGGTTCAGCTCCCCAGGAAGAGGGCCGCGAGCAGCATCAGGACGGTGCTGCTCGCCGCCGCGCCCAGCCCCACCCACGCCATCACCCGGCGCTGTGACGGCAGCTTGCGAATCGTCTCGCGGTTGTTCAGGCACCACACGCCACCCGCGAGCAGGGCCAGCGGCGCGGTGCAGGGCATCAGCCCCGCGACGAAGAGTCCCACGGCCACCCGCCCCGCGGCCGCGCGACGCGCGCTCACCTGCTCCTGGGTCACCACCTCGCTGGAGCTCAGCGGTTGATTCGACGAGAAGACCGCGCCGCAGAAGCGACAGCGGAGCGCCGCGACCTTGATCTGCTGACCACAGTCAAAGCAGGTCTTCTCCTCCTGTCCCCAGTAGGTGTGCGCCGCGGTCGGGGCCTCGGCCGTCGAAGTGCCCGGCATGTGCGCACACCCGTACTGCGCGCAGCCGCCGTTCTCCGCCCAGCACTCGGCATGAAAGGGCGCCTGACAGGCAGGGCAGGTGCCCACCTCTTCGCCGACCTCGATTCCCGTCTGGCAGATGCCGCAGGTGTTGCCCGCGAAGGCGTCGGCGGCGTGGGGCTGGAGCTCGGCCACCTCAGCCCTCCTTCATCTGGAGCATGAAGACCGTCTTGCCCACCCGCACCTGGTCGCCGGACGCCAGGCGCACCCGGGACACTCGCCGACCATTCACATAGGTGCCGGAGGCGCTCTTCTTGTCCTCCAGCTCATAGCCTTCGCCCAGCGCGTGGATGAGGGCATGCGAAGGCTCCACGTCGGAGTCCTTGAACAGGTACACGTCGCTCTTGGGCGAGCTGCCCACCGTCGTCGGGCTCTTGAAGAGCACGAACTCCTTCCCCGCGAGGGGGCCGGTGAGCATCTTGATCCACGCCTCGCGCGCCGCCAGCTCCACCAGGCCAATCATCAAGCCCGTCACCACGCCGATGACACCAAAGCCGACACCTCGGCTCAGCCAGGCCTCACCGTCGCTGTCGAAGAGCAGGTTGATGGGGTCGAAGAGCAAGCCGCCGATGAGCGCCCCGGCCATCCCGCCAATCAGGCCGTTGACGAGCATCTTGGACGAGCGCAACGCCACACCCTGTCCCAACCCCATCGCGGCGCCAATCAGCGCCCAGGCCACTCCGCGCACCGACATCTGCACCAGCAACTGGGCGGTGTTCATGCCCGTCACGCCCTCGTCGCCCAGTCCCGCCACCAGCATCCGTCCCAGGCCGTAGGCCAGCTCCCCCGGCAGCGTGAGCATCAGCCCCAGCACCGCGCCCATGCCCATTCCCACGAGGCCGCAGAGGGCGGCCCGGTGGAAGGCCCGAGACATCAGTCCATCCGCGGCCCCGATGAAGAGGCCCACGAAGGCGGCGATGATGGCGAAGAGGGTGAACCCGAAGAGGTTCGCCCCGCGCTCCACGGCCTTCAGGTCCACGACGGCTGGGACCTCCGGGTCGGGCGGACTCAGCACCACTTCAAAGGCAGACACCGAGCGCTCGACTCCCTCGCCCGACGGGGTGCCCTTGACTCGCGCGATGTCGCCCACGGCGATGTCCGAGAGCGCCACGGCCTCGCCGTCCTTCTCGACCCGAGTCGCGTCGGGCACCACCCACACCGTCTGGCCGCCGACCCGCACGAGGGTGATGGGGCCTCCCTCCCGGGTCTTGTAGTTCGAGTCCACCCGCTCCACCGGCGCGGAGAACTCGAGGCCATCCGTGTAGAAGGGCTCGAGCACGGCCCATCCCGCCAGGGCCCCCAAGAGCCCCGCCAGCGGCAACACGATGTACGAGCGATAGAAGAAGCCCGAGCGCGAGTCCTCCACCCGCTCGGGCGAGGGCGCCATTCCAAACGACAGCTGCCGTGAGAGGGCCTCGTCCACCTCGGGCGAAGCCAGTTCCTCACGTTCAATGACAATCTTGTCGGCCACACCCGCCATGGACACCCCTCCTCAGACCTTGACCTTGCGTGCACGGCGACGGGCGCGGACGAAGAGCGCGGTGACCACCCCGGCCAAGAGCGTCAGCACCACGCCCCCCACCACGAGCAGCACGTGGGCTCGAGACATCGGCGCTCGTGTCACGGGCGGCGTGCTCGGAGGAGGGGTGGGGGCGACGCTCTGGGGACTGCCTCCGTTCGAGCCCCGCAGGGCCTGGAGGAACGTGGTCGGACGTCCCTCCGCGTCCCGGAGCGGCACCCCGACGTAGAGCTCTCCGTTGCGGTCGCGCAGCACGTCCTCGCGTTCAGGGGAGAGCCGGATGAGCTCGACGCCCACGGCCGTCCCCGTCGCGCGGTCCTGGTCCAGCACGAGCATGTGCTGGGAGCGTCGCGCGCTCCCGGAGCCCAGCCCCGAGGACCCACCGAACCACTGGCCATAGCCCAGGACGACGAGCACCGCGGCCACTCCCGCGAGCGCCCACAGCGGAATGCCCTCGCCCGTCCGACGGTGGGCGGAGGCCTGCAGCGCCACGGCGGCCCGGCTCAGCGCGCTCACCGCCGTCGCGAGGTCACCCCCGTCGGCACCCGTGCTGGCCGTGGGGGCTGGCGCGGTGCCCATCGGCTTTCGCTCGCGTCCTCCCAGCCAGTAGCGGCGCACCTGCCGCAAGTCTCCCGCCATCCCGTGGAAGAAGCCCTCGGAGCCGGCGAGCGGGTCGTACACGTACGCGACCTGGTGCGGCTGGGAGAAGAAGTTGCGGTGGATGAACGTGTCCATCTCCGAGAGGAAGATGCCGAAGCCACCATGCGTGTGATACCAGCCGACGATCTGCTCGTCGGGGTGCTTGGAGTCCATCTCCCGGTGGATGTGATTCCACGTGTCATGGGTGAAGGTGACCTGGGCCCCCTCCTGCTTGGCGGCCTCACCCCGAATCACGTGGGTGATGCTCAGGTAGGGACCGTGGGCATCCTCCAGGAGCCGCCCCACCAGGACGCCGCAGACCTCCACGTCCGGCTCCAGCACGGCGTGGCCGATGATCTGCGCGTAGGGCTGCTTCTCCATCGCGATGCGCAGCTCGCCCGGCTCCGGCGCGACGGCGCCCCCGGGGAAGTCGCGCACGGAGTCCCTCGCCTTCGCGCCCTTGACGGCTCCGCTCATACGCCCTCCTTGTCCAGCGCCCCCAGCACCCGGGACCGGTCCCCCGACAGCTCGAACCCCATCACGCGTTCTCCCGCTCGACCCACCACCACGTCCCACGGCGGCAAGCCGAGCTCCGCGAGCGAGAGGTCCAGGAAGTCTTCATCGCCGCTCAGCCCATGGAAGAGCCTGGGCGCGCGGCGCACTCCGCAGGCGCCGCAGACGCCATCCGCCTCGGTCACCTGGGAGAGGGGCCGGAACAGCCGCTCCTCGCGACCACAGCCCGGACAGTCGAGTCCCTGGAGCAGCTCGCGTCCGAACTCGAGCACCGCGCCGGGGCCGAGCGCCGCGCGGGCCCACTCGAGCGCCTGGCGCGCGCTGACGTCCGCTGTCGAGCGGGGTACCTGCTCCAGCCGCTCCAGCGGGTCATGGCTCATGCAGTCCGGGTTGCGCTGATAGCGGGTGACGTATGACTGGTGCGTGAGTCCGTCGAAGACGAAGCCCGCGCCGGACAGCGTGGGCTGGCCGTGCAGCAGCTTCACGGCTTCCTGGCACTGGATGGCGGCGATGATGGACGCCGTGGTGGGCGTCGTCGGCACCTTGCCAATCTCCTCCAGTTGCCGGTTGAGCAGGCTGCAGGAGCGTCGCCGCTCGAGCAGACGCCAGTCCTGCTCGCTCATCGTGCACTCGTAGCAGGGGCCCTCGGGAGGCTCGAACAGACGCGCGACGCCGGAGAGCACCTCGATGGCCCCGTCAATCCAAGGCCGGCCCACGCGGTAGCAGGCGCGGTTGATGGCCAGACGGGCCTCGCGGTTGTCCAGCGCGCCGATGACCACGTCCGCCCAGCGGAACAGCCCCAGGCCCAGGTCGTGGACGACGTTGGCGCGCAGCGGATGCACCCGCAGGTCCGGGTAGATGGCGCGTGCGCCTTCCGCGACCGCGTCCACCTTGGCCCGGCCAGCATCCCGGGGGCGGAACAGCGGGGAGCGAGAGAGATTGGAGGTCTCGACGACATCCATGTCCACCACGACGACCTGGCCCACGCCCAGCAGCGCCAGGTTCTTGAGCACCTCATTGCCCAAGGCACCGGCGCCCGCGACGAGCACGCGGGCACGGGCCAGCCGCTGCTGGTCCCACCACTCGATCAGCTCGAAGCGGCTGAAGCGCCCCTCGCTCAGTTCCACCTTCACGGGGCACGTGCTCCAGCCGTGATTTCAGGCTGGAGCCGCAGCACGTCACCGGTCTGGACCTTCGCTTCCGCGAGCGTCTGGGTGTCGAGCAGCTGGAGGCCGCTGGCCTTGTGATGGAACTTGTAGCTCATCGGCTGGCCGTCCGGACTCTGGCGCGGCAGACGCATCTTCTCCACCAGCACCACCAGCACGCGATTCACCGGGGCGTCATCGGGCAGCTCCACCTGCTGACGCTTGGCCCCCGTCGCATCCCAGACCTCGACCGTCATCATTCCCATCGCGTCGGCTCCACGAGAAACAAGCACTACATGAATGAGCCGATGATGCTCATCAGCACGAACACGAGAGTCAGCAGCAGGTTGGCGACAATCCCCACCATGGGAAGCGTCGCGCCCGTCCCGCGGCTCAGGTCGCGGCCCATGAAGGACAACGCGATGCCGCCGAAGCACGCCAGCATCGTCGCCATCCCGATGAGGGTGGCCCAGGGGTCCACCAGCTCCTCTCCGGTCATCACGCCGTAGAGAACCATGGTGCCGAGGAAGGCCGCCGCGGCGAACGCGCAGCCGAACCCGCCGAGCGAATACAGCAGCGCCCCCTTGGGGCCTCCGGCGGGCGGCCGCATCATGCACGGGGGACAGACGGGGCCCTCGTCCAGGTCGAAGAAGCAGACCGAGCAGTAGGTCTCGTAGCAGCGGGCGCAGCCCTCCTCGTTGCGCACCGTGGGGTGGTTGCGGCAAGGCGAGGTCAAGGGCTCCGGACCCGACTGTGACGCGGGAGCGTTCGGCATCATTTGGCGAACCCCTTGATGCGCACGATGACGTTGAGCACGGAGAGGAGCAACACCACCGGCGCGATGACCAGCGCGGCGTTGGCCTTGCCCAGTCCTCCCACCGACGGGTCCTGGGCAATCTCCTTGCGGGCGGCGAGCGCGGCGCTGATGGCCATGGGGGCCACGATGAAGCCGAAGCAGACGATGCCGAGGAAGGACAACCCCAGTGCACGACCCGCGGACTCCGACTGGCGGGTGATGGTCAGCGCGGAGGCGGGAACCGCCATGACCTTGCAGTCACCGCAGTAACGCGTGGCGCCCATGGGTACGAGGCAATTCTCACAAAATGCCTCAGCGCAGCCGACGCACGTGGCCACCGCTGGCGCGGACGAATGATTCTGACAGTGCAAGCCCCCTCCTCGAACGGGGCACGTTTATCCTGTACCTGTCGGAAGAGTGTCAAGGCTCCCCTGGAAAGAGAGACAGGGCGTCTGTCCAGGTGGAGCCGCAAGGAGGAGGGGGCGTGGCTTGAGTTGCGGGTCTTGCTTGTCTGGCTTGGCTATCGAACCGGAGCGAGGGCTCCGGGCGCCCCAGGATGTGGAAAGACAATCCAGACACATCCTGGCGGCGCGCCGCTGTGGGGCTGTCTAGAAGTCGCGAATCGAATCCATCACGGAGGTCACCGCATCGCGGTCCACAGGCTCCGCCGATGGGCCACCCACGGACTTGAGCCGTTCATCCACCGCGTCGCAGATGCCCATCAGCGCGACGTAGATGTGCTCTCGCTCCTCGGTGTAGATGAAGGTGCCCTTTGTATCCAGCTTGTTGAAGCCCTGGACGTAGGCCGTCACGATGGGGGTGAGCGCGGAGACGAGCTGTGCTTGAGAGCCTTTGTGTTCGGACGCGGCCGCGAGGGCCGCCGACCGGGCCTGTCGATACAGCGTCGCGGCCTTCTTGGCCTGCGCGGGAGTGATGTTCTCCGCCCCGTCCCAGATGCGAAAGGGATTGTCCAGGTTCTCGGCCAGCCACTCCGCCTTGCGCGGCTGCCGCACGGACAGGTCCAGTCCGTCACGGGTCGCGGCCTTGTAGGCCTTCTTCACGGATGCGGCCAGGTCCGCGGGGATGCTGGTCATCCAGAGCCGGCCCAGGTTGGGGAAGCGCTCGGGGCCAGGGAACTCGTCGGCTCCAATGCCAAACATCTCGTTCAGGGTCAGCACCTGGAGCGAGGGGAGCGCGGCGAGCTCGGCGGTGTTCCTCAGGTATCCAGGGGCCCCCCAGATGCGTATCTCGGTCAGCTTCGGGAAGCGCCGCACGATGGCCGAGACATCCACGTCCTTGGCGGGGTTGAGATGCAGACTGTCCAGGTTGGTCAGTCCGGACCAGTCCGTCACCAGCTGTTTCATGGACAAGGTCAGCCAATTTCCATCGGCCTCGGCATGAATCTTCAGCTCGGGGCTGAGCGTGCCGGACGCGCTCAGCTCGTTCAATCCATGGTTCAGGTACAGCTCATGGACGCCGGTGAGGTCCAGGCGGAGCCTGCTCAGGCGAGACCCTCTGAGGTCCACGACGCGCTCACCGTGATTCGTGAGGTCCGCCTCATAGACGAAGGGACGGTTGCGGACGAAGTCGAACAGTCCCGGGACGGGTGCATCGCAGCCGACGAAGGTCAGGATGGGCAGCACGTCGAACGCGGACAACGAGGGGGCGGCCTGGAGCTCCTCGGTATGGAGCCGCTGGGTCGAGCGGGTCAGTTCCCTCTCGCCGAGCTTGAGGACCACCTGTTTGTCGCGTGTGTCGGCCAGGGCCTTGAAGACGTCCCGCTTCTCCTTCGGAATCTCCTCCCACTCGCGCTGCCGGTAGAGGCTGTCACCCGAGGGCCAGCCCCCGTAGCTCTTGGTTTCCTTGTCCACGAGCGGGGGCTTGTTTCCCACGAGGGTGAAGCCGCGTGGAATCTCCAGGGAGACCCAGAGGTGCTCGAGGTGCTCCTTCCAGAAGAAGAAGTTGAAGGTCGCGGGCACCATCGATGCCACGGCCGCCGCATCAGGCAAGGTGGGGCCGACCCAGTCCAGGGTCAGGACCGCGGCCTGCTCGCTCTTCTCGTCGATCTTCACCGCGGTGACTTGCACCGCGGTGTAGCCATTGAGACGAGGCGTGTAGACAGCGAAGATGTCTCCAGGTGTGGGCTTCATGGGGATGAACCCTACCTCGCCCCGAGGACTTCCGTGTCGCAGGCCGTTGCTTCCCGGGAGGACGGTGAGGGGGGCCCGTGTCTCAATCACTCATCGTGGCAGTGTGTCTCCACCGAGAGGGTGGTGCGACGGCGCCTTCAGTCGAACCCGACACTGAAGACATACGGCCCCATCGTGAAGGGGCGATAGTCGACGCGCAGGGTGTCTCCACCTCGGTAGGTGTCACCTCGGCTGGAGGTCACCACGGCGTCTTCGTCGAGAACCCAGACGAAGATGTGGTGCCCGCCGGTGTACCACCGGGCATGGTGCGCGGTGATGCCCGGGCCAGACACCCGGACATCACAGTCCTCCGCGGAGCCGATGACGACACCTTGCTCGCGTTTCCAGTGACGCTCGCTGAACGCCACCCGCTGCGTCTCCACCGCGCCGGACCGCGTGTCCTCGATGCTGAAGAGAGCGCCCTTGTACATGGGCCCATCGTAGCGGCCCCTGACGACGGATGCGTCGAGGGCCCCGGTTCTCGACTCCTCCGGGGCCACTCACTCCCTCACCCGCGTGCTACTCGCCCTCTTCGACGGTGAGCTGGTACGAGTCCTGGAAGTTGGCCTCGCGGTTCTTCGCGTCGCGCACCTCGAAGAGGTAGACGCCCGGCTCGGCGCTGTAGCGGATGCTCTCCGGCTGGTCACCCTTGGCGCGGTCCGCGGTCTGCACGAGCGAGAGCTTCCCATCCGGCTGCACGCGATGCAGGTACAGCCCCACGTCGACCTTGAGGATGCCCAGGAGCGTCGCCTTCAGCGGCGTGCGCACCGGCCGGTCCGACAGGTCGAGCCGGTAGTAGTCCGTGTCCTTCACCGGAAACACCGTGCCGCGCACCGCCTTGCCAGGCGTCAATTCCTGCGCCCGCTCCACCGTGTTGTTCGGCTCGCGCTCCTCGCCACCGTTGTCCGGCACCGTGGTGATGCTGATGCGATAGGGCTTCTCCGCGTTCTCGAAGTCCTTCACCCACTTGCCGTCCACCTTGCGCGACGCGCCCTCCACGCGGAACCAGCAGCTCCCGTTGCACGCGACGTTGTTGAGCCGCTCGGGCTCCTTCAGCGCACCGTCGTTGGCGCGCAGCAACACTGTCTCCTGCTTGCCGTCCCCCTGGGGCGGCTCCACCATCGACAGCACCAGGTCCAGCCGCTCCACGCCCGACAGCTCCACCTTCGCCAGCACCGGCTCCGTCGTGCGCAGCACGAAGTGGTCCACATCTCCCTTGGGCGAGATGAACCCCTCGCGGTAGCTCCCCGCCGTCAGCGACGTGGCCTTGTGGAGCTCGTCGTTGGGCTCCAGCTCCGCGTTCGCCCCGGCCTCCTCCTGCGTCACCGTGAGCGTGTACGGCGCGCTCGAGTTGAACGTGCGGCGGGCCTCCTTGCCCGTCCCCGTCCAGCCCCCCTTCACCACGACGAAGACGGTCCGGTCCGTGGCACGCACGCCGATGTTGCGCAGCGACAGGGCCTCGCCCTCCTTGCCACGCAGCGAGAACAACGGTGCCTCCGCCGCTGACAGCACCGAGACCTCCGGCCGCACGCCCTCCACCCCCGACAGCTCGATCTTCAGCGCCACGGACGGCGGCTCCGGCGGCAGCGCCGTCCCCGAGTCCGGCGTCATCGCGACCGTCTCCGTGCCCGCGGGAGGCGGCTCGCCCCCACCAAAGGTCCCGGTGGGTGACGGCGGCGCCGTGGCTTCCTCGCCGGTCCCCGTCGCCGCGGCGTTCTCGGGGGCAGGGGAGGGACTCGAGGGAGGCGTGCCTTGCGCGGGTGCCGCGGCCCCTTGGGGGGCGGAACCCTCGGTGCCCGGCGCGGGCGCGACACCTTCGGCACCTTCCGGCGCCACGGAGGCGTCCGGAGAGGCCGTGTCAGGTGAGGGCACGGTGGGCTCGGGCAGCTCCACCCGGTACCAGTCCTCGTCGCCCGCGTGGCCCAGGTAGGCCGTCACCGTCTGACCCAGCGGGAGGCCCACCGCGTCCACCGCGCGGTCATTGGGCTCGTGCTCCTCGCCGTCATTCGCGGCGCGCATCGTCACGGTGAGCGTGTAGGCCCCACCCACGCCCTTGCGCGCGGGGGCGACGCGCAGCCAGCGCTCCGTCTCCACGTAGAGGTTGGGGAAGCGCTCGGGCTTGCCTTCGCCCTCGCTGTTGATGGAGGCCAGCCGGTTGCGGTCCCGGTCATGGACCTCCAGGGTGATATCCCCGCCCGGCAACCCCGACACGGTGACGTCCACCATCCGAGGCGACGACGGGGCGAGCCGGTACCAGTCCTCGTCCACCTTGTTCGGCTGCGCCGACAGGTCCGCCGTCACCGTGCTGTCGCGCGTGAGCGTCAGCGCCTGCTCGGGCCGCTCGTTGGGCTCCTGCTCGGTCAGTGCCTGGGGCCCCGTCTCGACGGGCCCCGCGTCGGGGACCTCGGTGGGTTTGTCCTCCTTGCAGGCGACCAGCGTCGCGGCCAACACACAGACCCACCCCCAGCGTCGCTTCACGTTGTCTCTCCGCATCGGGCCGCATCACTTCCTTGCGGCGTCCGGGTGTCAAGCGCCCCAACACCCCGGCGGGCGCTTTCATCCGCCCCCCAGGCCCGGCTCGCCGCGCTCCGCCTTGACGGGCCGGGGACTGGAGCCCCCCGCGCGGAGCGATCCAAGATGGGCCCATGGTCCGCATCCCCCTCGTCCTGTCGCTGCTGGCGACCGCCGCCGTTGCCGCGTCCAACGCTCCCCCCGGCTACGCCCAGGCCTCCGACTATCTGGAGCGCGAGCGCCAACCCGAGCGCTACTCACCCCTCCACCTGCTCGATGGCCGCGACACCACCGCCTGGTGCGCCTCGGGAGCAACCCCCGCGCCCGTCACCATCGGCTTCAAGGACGTCGTCTCCATCGACGAGGTGCGCGTCTACACGGGCGATGGAACGGACCGCGCTTCATACAAGGCCCATGCGCGCGCCAAGAAGCTCACCCTCACGAGCGTGAGCTCCGCCAAGAGCCTCAAGGTCGAGGACAAGCGCGGCCTCCAGGTGGTCCCCATCAGCCCCGCCCTCACGGGCAACCGCTTCACGCTGGAGGTGGTGGAGCGCTTCGCCGGCGCGCGCGAGGGCGCTCCGGTGTGTGTCACGGACCTGGTCTTCTACTCGGGGGGCAAGGCGCTCAACGGCACGTGGCTCGCGCCGCGCCTGCGCTACGACGCTCGCCTGGCCCCCCTGCTGGGGACCTGGTTCGGCGGACTGGAAGGAGCCCCGGACCGCTTCCTGTCCCTCTTCGTCGATGGGACGTTCCGCTTCGCGTACGAGCCCCTGGAGGGCGGCGAGCCGAGCTCCGTGACGGGCAGCTACGCACTGTCCGGTACTCGACTCACGCTGGAGGTCCCCAACAAGGGACGGGTGACGGCACGCCTCCAGCGAGCCGCCCCGGAAGGCAGCAGCCCGGCTGGAGCCACACTGGAACTGGAAGGGGCGGTGGCCGAGGAGTGGGGCCGCGCATTCCGCGGCCAACCCTGAGCGCCGAGGCGCCGCCGCCCGGCCGCCCGACTCAGAGGGCGGCTTGCTTCCGCTTGCCGCTGAAGTGGCGGAAGAAGTCGATGATCTCCTTGGTGGCGACGTCGACGTTCGTCGCGTCCTGGAACTCCGATTCCAGGAAGATGCCACCGCAGGACTCGCAGGTGTCGTAGTGGAGTGGGTGCTGCCGGTCTCCACCGTCGACGCGTACCAGGTCGACCTTGCAGTCCGGGCATTGGCCCGTCAGAGCCTGCGTGTCGACCTTGCCGCCCTGGCTCTCCAGCCCGGGGAGGTTGTTGTGGAGGAGGAGCCGGTTCAGGTCCGCGGCGTCCGTCCACAGCCCGCCGCACTCTCCACACTTTCGCAACGTCTGTTCATCCCCCGCGAGATCGGTCATCTCGACGTTGCAGCTGGGGCAATCCATGGCGCTGTTCATTCTCCTGCAGTGGGGGAGCGATGTCCCCAGTGGTCGGAGAATGATAGGTCGCGCGAAATTTCGGATGCAACCCACGTTGCCGCTTCTGTTGGCAACGCGCCGTCCGGGGTCGTCAGGCCCCGTGCCCCTCAGGCCTTCGCCTTGACGCGCCGGATGTCCGCACCCAGGGCACGCAGCTTGCGCTCCAGTCGCTCATAGCCCCGGTCCAGGTGGTAGACGCGGCTGACGTCCGTGCGCCCCTCGGCGCGCAGGCCCGCCAGGATGAGCGAAGCGCTTGCCCGCAGGTCCGTGGCCATGACGGGCGCGCCGCTCAGCGTCTTCACGCCCTTCACCACCGCGGTGTGTCCCTGGATGGTGATGTCCGCGCCCAGACGGTGCAGCTCCGGCACGTGCATGAAGCGGTTCTCGAAGATGTTCTCGCTGATGACAGATGTTCCCTGGCTCACACACATGAGGGCCATGAGCTGCGCCTGCATGTCGGTGGGGAAGCCCGGGTGCTCGGTGGTGGTGATGTTCACCGAGGTGAGCGTCTTGGGCGCCTTGCACCGGATGCCCCCGGCCTCCGCGGTCAGCGTGCACCCCGCCTCGCGCAGCTTGTCCATGACGGCGTCCAGGTGCTCGGGCACCGCGTGCTTCACCAGCACGTTGCCGCCGGAGATGGCCGCCGCCACGAGCAGCGTGCCCGCCTCGATGCGGTCCGGGAGGATGGCGTGCTCCACGGGGGTGAGGCCCTCCACGCCCTCGATGGTGATGATGGACGTGCCGGCGCCTTCGATGCGCGCGCCCATCTTGTTGAGGACCTTGGCCAGCTCCTCGATTTCAGGCTCGCGGGCGCAGTTCTCCATCACGGTGCGGCCCTTGGCCAGCACGGCCGCCATCAGCACGTTCTCCGTGCCCGTGACGGTGATGACGTCGAAGTTGACGGTGCCGCCCTTGAGCTGCTTGGCGCGGGCCTCCACGTAGCCCTCCGTCAGGTGGATTTCCGCGCCCAGCGCCTTGAGGCCCTTGAGGTGCTGGTCGATGGGCCGCGCGCCGATGGCGCACCCGCCCGGCATGGACACCCGGGCCCGCCCGAAGCGCGCGACGAGCGGCCCCAGCACGAGCACGCTGGCGCGCATCGTCTTGACCAGGTCGTACGGCGCCTCCGGGGTGATGTGGCCGTTGACGCCCACCTCGCAGACGTCCTTCTTGCGGCCCTCCAGCCGCTCCGCGCCACAGCCCATGGTGCGCAGCACCTTGAGCATGGTGGCGACGTCGGCCAGGTCCGGCACATTGCGGAACGTGGACGTGCCATCCGCCAGCAGCGCGGAGGCCAGGATGGGCAGCGCCGCGTTCTTCGCGCCCGACACGGGAACCTCGCCGTGCAGCTCGGCGCCGCCCTTCATCACGATCTTGTCCATGATTCTTCCGGCCCTCAGCCCTGTGGCCCGCTGGCCGCGGGCTGTGTCCCAAATGCCATGCGCTCCCGCCGCTCCAGGTCCTTCTCCACGCGCGCGTCCTCGTAACCGGCCGCGCGCAGGAGCTCCAGGACGGCGGGGCCCTGCGTCTCCCCCATCTCCAATGCAAGGAGGCCGCCAGGCTCCAACCACTTCCGGGCCTCGCTCACCACCCGCTTGAGGGCGACCAGTCCGTCCGGCCCTCCGTCCAGCGCCAGCTTGGGCTCGCGGCGGACCTCGGCCGACAGGCCCGCGATTTCATGCGTGGCGATGTAGGGCGGGTTGGAGACGATGACGTGGAAGCGCGCGTCCGGGGGCAGGGGGGAGAACAGGTCTCCCTGCAGCACCGTCACCCGGTCGGAGACCTTGAGTGTCTCCGCGTTCTCCCGCGCCAGGGCGCAGGCATCGGGAGACAGGTCCGTGGCCGTCACGGCCAGCTGGGGCCGCTCGGCCGCGAGGCTGATGGCGATGCAGCCGGAGCCCGTGCACACGTCCAGGGCGCGCGCGGGGGCGTCCTTGGGCAGCACGCGCAGGGCGGCTTCCACGAGCAGCTCCGTCTCCGGCCGGGGGATGAGGACGCGGGCGTCCACCTTGTAGGCGCGGTTGTAGAACTCGCGCGTGCCCGTGAGGTACTGCGTCGGCTCGCCCGACAGGCGCCGCTCGATGAGGGCTCGGAAGGAGGACAGCTCCTCCTTGGAGAGCGGGCGGTCCAGGTCCACGTACAGCCGGACGCGGCCCGTCTTGAGCACATGCGACAGGAGGATCTCCGCCGTGAGGCGGGGGGCATCCACCTGACGCTTCTCGAAGTGCTGCGTCGTCCAGGTGAGGACCCTGCGGATGGTCCAGGTCTCGCTGCTCATGCTTCCGGCTGGGACCTGGGACCGCCGCCCGTCTGCGCCTTGAGGGCTTCGGCCTGGTAGAAGGTGCGGCAGGCGGTGATGATGTCCTCGATGTCGCCCGTCATCACGGCTGGCAGGTTGTGGACCGTCAGGCCGATGCGGTGGTCCGTCAGCCGGTCCTGCGGGAAGTTGTAGGTGCGGATCTTCTCGCTGCGGTCGCCCGTGCCCACCTGCGAGCGGCGCGTCGAGTCTCGCTCGGAGCGGATGCGCTCCTGCTCGATTTCGTAGATCTTCGCGCGGAGCATGCGAAGCGCCATGTTGTAGTTCTTGAGCTGGCTCTTCTCCTGCTGGCACTTCACGACGATGCCCGTGGGACGGTGCGTCAGGCGCACCGCGGAGTCCGTCGTGTTGACGCTCTGTCCGCCGGAGCCCGTGGAGCGCATCGCCTGGCGGTCGATGTCCGCCTCGTTGATCTTCACATCCACCTCTTCCGCCTCCGGCATGACGGCCACGGTGATGGTGGAGGTGTGGATGCGGCCCTGCGTCTCCGTGGCGGGCACGCGCTGCACGCGGTGCACGCCGGATTCGTACTTGAGGTTGCTGAAGACGGCATCGCCCGACAGCGTGACGGTGGCGTCCTTCACCCCGCCCGCGTTGCCGGGGCTCATGTCGATGATGTCCGACTTCCACCCCCGCGTGTCCGCGTAGCGGAGGTACATCTGCATGACCTCCTCGGCGAACAGCGCGGCCTCGTCGCCGCCCGCGCCCGCGCGAATCTCCAGGATGACGTTCTTGTCGTCATTGGGGTCCTTGGGCAGGAGCAGGACCTTGAGCTGACTCTCGAGCGTGTCGCGCTGTTCCTTCAGGCCGGGCAGGGCCTCGCGGGCGTAGCTCTTCTCGTCCGGGCCGCCGCTCTCCAGCCAGGCCTCCACTTCCTTGAGGTCGGCGAGCACCTGGCGGTACGTGCGGAACGTCTCCACCAGCTTCTCGATGCCCGCGCGTTCCTTGGAGACCTTCTGGAGCCTCGCCGAGTCGGCGAGTACGTCGGGGTTCGACAGGTCCGCGGTGAGTCGCTCGAACCGGCGCTCGACGTCTTCGAGTTTGTCAATCATCGTCGTTCCGGGGGTATTGCCCCTTTGTCCGGCTGCTGGCAAGGGCGGACGGAGTCAAGAAATTCCTTGGCCGCTCGGGCGGTAGCATGAAAGAAGGGCCGCCCTCACCGCCGACGTTTTGTGTCCAGGCGGTCGGTCTCACATCACCACACGGAGTCCTTCCACATGCCCGCCCAGAAGGGAAATCGTTCCAAGAAGAAGGTCGCCAACCGCGCGAAGGGTCGGAAGGCCCAGCTCAAGCGCCGCCGTACCCGCGCCAAGCGGGGCCAGTCCAACAACAAGGTCTGACGCGCCGCTTACTCCCTCCCTCCAGTCGAGGGGGAGGGAGCCGGTCGGGCCCACGGCTCCAGCTCGGGGAGCATACGCTCCATCGTCGCGGAGCTGTTGACCAGCAGTCGAAACACCTCCTCGGCCGCCTCCCCGGTGACGGGCACGGGCTGGAAGGGGAGCTCCGGAAAACGGTCCGTGCGCAGCGGGAACACCTCACTGGAGAGGTAACCCCCCGGACCGAAACGGCCCTTCCACAGGGCTCCCCGCTTGTCGCGCGGGTTCCAGTTCCCCCCAAAGACGAAGTTGCCCAGCGAGTAGACGACGGGCGCCCCCCGGTGCAGCTCCATCGCCTGGAGCACGTGGGGGTGGCTGCCGAGCACGCCCGCGGCGCCCGCGTCGATGGCCGCATGGGCCAGCCGGACTTGATAGGGCTCCGGGACGTAGGTGCCCTCGCGGCCCCAGTGGAAGAAGGGCAACACGACGTCGGCCTGGTGCTTCGCGGCGAGGATGTCCTCACGCAGCATCCGCTCCATGACGTCCACGTCGGAGAAGTGGCCGGCGACCCCTGGCGTCGTCTCGGTGGCGTAGACCTCCGGGGGCTCGATGTTCCGCTCGCCCAGGAAGAAGTATCCCAGGAGCGCCACGCGCACGCCGCCCACGGTGATGACGGCGGGCCTGCGCGCCTCGGCGAGGTTCCGGCCGGCCCCGAAGTAGGGGATTCGCGCGGCCTCCAGCGTCACCAGGGTGTCCACCAGCCCCTGGGCGCCGTAGTCCATGAGGTGATTGTTGGCCAGGCTCACCACGTCCACCCCGCCGGCCAGGAGGGCGCCCACCAGCTCCGGCCTCGCGCGGAAGTTGAAGTTCTTGGCCAGCTTCTCGCCGCCCTCGGTGAAGGGGCACTCCAGGTTGACGATGAAGGCGTCGGAGGCGTCGCCCAGCGCCCGCACCTCCTTGAAGCCGTAGGCGAGCAGCTCCTCCCGGGAGCGGCCCTTGGCCACCTGCTCGTCGAACCACTTCTGGTGGTTGTGGCCCAGCGTCACGTCGCCGCCCACCAGGAGGGTGATGGGGCGGACGGGCGCGCCGGCGTCCAGGGGGAGGGGGACGGCGGCGGGCGTGCCAGCGTCCTCCGGGGCCGCCTGGGCCTGCGCCGAGGGGGTGGGGGCGGGGGCGTCCGTCACCGCGGCGGGGCGTGGATGACAGGCGGAGAACAGCAACAGCAGGTAGGCGGCGTGGCGCATGGGCGGAGGGAAACTCTACCTTGCACCCGCGTTTGCGCGGCGCGTAGATTGCCCGGCGCTCTCATGGCCCGGGAAAAGGACAACATCGCGCTCTCCGACGAGCACAACACTCGTGGAATCGAGCTGGCGGATAGAGGTTGGCTGGACGAGGCCATCAAGGAGTTCAAGAAGGCCATCGACCTGGACCCGAGCTCGGCCCACGCGCACGACAACCTGGCCACCGTCTACGCGGAGAAGAAGCTCTTCCGCGAGGCGCTCGGCGAGTATCTCACCGCCTTGAAGCTGGAGCCGGAGAGCGCCACGGCGCACTACAACCTGGCCTGCTTCCTCTCCACCCACGCCGGGGAGATGGCGGTGGAGGAGTACAAGGAAGCCATCGAGTTGGATCCGGAGTATCCGGACGCGCACCTCAACCTGGGCCTCACGTACGCGGACCAGGGGCGGGTGGAGGAGGCCATGCGCGAGCTCCAGGCGGCCATCGAGCTGGACCCGCAGGACGCGTTCCCCCGGCACGAGCTGGCGGCGCTGATGATGGACGAGGGCGACTACCGCTCCGCCATCACGCTGCTCAAGGAAGTGGTGCGGCTGGAGGCGGAGAACTTCGAGGCGCAGCTGGACCTGGGCATCTGCTACGCGCAGAAGGGCTTCTACGCGGAGGCCGAGCGGGCCTATGAGCGCGCCCGCGCCCTCAACGCGGAAGACCTGCTGCTCAACTACAACCTGTCCGCGCTGTATGCCCTCTGGGGCCGACCGAAGGACGCGGTGCAGTACCTGAAGGCGGCGCTCACGGCGGACCGGCAGAAGGTGATGGGGTGGCTGTCGACGGACCCCATGTTCGACGCCCTCAAGGGCGACGCCGACTTCGAAGCGCTGTTCTGAGCCATGGGAATGGAATGGGTGTTCCTGGGGCTGGCGATCCTCCTGGTCTTCGCCAACGGGTTCTTCGTGGCGACCGAGTTCGCCATCGTGAAGATTCGCGCCACGCGTCTCCAGTCGCTGGTGGACGAAGGCCAGCCGGGCGCGGCCCAGGCGCTGCGCATGGTGGAGAAGCTGGACGCGTACCTCTCCGCCACGCAGTTCGGAATCACGCTGGCCTCGCTGGGGCTGGGCTGGCTGGGTGAGCCCGCCTTCGCCAAGCTGCTGGAGCCCGTGCTGACGAAGCTGGTGCCCGAGGGTGGCAGCACGACGCTGGCTCACACCGCGTCGGTCGTCATCGGCTTCAGCATCATCACCTTCCTGCACATCGTGCTGGGGGAGCTGGCGCCCAAGAGCCTGGCGATTCAGCGCGCCGAGGCGACGACGCTCGCGGTGGCGCTGCCGATGCGGGCGTTCTACTTCCTCTTCTACCCGGCCATCGTCCTGCTCAACGGGCTGGCGGCGTGGGTGCTGCGCGTCTTCGGCCTCCAGTCGGTGGGAGAGGCGCACGAGGCCCACAGCGAAGACGAGCTGCGCGTCATCCTGCACAGCTCCGCGCAGGCGGGGGCCATCACCACGGCGCGCGCGGAGCTCCTGGAGCGCGCGCTGGAGATGGCGCAGAAGACGGCGCGCCAGGTGATGGTGCCTCGCAACCAGGTGAAGTTCCTGGACGTGGAGGAGCCGCTGGAGAAGTGCATCTCGGACGCGCGCGCGGCGGGCCACACGTGGCTGCCGGTGTGCCGCGGCAACCTGGACGAGGTGGAAGGCGTGGTGAACGCCAAGGACCTCTTCTTCCTCCTGTCCCGAGGCGAGCTGCGCAGCCTGGCGCAGGTGCAGCGTCCGGTGCTCTTCATCCCGGAGAACGCGACGCTGGAGCAGCTGCTCGCGGAGTTCCGCCGCCGTCGCCGTCAGACGGCGCTGGTGGTGGATGAGCACGGCGGGACGTCGGGCCTCGTCACCATCGCGGACGTGGTGGCGGAGGTCGTCGGCGATGTGGCCGAGCTGGGGCGTCGGGTGGAGGAGGTTCGCTCGCTTCCCGGGGGACGCTTCGAGCTGCCCGGCACCGCGCAGCTGGATGACCTGGAGGAGCGGCTCGACGTCAACTTCGACCTCGATGAGGACGAAGAGGGCGAGGTGACGACGATTGCCGGCTACCTGATGACGCGGCTGGGGCGGGTTCCCGAGAAGGGCGACTCGCTGAAGCTCGACATGTGGCGCATCCAGGTGGAGGAGGTCGACGGACCCCGCGTCGTGCGGGTGACGGTGGAGCCTCAGTCCCGCGCCGCGCCGCGCTCGCCCACGGAGGCGCCCGCGGCGTCGCCAGGCGACCCTGCTCAGGGCGCGGCGGGGACCGGAGACGTGCCGCCCGCGTCCTCCTCCGGCGGCGAGTCCTCCGGAGCCTGAGCCCGCCAGGGGCTCACGGCTCGGCGGGAGGCTTCTTGTCGGCCGCGGCGGCCTTCTTGAGGGGCCGCTTCGCCTTCGTGCTGGCCTTGGCCTGAGCGGGGCGCGGACGCTCCACCTGGAGCAGTTCCAGGCCCGTGCCGTCGGCTGTCGTCAGCTTGACGATTCCGACGCCGGGCGCGAGCCAGACGGTGGTCTCCATGGAGCGGCCCTCGGCGCCTGGACGCGTGGCCCTGGCGGTGACGACGTTGCGCACCTTGAGCGCCTTGAAGGTCCCCGCGGCCACAGTGACGTCCTCTTCGCCCTCGACGGTGGCCGCCTTGTCGAACGTGGTGGAGATGGTGGGCCGGAGTCCGCCCGTCTTGCTCGCCGGAGGCCGCAGCTTGACGGAGAGGCTGTTCTTCCACGTGCCGCCGGGAACCAGGCTCGCCGGCGCGGGCACCGCCACGCCCTCGGAGCTCACCACCTGCACTTCCATGCCGGACGCCGACAGGAGCGCGCCCTCCAGGCCGCCCAGGCCCAGGCTCATGCCTTCGGCGCTACAGGTTGCTTCAGTCTCGCCCTGCCGGTCCTTGAGCTTCACCAGGAGCTTGCCGCGCAGCCCCTCGGGCGTCGGCGTCACCCCGTGGGTGCTCATCACGAACGTGGAGGAGGTGCCCGCCCGGTAGGTCAGCGTCAGCCCTTCCTCGAGGGGAAAGTAGGGGTTGGGACAGGCCGCCGGCGCCTCCACCGCCTGCGTGTCAGACCGGGGTGCTACCTCCGGCGTAGGGGACGCTCCCATGAGGAGCATCACGGCAAGAAAGGGCTGGAACGTAGGCAACCTCCGGAAAAGTCAATGGGAAGGTAGGGTGGGGTGGCCAGGGTGCAAGTCCGGGAGCGGACCTTCCTTGGTTGGCCAGGCCCGCCAAAAGGGCAAGCAGCCGAACGTATGGCCACGCGAGGCATGGTCACGCTTGATCGCCTGGGAACCGGCTGGTAGTCCTCCAGAAATCGTTCCGAGGCCGATTTTTCGGCCTCGCGCTCACTTTTCACTCGTACCTCGCGCGTCCCCCAGGAGCCCGCTGGCATGCGTATCAAGCGGTTGGACATCACAGGCTTCAAGTCCTTCATGGAGCGGAGCGTCTTCACCTTCGATGAAGGGGTGACAGGCATCGTCGGCCCCAACGGCTGTGGCAAGTCGAACGTCGTCGACGCCATCCGTTGGGTGATGGGCGAGCAGAGCGCGAAGAACCTCCGTGGCCGTGGCATGGAGGACGTCATCTTCAACGGCTCGGAGAACAAGCCGCCCCTGTCCATGGCGGAGGTGTCGCTCACCTTCCTCGTGGATGACACGGACCAGCTGGCGCCCCAGTACCAGGGCTTCGCTGAAATCACCGTGACGCGGCGCCTGTTCCGCAACGGCGACTCCGAGTACCTCATCAACAAGACGCAGTGCCGTCTGCTCGACATCACCGAGCTGTTCCTCGGCACGGGCGTGGGCACCAAGGCCTACTCCATCATCGAGCAGGGCCGCGTGGGCCTCATCGTCTCCAGCAAGCCGGAGGACCGGCGCCACCTGCTGGAGGAGGCCGCGGGCGTCACCAAGTACAAGGCGCGCCGCAAGGCCGCCGAGCGCAAGATGGAGGCCACCGAGGCCAACCTCCTGCGCGTCACGGACATCACCACCGAGCTGGAGAAGCGGCTCGACGCGCTGTCTCGCCAGGCGAAGAAGGCGGAGAAGTACAAGAAGCTCAAGGCGCGCATGCGGGACATCGACCTGCACGCGGCCAGCCACCGCCACCTGGAGCTCCTCGCGGAGAAGCAGGTCCTCCAGTCGCGCCTGGCCAACCTGGGCACGGAGGAGCGCGACAGCCTGGACCGCGTGAAGGAGCTGGAGGAGGGCATCACGCGGCGCCGCGCGGAGCTGGAAGCGGAGGCCGCCGCCCTCCAGACGCTGGCCGCGGAGGTCCACGCGAAGGAGAGCGCGCTGCAGCGCGACTCGCAGGACCTGGCCTATGGCCGCCGCGACCATGACGAGACGAACGCCCGCGTGACGCAGGCCCGGACGGACCTGGATGGCCTCCTGGCGAAGCAGGCGGAGATGTCCGACGCCATGGCCGCGCGCGAGGCGGAGCTGTCTGGCATCGCCGGCTCGTGGAAGGAAGACGAGGTGTCGATGCAGGTGGCGCAGGAGGAGCTGCGCCGTGTCACCCAGCTCCAGACGGAGGTGGCCCTGCGGCTGGAGCAGGAGCGCGCGGGCCTGGTGGCCGTCGCCGCGCGTCTGGCCAACCACGAGAGCAACCTGGTCAACCTGGCCCGCCAGCGCGCTGACTTGGAGACTCGCCGCGCCAAGCTCCAGGCGGAGCTGGAGAGCCTGCGCGCGCAGGAGACGCAGCTCGAGTCGGTGCGTGGCGACGTGGCCCGACGGGTGGAGGACACCCGGCACCTGGCCGCGGAGCTCGCCGAGCGCAAGGGGCAGGAAGAGGACGCCCTCACCCGGACCCGCGCGGCCTTCACGGAGAACGAAATCCAGGTCATCGCGCTTCGCGAGGAGCTGAGCGACAAGCGCAGCCGCCTCTCGTCGCTCGAGGACATCCAGAAGAACTACGACGGGTTCGACCGGGGCGTGCGCGCCGTCATGGTGCGCGCGGGCACGGTGGCCCGGGAGCAGGGCATCTTCGGCCTCGTGGCGGATGTGCTCACCGTCACGCCGCGCTACGAGCGCGCCGTGGAGGCGGCCCTGGGCGAGCGGCTCCAGCACGTCATCGTGGAGAGCCGCGACAAGGGCCTGGAGCTGGTTGACTACCTCAAGGGCCACGCGGAAGGCCGCGGCAGCTTCCTGCCCGTGCCCTCGCTGGAGCTGCTGCCTCCGGTGCTGGAGCCCGACTTCGAGCGCCCGGGCGTGCTGGCCCACGCGCTGCGCGAGGTGACGCACGAGGAGGCCCTGGCGCCGGTGGTGCGCCTGCTGCTGGGCGACGTCATCATCGTCCAGGACGTGGCGGCGGCGCGGGCCTATGCGGAAGCCGGTGGCCCGGTGTGCACGCTCGTCACGCAGGACGGCGAGGTGTTCCGCGCGGACGGGACGATCGTCGGCGGTGAGCGCGAGGGCGCGGCGGTGGGCGCGCTGCAGAAGAAGCGCGAAATCGCGGAGCTGGCGACCGAGGTCGCCCGGGTGGAGGAGCGCTACAACGAAATCCTCACCCGGCACTACACGCTGCAGAAGCAGATGGGCCACACGGAGGGCGTCCTCAAGGGGCTGGCGAAGAACCAGCACACCGAGGAGGTGAACCTCGCCAGCCAGGAGAAGGACCTGCACAAGGCGGGCGAGGACCTCGCGCGCGTGCGCGAGCGGCTGCGCGCCCAGGAGCAGGAGGAGGCCCAGCTGGCGCAGAGCCAGTCGGCGCTCGGCCACGAGGAGGAGGCGAGCCGCGGCGAGGTGGCCCACGGCCAGACGGACCGCGAGGGCCGCGAGGAGCGCGTCAAGCAGCTGGCCTCCGAGCAGGAGTCGCTGCGCCAGCGCGCGGAGATGGCCAACGCGGACCTGACGGGTCTGCGCATCAAGGTCGCCGCCGGCAGCGAGCGCGGCGAGTCGGCGCGCAAGGAGCTGGACAGCCTCGTGACGCAGCGCCGGGACATGGAGACGCGCGTGGCGCGCCTCCAGGCGACGCTGGCCGAGGGTGGCACGCGCACCGAGGAGCTGGCGAAGCGCATCGCGGAGACGGAGGCCGGGCTCTCCGAGCGCGTGGAGGAGCATCGCGTCGCCGTGGAGGGCCTGGAGGCCCGTCGCTCGGCGCACACCGTGGCCTCCGTGGAGGTGCGTGAGCAGGACACCCAGTTCCGCGAGCTGCGCGGCCGGGTGGAGGAGCTGATGCAGGGCCTGTCACAGATTTCGCTGCGCGAGCGCGAGATTGCCCTGGAGCTGGAGCACCTGTCCGCGGGCATCCGGGAGCGGCACCAGGTGGACCTGGCGCTGGAGCTGCACAACTACCACCTGCTCCCGTCGCTGACGCCGGAGACGGAGGCGGAGCTGAAGGACCTGCGCGGGCAGGTGGAGAAGATGGGGGAGATCAACCTCACCGCCATCGACGAGCACGCGGAGCTGGCCAAGCGCTTCGACTTCCTCACGGCGCAGAAGACGGACCTGCTGTCCTCCATGGAGCAGCTCAAGGAGGCCATCCAGCGCATCGACGCCACCAGCCGCGAGCGCTTCAAGCAGACCTTCGACGTGGTGAACGAGAAGTTCCAGGCCATCTTCCCCCGCCTGTTCGGCGGAGGTCGCGCCAGCCTCGTGCTCACCAGCGACGGCCCCAACGGCGAGCCGGGCGTGGAGATTGTCGCCCAGCCGCCGGGCAAGAAGCTCCAGAGCGTCAACCTGCTCTCCGGTGGCGAGAAGGCCCTCACCGCCGTGGGCCTCATCTTCGGCATCTTCCTCATCAAGCCCACGCCCTTCTGCCTCCTGGACGAGGTCGACGCGCCGCTGGATGAGGGCAACGTGGGCCGCTACAACGACATGGTGAAGGAGATGAGCCGCCAGTCGCAGTTCATCCTCATCACGCACAACAAGCGGACCATGGAGGTCTCCAACACCCTCTACGGCGTCACCATGGAGGAGCCGGGTATCTCCAAGCTCGTCAGCGTGCGCATCCGCGAGGCCACCGCGGCCAACGACGACAAGATGTCCGCGTAAGTCGCCCCCGGGCTCGACCCGGGACGCCTTGGCCGTACAGGGCGCCCCGGGAGCTTCGGCTCGGGAGACACAGAGGCTGGAAACACAGAAGGCGCGGGCCCCGTTCTTCCGGGCTCCCGCGCCTTCGTGCGTTTCACGCCAGGGGCGTGGTGACGGCTACTTCTTCTTCTTCGGCCCGTAGTTGACCTTCGGGCAGATGCCGGGGGCCGCCTGGGCCTCCGCGTTGGCCTTGGTCAGGTCCTGCTGCGTGGTCTCCAGGGACGCCTTGCCGGCGGTCTCCACCGGAGTCCAGCCCTCGGCGTCGGTGGCCTTCAGTTCCTGCACCAGCGTCAGGGACGCCTGGTCCACGGACTGCTGCGCCTCCAGCGCCTTCACCACGCCCTGCGAGGCGTCGACGTAGGCCTTGCACTTGCTGACCATCTCATCCAGCAGGCCGGAGTTCTTCGTCGAGTTGAACTTCTTCACGACGTTGTCGTACGCGAGCGCGGTGTCCATGCGCGCGCCCAGGGCGATGGCGGCGGCGGCGGCGCGCTGGTTGCGGATGAGCTCGAGCTGGAAGAAGCGCAGGTTGGCGGGAAGCGTGGTCGCCGTCTCGCTGCCAGCGGAGTTGAAGTGCACGAAGCGGTGCGGGTACGTCAGCTTGTCGGACGCGGCGTTGGCCGGAACGGCGGCGAGCTTCGTCTTCAAGCACGCGGCGACCTGGTCACCCTCGGTGCTGCCGGAGGGGTCGAACGCCACCTCGGAGACAGGCTGGCCCTTGGTCAGCGTCACGCGCGCGGTGAGCACCGGCGGCGCGGAGTCCTTGAAGTTGGCGTAGCAGTCGCACCAGCCCGGCTGCGCCAGGCGGATGGCGCCGGAGTAGTCGGAGCCCTCGTTCATGCCGAACTTGACGCTCGCGCTGGTGGTCGTCTCGTGCTCGAACGTGGCCGTGGCCTCCACCGGCTGGGCGCCCTTGCTCATCAGCGGCGGCTTGACCAGCTTGTCCACCGCGGCCTGGATGCAGGCCTGGCCGGTGGGGCTGAGGTTCTCACCCGTGACGGCGTGCGTGGCGCTCGTGTCCGTCACGCTGGTCTTCACCGTCACCACCGTCTTCTCGGCGGTGCCACGGCTCTTGGGGTCCACCAGGCACTCCATGACCTCCGGACGCGTGGTGAGGATGGCGCCCACCAGCACGGCCTGGTTGGCGGGGGGCAGGGCGAGGTCGCGGGGGAAGCAGGTGGCCACGTCGAAGGCGGGCTGGTTGCCAATGCGCACGCGCTCCTCTTTGGGCTGCGGCTTGCCGTTCGGCGCGGCCGTTTCAGCGGGCTTCTGCTGACCGGCGCAAGCAGCGGTGAAGACGATGGAGGCTACGGCGAGACGACGCAACATGCGGGTGTTCTCCCTGGGGTAGGACTGCGAGGGGGCACTCACTTCTCCAGGCCCTCGGCGTTCTTGAGGTCCTTGAGACGAAGCCCGTTCTTCTTGAGCAGGCGGTAGAGACTCTGCATGGACAGCCCGGTGCGCTGCTCGGCGGCCTTCATGTCGAAGCCCACCGTGCGCATCACCTCGGCGAAGTAGAGGCGCTCGAAGTCGGCCAGCACGCGGTCCTTGGCCTCGTGGTACGGCATGCCGGTGACGAGCGTGGCCACGTGGTTGCCGGGAGGCTGGCCCTCCGGACGGCGCGACGGCTGGGCGAGGAAGTCCAGCCAGCTGGTGTTGCCCGTCTCCTCCATCAGCGCGCCGCGCTCCAGCACGTTGCGCAGCTCGCGCACGTTGCCCGGCCAGTCGTAGCCCTCGAAGAGGGCCAGCGTCTGCGGCGTGAGCGTGACGCTGGCGCGCAGCGTCTGGGACAGGGCCTGCGCCAGCGAGGGCAGGTCCTCGCGGCGCGTGCGCAAGGGCGGCAGGCGCACCCGCGCGACCGCCAGGCGGAAGTACAGGTCGGCGCGGAAGCGGCCCTGGCGCACGTCCTCTTCCAGGTTGCGGTGCGTGGAGGCGATGACGCGCACGTCCACCGGCACCGGCTGCCCATCCAGCGACGGCACCTCGCGCGCGTCCAGCACGCGCAGGAGCTTGCCCTGCACCATCAGCGGGAGCTCGCCCACTTCATCCAGGAAGAGCGTGCCACCGCGCGCGGCCTCGAAGACGCCGCGGGCTTCCTTGTCCTCCGCGTCGCTGGCGCGCAGGCCGCCGAACAGCTCGCGCTCCGCCTTCTCCTCGGAGATGAGGTTGCAGTCGACGACCTTGAAGGGGCCGTGTCGCCGCGCCGAATGCTGATGCACCGCGCGCGCCGCCAGCTCCTTGCCGGTGCCCGTCTCACCCTCGATGAGCAGGCTCATGTCCTCGCGGGCCACGCGGCGCAGCTCCGTGAAGACCCAGCGCATCTTCTCCGAGGAGCCCACCAGCGCGCCGAAGGACTCCGCCCCCGCGAGCTCCACCTCGGTGGGCTTGGCGGACACCTTCACCGCCAGCTTCGTCTTGCCCAGCTCCACCTTGTCGCCGCGCCCCAGGTACGCCTGGAGCACCTGACGCCCGTCGAGGAACGTCCCGTTGCGGCTGCCGGTGTCGCGCAGCAGGAGTCCGCGCGGCGTGCGCTCCACTTCCAGGTGGCGACGGCTCACCGTGGTGTCCGTCAACACCAGGTCGCTCGCGGGGTCGGAGCCCACCCGAACCAGGCCGTCCTGCGTCGTCACCTTCTTGCCCTTGTCGGGGCCGGAGACGACCTCCACGGTCCACTCGTGAATGGGGACGCGCGTGGTGCGGCCTTCCTCTTTGTCCGTCTGGGTGGTCTGGGTGACCTCGGGCCTGGGTTCCATCATGGGTCCTCTTTAGGTGCGAGGAGACCGGGCGGGCAAGCCCGTCGCACCGTCTGCGCGTGCCCCGCCGTCAGGGCAACATGCGTGGAAGAATCTTCCCAGAAGGCTGTTGCACGGGCGCCCTCTGTGGAATCGACGCCCCGAGCGGGATGGCTCGAGACTGGGGGTGGGGGAGGGCGAGCGGGCATGGCCCCAGGAACACCAGAAAAGCGTGTTCCCACGAGGCTTTCCAATGTCCACCACCACACGGTGTCCGCCGCGCGAACCCGGGCCGCGACGGGCCCGGGTGGAGGCCGTCCAACGGGCCGTGCGCTGCTGGTGGAAGTGGGAAGGGCCGCTCGCGACTCACGGCCCGGCATCCAAGACGAACACCCCGCGCGAATCCAGTGTCACGCGCGGGGTTTGCGTCAATACGTGGCGGGAGCGTCGCTGGCGGGGAAGGATTCCTTGGACCGCTCATCGACGCCGTCATCGGACGGGTTGCCACCGGACTTCACGCCCATGTTGGCGAAGGAGCGCTCCGCGGCGGCCTTCGCCGGGGCCTTGTCCGCGCGCCTGCGAGCACTCACCGGCGTGCGCAGGGCGGCCATGCGCGTACCGAGCAGGTTCTTCGCCCGCTCCGCCAGGTGGCGCTGCTCCTCACTCCAGTCGCGGAAGAACTGCGCGAGCTCCGGGTCTCCCGCGGCTTCTGCTTCCTGGATGAACCGCTCCGCCGCCGAGGCACCCTTGAGCAGGTGGTAGAGCGCGCTGATGACGCTCTGGTGGACGTCCCGGCGCTCCGCCTGCCTTGCTTCACCTGCCATTGCCGCCTCCCGAGAAAGGGTGGTGCTCCCTGGGGTGAAGCTATGCACCGCGGTGGCGGGCGGCCCCGGCCGGGCGTCCGCCCGCCTGCCCGCGGCGTCAGGCCTGGAGCAGGGTGTCCAGCTTGCCGTCCTTGTCGAGCTGGGCGAGGTCCGAGTAGCCGCCCACGTGCGTGTCGCCGATGAAGATTTGCGGCACCGTGCGCTGGCCTCCGCTCATCTCCACGAGCTTCGCTCGGGTGTCGTCGTCTCCAGTGACGTCCAGCTCCTGGAAGTCCACGCCCTTTCGCTTGAGCAGGTCCTTCGCGCGGACACAGAAACCACAGTAGTTCGTGGTGTAGATCTTCACGGGCTTCACGTTGATGCCTCCTTCATTCCCAACGTAAGGGCGTGGCCTTGCGCGCGCCACCAAGGGGCATGAAAGCACGACGGCCCCCGGTTCCCTGAAAGGAACCGGAGGCCGCCTGTGGAGCAGTCACCCCGGACGAGCCGGGGTGGGGGCGACTACATGCCCATGCCGCCCATGCCACCCATGCCGCCCATGCCACCGGCGCCGGCGGGCATGTCCTTCTCCTCCTTCGGACGCTCGGCCACCATCGCTTCGGTGGTGAGCATCAGGGAGGCCACGGACGCGCTGTTCTGCAGCGCGGTGCGGCTCACCTTGGCCGGGTCGATGACGCCGGCGGCCAGCAGGTCCTCGTAGGCGCCGGTGGCGGCGTTGAAGCCGTAGGCACCCGTGCCCTCCTTGACCTTGTTGACGACAACGCTGCCCTCGAGGCCGCCGTTGCCGACAATCTGACGCAGGGGCTCCTCGACGGCGCGGCGGATGATGTCCACGCCGAACTTCTCACCGTCGACGAACGTCTGGCCGTCCAGCGCCTTGAGGCACCGGATGTAGGCCACGCCGCCGCCAGGAACCACGCCCTCCTCGACGGCCGCGCGGGTCGCGTTGAGCGCGTCCTCCACGCGGGCCTTCTTCTCCTTCATCTCCGTCTCGGTGGCCGCGCCGACGTTGATGACGGCCACGCCGCCCACGAGCTTCGCCAGACGCTCCTGGAGCTTCTCGCGGTCGTAGTCGCTGGTGGTCTCCTCCACCTGGGCGCGGATCTGCTTCACGCGCGCGGAGATCTCCTGCTCGCTGCCCGCGCCGTCGACGACGGTGGTGTTGTCCTTGTCCACCGTGACGCGCTTGGCGCGGCCCAGGTCCTGGAGCGTCAGCGTGTCCAGCTTGATGCCCAGGTCCTCGGCGATCATCCGGCCGCCCGTCAGGGTGGCGATGTCCTCGAGGATGGCCTTGCGGCGGTCGCCGAAGCCCGGCGCCTTCACCGCGCACACGTTCAGCACGCCGCGGATCTTGTTGACGACCAGCGTGGCCAGGGCCTCGCCTTCAACTTCCTCGGCGATGATGAGCAGCGGCTTCCCCGCGCGCGCCACCTGCTCCAGGATGGGGAGCAGGTCCTTCATCGAGGAGATCTTCTTCTCGTGGATGAGGATGAGCGCGTCGTTCAGCACCGCCTCCATCCGCTCCGGGTCCGTCACGAAGTACGGGGAGAGGTAGCCGCGGTCGAACTGCATGCCCTCGACCACGTCCAGCGTGGTCTCCAGGCCCTTGGCCTCCTCCACCGTGATGACGCCCTCCTTGCCGACCTTCTCCATCGCGTCCGCGATGATCTGGCCGATGGTGGCATCGCCGTTGGCGGAGATGGTGCCGACCTGGGCAATCTCCTTCTTGTCCTTCGTCGGCTTCGCGAGCTTCTTCAGCTCGGCCACGATGACCGCGACGGCCTTGTCGATGCCGCGCTTGATGTCCATGGGGTTGTGACCGGCGGCCACCAGCTTCGCGCCCTCGCGGAAGATGGCCTGCGCCAGCACGGTCGCCGTGGTCGTCCCGTCACCGGCGACGTCGGAGGTCTTGGAGGCAACCTCCTTGACCATCTGCGCGCCCATGTTCTCGAACTTGTTCTCGAGCTCGATCTCCTTCGCCACCGTCACACCGTCCTTGGTGATGGTGGGGGAGCCGAAGCTCTTCTCGATGACGACGTTGCGGCCCTTGGGCCCCAGGGTCACCTTGACCGCGTCGGCCAGGATGTTGACGCCACGGAGGATGGCCTCGCGGGCGCGCACGTCGAAAAGTAGGTCCTTCGCCATGATGGAGATTCCTTAGAAAGGGGTGGGAGCGGATTACTTGTCGAGGATGCCGAGCACGTCCTCTTCACGGAGGATGAGGTGCTCCTCGCCGTCGAGCTTGATCTCGGTCCCGGCGTACTTGCTGAAGAGGATGGTGTCGCCAGCCTTGATGTCCATCGGACGCACGGAGCCGTTCTCCAGCACCTTGCCATTGCCGACGGCGACGACCTTGCCCTCGAGGGGCTTCTCCTTCGCCGTGTCCGGGATGAAGAGGCCGCCCTTGGTCTTGTTCTCCTCGGCGACCCGCTTGACGATGAGCCGATCCTGCAGGGGACGAATCTTCATGGTCTGCTCCTTGATGGGCGCCCACCGTCCGGGAACTCCGGCCGGCGCCATGGCGCCTCTGGGGTTGAAGATGGGCCGTGACGGCCCGCGGCATTAGCACTCGTACCTCACGAGTGCTAACGCCCAGTCGCGGCGGATAATAACCAGCGAAGTCGACCCGTCAAGCCACGCGGGCTGGGCGCACTCCGAGCTGCCAACTGCCCGGCATTGCTGTCCTTTTTCACTCGCAGCCCCGCCGTGACGCGTCTGCCGCCGGCGCGTGCCCTGGGCCTGGAAATTGGCACTCGCAAGGCACGAGTGCTAGCGCAAGTGCCCGGAATCATTGAGGGCCTGTTTTGCGACGCTCCGGACACATTGCTACCGTTCCGTCATCCCCGAAGGCCGAGGGATGGCCGGGTGGGTGGACGGGAGTGTCGATGAGTCAACTGGTGGCGTCCCTGTCTCTGAAGGAGTTCTTCAAGTCGCTCCTCGACGAAGTCACGGCGCGTCAGCGGGTGCGGCTGGAAGAGGTGACGGAGTTCTACCTGGTGAACCTGCTGGCGGAGTTCGCGAGCACGGACACCTTGTTCGACCGCCAGGAGGATGGGCGCCGTGCCCATGAGCCGCTGGCGGTGCTGTACCACCAGGCGCTGCAGCAGGAGCGGGAGGCTCGCATCCGCACGCTGCGGCGACTGGGAGACGTCTCGCTCTACACCGTCGGGTTCTTCTCCGGCGCGCTGGAGGGCGGGGTGGTGGGGCCCGACTACTACATCCAGATGGGCGGAACGGCGTACGGCCAGGTGGCGGAGCTGTCGCCTCGGGCGGGCTTCGCGGGCATGTACCGCGAGCTGCACGACAAGTTCCGCTCGGTGGTGGAGGTGCTGGAGGAGATTGCCGCGCGGGGCATGGTGAGCGCCGGGCCCAGCGGGGCGCTGAAGGTCTACGAGACGTGGGCGCGCACGGGCAGCGACCGGCTGGAGCGCGTGCTGGTGGACGCGGGAATGATGCCGCGGACCTCCAAGGGGCAGCTTCCCAACTGAGAGCGGGACGGAGGCGTGATGATTGGCCGCGTTCAGGACCACCTGGAGGCCATCTACGGCTTCACCTGTGAGGCTCGGGCGGAGGTCTTCGTGGTGGACACGGAGGCCGCCGTCCGGCTGGGTGCCACGGGGCGGAGCGACGAGGAGCTGCTGGTCCACGAGTCCGAGGACTCGCTGGAGCTGGCGCTGTACCTGTCGCCCGCGCTGCTCGACAGGCTCAAGCCCTACGAGTCCAGCCCACCCGGGCACCTGCTGGACGGGGAGCTCTCGGGCTACTGCCAGGTGGCGGAAGGGGTCAGCCACTTCCTCTACATGGCGCACACCGCGGCGCACGGGCGGACGGTGTCCCTGCTGGAGCTGGAGGCCCAGGCGGAGGTGGACAAGTTCGCGGTGTGCCTGCTGCACCGCTGGGGCGAGGACGTGGGCGCGTGGGCCCAGGTCCTGTTCACCCGGCTCTTCGAGCGGGTGTCCTACCGGGCGCGGCTCTCCTCCCAGGAGCGCTGGCGGTACCAGGAGGCCAACCGGCTCTCGCAGCGGTTCTGCTCGCGGCTGATGGGGCATGTCGCGAAGCGGCGGTTGGACCGGCTGCTCACGGACCTCCGGTATGCCTACCGGCTGGGGGCGGAGGCGAAGCTTCGCCACTTCGCCCACGGTGGTTGAGTCCCCGCGGCGCCTCGCTATCGGTTAGGGTAGGTGGGCATGCCACGTGAGGCGTCCGCAGGCGGGATTGTCATCCGGGAGAGTGACGGCACCTGGGAGGTGGTCGTCATCCGTCCCCATGGCCGTCCTCTGTGGGCACTGCCCAAGGGGCACGTGGACCCGGGCGAGACGCCGGAGCAGACGGCGAGCCGGGAGGTCCGCGAGGAGACGGGGCTCACCGCCGCGCTCATCGCGCCGCTGGGGGAGATTCGCTACGTCTACCAGTTCCGGGGACAGCGCATCTTCAAGCGCGTCCACTTCTTCCTCTTCCGCTACCAGGAGGGGGCACTGGGGCCGTTGCCGGGGCCGCGCGTGGAGGTGGACGAGGTGCGCTGGGTGCCGGTGGGACAGTTGGTGCCCCTGCTCGGCTACAAGGGAGAGAAGGCCGTGGCCGCGCGCGCCGTGAGGTGGATGCGTGCACAGGGCCTGCTTCCGGAGGCCCCTTCCCCGGCCGTGGGACCCGAGGGGAAGGGAACCTAGGACTTCGGTACCGCGGACTACTTGCGGGGCTCCTCGCCGGCGTACTTGCCGGAGAGCGCCTCGCGCACGTCGCGATCAAACTTCACGCGGCCGGTCGCCACCTCGCGCAGCGAGAGCACGGGGGGCTTGTTCTTGGACTGCTCGATGATGGGGCGGGCGCCGGCCATCAGCTGACGCGCGCGCTTCGCACCGAGCAGCACCAGCGCGAACCGGTTGTCGACGAGGGGGAGGCAGTCTTCGACTGTGACGCGAGCCATGGAACGTCCTTGGATTTCGGTGGGCGACGGAAACGGTGAAACCTAAAGAGCCCCCCAGGGGGAGTCAAGGAAGGACGCACATGCGGGGTAGCGGGCGGACAGGCGCCGTCCCCTCGGGGCACTGGGGGGCCTGTCGCCTAGGTGTACCCCCAGGCCCAGAGGATGAGGACGCCCTGGAGGGGCAGCCGCGCCCAGAGCAGGGGACGGGGAATCTTCCGGAAGCGCTCCGGCTGGAGCGCCATCTGGAGGTTGGCGGGGAAGATGGCGACGAACAGGGCGATGAGCCCCCAGGCCGACACCGTCCGCGTCGCGGGCACCAGCAGCCCCACGCCCAGCAGCACCTCGGCCACGCCGCTCCAGAAGACCAGGGGCCCATGCCACGGCAGGTACGGCGGCATCATCCGCACGTAGACGCGCGGGTTCACGAAGTGGTTGATGCCGCCGGCCACCATGAAGAGGCCGAGCACGTACATGAGGACGTGCTTCATGCGCCCTGGAAGGCCGTGTCGACGATGGCGCGGGCCTCCTGGAGGATGGCCTTCAAGTGCGCGTCGTCGCGGAAGCTCTCCGCGTAGATCTTGTAGACGTCCTCGGTGCCGGAGGGGCGCGCGGCGAACCAGCCATTCTCCGCGACGACCTTGAGGCCGCCGATGTCGGCGCCGTTGCCGGGCGCGCGCGTGAGGCGCTGGAGGATGGGCTCACCCGCGAGGCTCGTGGCCTTCACGGACTCGGGCGAGAGCTTCTTCAGGATGGACTTCTGCGCGGGCGTGGCCGCCTGGTCGATGCGTGTGTAGTACGGCGTGCCCAGCCGCCCGGAGAGCTCCCGGTAGTGCTCACCCGGGTCCTTGCCCGTGCGCGCGAGGATTTCGACCGCGAGCAGGTCCAACAGCATCCCGTCCTTGTCGGTGGTCCAGACGCTCCCGTCGCGGCGGAGGAAGGACGCGCCCGCGCTCTCCTCGCCACCGAAGCCCAGCGAGCCCTCCAGCAGCCCGTCCACGAACCACTTGAAGCCCACCGGCACTTCGACGACGCGGCGGTCCAGGCTCTTGGCCACGCGGTCGATGAGGCCGCTGCTCACCAGCGTCTTGCCAATGGCGGTGCCCGGCTTCCACTCCGGCCGGTTCTGGAAGAGGTAGTGGATGGCCACCGCGAGGTAGTGATTGGGGTTCATCAGCCCCATCGAGCGCGTGACGATGCCGTGCCGGTCCGAGTCCGCGTCGTTGCCGAAGGCCAGGTCGTACTGGTCCTTGAGCTTGACGAGGTTCGCCATCGCGTAGGGCGATGAGCAATCCATGCGAATCTTCCCGTCGTGGTCCACCGGCATGAAGCGGAACGTCGGGTCCACCGTGGGGTTCACCACGCGCAGGTTCAATCCATAGCGCGCGGCGATGGGCTCCCAGTACGCGACGTTGGAGCCGCCGAGCGGGTCCGCGCCAATCTTCAGCTTCCCGCCGCGCAGCGCCTCCATGTCCACCACGGAGGCTAGGTCCTCGACATACGGCGTGATGAAGTCATGCAGCTTCACCGTGGCGGCGGTGCGCGCCTTCTCGTACGGCGTGCGCTTCACCCCCGCGTTGCCTTCGCCGAGCAGCGCGTTCGCGCGGCGCTCGATGCCCGCGGTGACATTCGTGTCCGCGGGGCCTCCATTGGGCGGGTTGTACTTGATGCCGCCATCCTCGGGCGGATTGTGGGACGGCGTGATGACGATGCCGTCCGCGAGCCCCGCCGTCCTGCCGCGATTGAACGTGAGGATGGCGTGGGAGATGACCGGCGTGGGCGTGGCGCCGTCGGTGAAGCGCACCTGGACACCGTTGGCGGCCAGCACCTCCAGCGCGGTGCGCTGCGCGGGCGCGGAGAGGGCGTGGGTGTCCATGCCCAGGAACAGCGGCCCGTCGATGCCCTGCTGTTGCCGGTACTCGCAGATGGCCTGCGTCACCGCGATGATGTGCGCCTCGTTGAAGCTGGTGCGCTCCGAGGAGCCACGGTGCCCGGACGTGCCGAAGGCGACGCGCTGCTCGGGCACGGCCACGTCGGGGCGCTCCGAGTAGTAGCGCGCGCGCAGCTTCTCGGGGTCGATGAGGAGGTCTTCCGGCGGGAGCTTTCCAGCGAGAGGATGGGCCATGACGGGCCCACCATAGGCGCACGGCACGTGGAAAGAACACCCGTTGTCCGCGTGCTGTCCTCGGGTGGACCGAGACCCTCCCCGCCCTGTCCCCTACGTGCCCGTGGCGCCTGACGGCGTCGGAGGGGCTTCCTCGTCCGGCAGATAGAAGGCCCCCGAGCGCGCCGCGAGCACCGCGGCGGTGAGCAGGCCCACCGTCAAGCCGAACACCGCGATGCTCGCCAGCGTCACCCAGTCCGTGACTCCCGCGGGCTGGAACAACGCGGCGAAGGGTGTGCCGAAGTCGAAGCCCGCCTGCGGCGTCTTGCGCAGGTTCTGGACCGCCGTGAGCAGCGCGGTGAGGGCCGCGCCCACGCCCATGGCCAGCACCGCGGAGACCACCGCGCTGCCCATGAGCACGGAGCGGCTCACCGCGCGAGCGACGGGGCGGCTCTGCACGTCGAAGTCAGGGTCCCTCACGCCCAGCGGCACGAAGCGCGCGAGCAGCAGCAGGCCCGGGATTCCGCCCACCATGGTGAACCAGAAGAAGGGCTCCCAGCCGATGGAGTACACGAGGAAGCCCGCGATGGGGCCGGCCACGACGCGCGGGATGGAGAAGAGGCTGGAGAGCAGCGCGAACTGGGTGGCGGAGAAGCGCTTCTGCGTCAGCCTCATCAGCAGCACGGAGAAGGCGCCGGTGCCCAGGCCCTGCGTCACCTGCTCGAAGCCGATGGCGCAGTACATCAGCATCACGTTGGGCTCACCCGCGCGCGCCACCAGCACGTAGCCGATGTTCGACACGATCTGGATGACCCCGAAGACCCACAGCGCGCGGCCCAGGCCCAGCACCGTCGTCCACGCGCCGCCGATGAGCGTGCCCGCGATGGTGCCGAACAGGCCGATGGTGCCCAGCGCGACGCCTCGGTGGATGTCGCTGTAGCCCATGTCCACCAGGAAGGGGCGCAGCAGCGTGCCGCCGAGGTTGTCGGCCAGCTTGTAGAGGAACACGAACGCGAGGATTTCGAGCGCCCGGTGCCTCGCGAGGAAGCCCACGAAGGGATACCAGACGGCGTCCCGGAGCGACTTGGGCGGGGTGAAGTGCTCCTCGGGCTCCGGCGCGAAGCGGGTGACGAAGAGCATGGGGAGGTACAGCGCCGCCAGCCCGATGACGACCCACTTCCAGGACACCCGGCCCGCGAGCGTGATGGAGGCCGAGCCCGCGATGAACATGGCCGCGCGGTACAGCGCCACGCGTGCGCCGACCGCCACGCCCTGCTCGTCCTTGCGCAGCACCTCCACCGCGTAGGCGTCGATGGCGATGTCCTGCGTCGCGGAGGCGAAGGCCACCGCCATGGCCAGCGCGCCCACCACCCACGCGGCCTCGGGATGGTTGCCCACGCCCGCCAGCGCGAGGGTCGTCGCGAAGAGCGCCACCTGCGCCACCGCCATCCAGCCCCGGCGCCGTCCCCAGAAGGGCGGCACATACCGGTCCATGAGCGGGGACCAGAGGAACTTGAAGGACCACGGGGCCTGCGCCAGCGTGATGAGGCCGACGACGCGGATGTCCACGCCGATGCTGCGCAGCCAGTCGGGGATGGCAATCCAGACGAGGCCGAGCGGCAGACCCGACGAGAACGAGAGCAACGTGACGGAGGCCGTGCGCCAGGAGGCCATGGCCCGCGCGAGACTGGCCCAGGTCCCCGGCCGCGCCGCCTTCTGCCCGCTCTTGTCCTGCTCGCTCATGGCGGCGGACTCTATACCAGCCGGGTAGTCAGCCCAGGGGCTCCCGCGCGCTGACGCTCGAAGGGTTGCCCGGTCACCGGTCCAGCGCCGTCATGTCCGGACAGCTCGAGCGCACGCCCTCGGTCGGGTTGAGGAAGTCCCAGCTCCGGGAGATGAACGTCACCCGCCCCCGGTTGTCCCAGCACTCGGTGTACTGCGCGCCCTGGATGTCCCCCTTGAGAATCCGCAGGGAGCCGGAGCCCCGGCCGTCCGGAGACCAGCGGGTGGTGAGCGCCACGTCCTCGGGCAGCCCTCCCGCCACGAAGTCGGTGCCCTGCAGCTCGAAGGTCATCTCCGCCACGCCGCCCTCGCCCTGCCGGTAGATGTACTTGGAGGGCAGGAGCAGGGGCTGCATGCTCACGAACACCAGCTCCACGCGCGTGGGAAGCGTCCGCGTCTGGTAATGAATCTCCTCGCGCTCCAGCAGGTCGAGCCCCAGGATGAAGCCCTTCTCGCGCGCTCGCCGCAGCTCCAGGATGAGGCTGCCCGACCCCTTGCGGATGCCGCCGTTGGCCTGGAACGAGCCGGTGATGAAGCTCCACCAGGCGTCCTCGCCCTCGCCGCCGCGGCGGTACTGGAGCTGGTAGTCGAAGCGCTCGCCCTCGCGTGTCATCACGAACCGCGCCTCGAAGCGCCGCTCCCTCCGGTCGGGGTAGGGGCCCCACACGCGGCGGTCGGGCTCGCGCTCGGTGGGGGGCGCGGAGCGGATGGTCTCCAGCGAGGCCAGCATCGAGTCGACCACTTCGTTGAAGCGCCGGCCGGTCTCGTCCGTGTCGACGATGATGCCCGACGGAAACCCCAGCCGCCCCACCGCGAGCGCCGTCTTGCCCGCGATGCGGGGGCTCCCGCCGGCCTCCTTGTCCTGACCGGGGACCGTCGCCGCCAGGTCCTGGCGTTGGGGCAGGGCGTTGAGGAACTCCAGGTCGTCGTTGGAGAAGTCGCCGCCGCATGCGGCCAGGGCCAGACAGAGAAAGACAGGCACCAGGTGTCGCATCGAATGCTCCTTCAAGGCTGATACGTGACGAGCGCGCCCAGCTCCCAGAAGCCCAGCGAGCGTTGCTCATCCACGGTGTAGAGCAGGTAGTGGAGTCGGGCACGTCCCGTCACGTGCAAGCGCCGCAGGGGCTGCCAGCGCAGGCCCGTCTCCAATCCAGGGGAGAACATGGCGTACTTCTGGTCGGGATAGGCCGCATCCGCGAAGTCGCGCCGCATCACGAGGTACGCCATGCGCACGCCGACGAAGGGCGCGATGCTTCCGCGCGGCCACTCGGACTTGAGCGTCGTGCCCAGGCTCATCACCGAGTACTTGTAGGCGGGACCACTCAGCGTGGGCAGCGCGAGCAGCGCCTGCTTCCCACCCAGCGCCACGTCCACGCCCCAGACCCAGTCCCGGCGGAAGTAGTCGTGGAGCTGCGCCTCCGCGCCCAACAGGCCCACCGACAGGAACAGCGACTCGCGCGTGGGGGCATCGAAGAAGGACTGCAGACCTCCTGAGAGGCCCACCGTCCACCAGGCGCCTTCCGCGGAGGCCACGCCCTTCACCGGGTCATCGGAGAAGGGCGCATCCCTCAGGCGTGTCTCCTCCAGCACCACCTGCCGGCCGCGCGCCACCTCCACCTCGCCGATGCGCAGCCGGTCCGAGAGCCGCCGCTTCACGCGGTACGTCCCAGGGGCCAGCGCCACGCGGCGCTCCAGGTCGGGCGCCTTGTCCAGCTCCGCCACCACCATCCCCGCCGAGTCCACGAAGTAGTACGTGCCCGACGGCGCGAGGCCCGGCACCACGAGCCCATCTCCCGACGCGCGCAGGTCCGTCAGCACCAGGTCGCCGTTGCCCGCGAGGTCGTAGCTGAACGTCGGGTGCTGCGCGCCTCCGCTGCTCGCCGCGGTGTCCGCCACCGTGCGGGCGTACGCATGCGAGTACGCCTCGAACAACGTCACCCGCCCATCACCGCTGCGGTCCGCATCACCTAGCAGCCCGCTGGCCAGGTGATGGGAGAAGTAGCTGCCCCCCAGCGCATCCGACTCCTGCGAGTCCTCATCCGCCGAGCTCGAGGTGAGGATGACCAGGCCGCGGGAGTCACGCTCCGCGCCGGATTCGATTTGGAAGGCCGGGGCCTTGCGAGCGCCCTTGGTGCGCGTCAGCGCGCCGGAGCGGCACGAGTCGAGAATCGCGATGCGGATGTCCGCGGACGTCGCTGACAGTCGCTTCTTGAGGTCCTCGAAGCCCACGCGGGAGTTGCCGAGCCGCAGCGTGCCGTCCTTCGCGTGGCCCGAATAGTAGACGAGCAGCGCGGTGCGCTCGCCCCGGGCCCGAGCCTCCTGCGCGCGCGCCTCCAGCTCCGTCAGCGCGGCGAGGAAGTCCTTCGAGGACTCGTTCAGCAAGAGCTTCGCGTCACCGGGCGCCACGCCGCCCAGCCGCGCGAGCAGCCCGTGCATCTTCCTCGCATCGTCGCGCGCGAAGCGCAGGGGCCGCGTGTCGTCGCCCCCTTCGTCATTGCCGACGATGAGCGCGAAGCGGCGCAGTCCCTCCGCCCTCGCGCCCGAGGCCACGAGCAGCAGGATGGCGGCCACCGCGCGCCAGAACGAGAGCAGGGGAGGGCTCATGGCTTGAGCAGCACCCAGTGCGTCTGCTCGCCCGGGACCGCGAGCGACGTCATCCGCTCCACGTCTCCATGGGCCGAGGTGAAGGCGCGCCGGGCCGCGTCCACGAGTGACTCCACCGTGAAGGGCTCATCGCTCATCACCAGCACCACCCGCTCCATGCCCGAGCCCGTGAGCTCCCAGCTGCCTTGCAGCCAGTGCACCTCCGAGCCTGCTTCCATCGGCGCGCTCGTCCCGGACTCCGGATGAAGTGGCGTCACCTCGCCAATGGCATCCACCGACACCGCGGCCATGTAGCGGTGCGTGCCGGCCTTGTAGCCCAGCATCACCCGCTCTCCGGGCTCCAGGGCCTCGGGGGAGTCGGGCCGGGCCTCGCGTTGGGGGCCCGGGCCTCCGCCGATGCGCAGCTCCGCCACGTCGCCGCCCTTGCTCCGGTCCCACCCCGAGCCTTGCGGCAGCAGGGGACGGGCCAGCACCACCACCAGCACCGACGCGGCCAGCGCCACCGCCGTGCCCACCCAGCGTCGGGGCGCGGGCCTCACCACCGCCTGCTGTTGCTGCCGCTCCAGGGCCCGAGCCACCCCCGCCTCGAACCGGTCATAGGGATGCTCCTGCTCGAAGCGCGCCTGATTCGATTCGATGCCGCGCAGGACACCGCCGCACGCGGTGCAGCTCGCCGCATGGGCTCGGACGCGAGCGGCCTCGGCGAGGACCAGCTCACCGGCCTGCAGGCGCCGCAGTGTCCATTCCGACTCGTGCGCGCTCATCGAACCCTCAGCTCCTCTCCGCCCAGCGCGGCGAAGTGCTCCAGCCTCTTGCGAATGGTGGGCACCGAGCGCCCCACCACCGCGGCCACCTCTTCCAACGTCATCCCATCCACGTGGTAGTGAATCACCGCCGCTTGGGTCTCCGTGTCCACTCTCGACAGCAGCCTGCGAATGAGGTCCCGCGTCTCCATCTCGCCGGGGCCGCCATGGGCCTCCGGGCGCGCGGCCGCATCCCGTTCGAACCACCGCCGCCATCCCGCGCGCTCCGAGCGGAGCTGGTTCAGGCAGTGGTGTGTGGCGATCTTCATCAACCACGTCAGGGGCGAGGCGTCCGCGCGGAACTCATCCACGTGGGAGAGGGCGCGAGCGAAGACGTCATGCAGCGCATCCTCCGCCCGCGCCTCATCCTTCAACAGATAGCGGCAGCGCCCCAGGACGCTGCCGCCATGTCGTGTGTACAGCTCCCGCAGGAAGTCGCGCCGGTCCGGAAGAGGACCGCCTTGGATGACCCTGAGGGCTGGCTGCCGCGTTGCTGTCACACGAGAGAGACTACCGCGAGCCGCGTTACAGCGTGGAGTAGACCGCCGTGGGGAAGCTTCCGCAGGCGTTCACCGTGCCATGGCCGACATCCGGGCGGAAGCTCACCGCGAAGTAGACACTGAGGAAGCGGCCATCCCAACACTCGTTGACAGTCGCCTCGCCGAAGAGGTCGCCGCCCGACACCTTGATGTCCGAGCGACCCGCCCCCGTGCGCTCCCAGCGGCTCTTGATGGCCAGACGCTCCAGCTTCGAACGCGTCGGGTCCACATCCAGGTTCTGCCTCACCACGTAGTCCAGCTCACCCCCGGCGCCCGGCGTCTGGGCGAAGCGGTAGTTCGCGCTCGCCTGCTCACCCGCGCCCGTGGACCGCGAGAAGTCCGCCTCCACCGTGGCCACCGCATCCGGCGCCTTGCGCGAGTAGCGGACCTCCAACGTGGCCATGCCCTCCGGCCCGCCGCTGTTGCCCGGCAGCGCGTTGTTCCGCTCCCAGTCGATGAGGAACTGTCCGGAGCCGTAGCCGGAGAGACGCTCGCCGTTCGCGTCCTCGGCCGCGGTGTGCGAGCCGGAGAGCACGGCCTTGAAGGCGGTGTCGGGCTCGAGCTTGGCCTTGGCCTCCAGCACCCACGAGTACGTGTCGCCTTGCGTGTGGGTGACGGTCAGCTTCCACGTGATGAGGCTCAAGGGCTGCGAGTGCGGACCCCACACGGCGACGTCGCCGTTGATGGAGGTGGGCGGGTGCTTGACGATCTC